>CAZVUZ010000183.1:0-6162 GCA_964630485.1 uncultured Ignavibacteriales bacterium
GCCGGTGGCGGCGTCGATGATATGAAAATCCGCCTCAACGCGGTTGGCGGCATCGATCCAGCGATTGGCCATCAGGCATAAGTGCGGTCTCTCCGAGAAAAGACCGTCCGACTGGCTGTACCAGGTGTCACCCGACTGCCCCACGCTCCGCAGGAATTCGAGGGTGTGGGCTTCTATCAGAACCTGGCCGGAGGGTGTCAACGCCTCAAAAATCTTCTGGAGAATTGTCCCGGCGTCCTCGCGCGAGAAGGCGTCGAACTCGCCGTAGAGCACCATGGCCAGATCGTGGTCCCGACCGTAATCGGCTTTGAGAATATAGCCCTGGCTGTACTCCACCCGGTCCGCCTGAGACGGCTGCGCGCGGGCATATTCAATTGAGGCAGGGGAGAAGTCGATTCCGCGGCAGTGATGTCCGAGAGCGGCCAGGCGATTGCTGTAGAGTCCCGGGCCGCATCCGAGATCCAGTACCCGCACCGTTTTCCCCACCAGGATCTCGCGATGAATCCAGTTAACATGGGAGTCTACCGTGGCCAGGCGTCGGCTGGCGAGGTCGTGTTCCTGGGAGAGATGCTCCCGGAGCATTCGCCGGCTGAAGTCGGCATCGTCCCAGGGTATCTTATGCATCTCACCGCGATCGTCCGGGGGGCGCTGGAGTTGATTGAAAAGATCTGTCAGCCGCATTCAAGCTCCCTGAAAGTCGTGTACGGTTCTATCGCTTGTAGCCGATGGTCGTCAGGAACTTTGCCCGTTCTTCCTTTTCGTCGGGTCCCTCGATGCCCAGCGGGGGTTCGCCGTCGACCACGCCCATGACGCCGCGCCCGAGGCCGGTTTCGGCAACGATCACCTCGAGCGGGTTGGCGGTGGCGCAGAAAATCCGGCAGACCTCGGGGACCTGCTTAATCTGGTTCAGGACGTTGATGGGATAGGCATCACGCATGTAGATGAAGAATGTGTGCCCGCAGGCGACGTCAAAGGCGGCCTTGGCGGCCATCTCGATAAGGTTCTCGTCATTGCCGTCGGTGCGAATGAGACGCTGTTGGGAGGCCTCACAAAAAGCTACCCCGAACCTTATGGAGACCGACGACGTGATGAGGGTTTCGTAGAGATCCTCGACGGTTTTGATGAAGTGGCTCATGCCGAAGATGATGTTGGCGTCGGACGGGATGTCGATCTTTACGATTTTGGATCTGTAATTTCCTTCAATACCGGTCATGATTCAACCTCGAATGTTTCACGGCTTACACCGGTGTTTATCTGCGGATTTTGATAGTATTCGGTTCCGGAAAAGCTTACGCCGATGAACAGGGCGGCTTTGCCTTTGCCCTGTACGTCGAACTGCTGTGGCAACCAGTATCCTTCCTCCGTCGGGCCATAGCGCACCGTCATATTCAACTCCTTGAGTTTGAACATGGTCTTTTTGACGAGTTTTGCCGGGGAGAAGTCGACCCGCAACAGGTGAAAGGTCTCGGTTTCGAAATAGAAGTCACCGTTGATCAGATCGTCCGATTCTTCCCTGGCCCGGATGCGAAATTGGTGACACAGGTAGCCATCGATGGTATCCGGGGTGACACCCTGGTAGGCGATATCGTACATCTCGCGCATATCCGGTTCGAAGGGGGTCAGCATGGGAAAGGATACGTCGCGGGCCTTGCGTTTGAGCTTCTTTTCCTTGCGATCTTTGGCCTCGTTTTCGAGATCCTTCTGGCTCTTAAGCTCACCGTCCTTGTAATACTCGAGGTAGTCCTCGTGGTAGAGGGCAGTATCGTCGAGGAACATGATGGTTATTTTCTTGACGAAACGCAGTTTTTCTTTGAATTCGCCGTCTTCCATTTCCCCCTCGACATACTCGGCGTCGTAGACGATGTCTTTGATGGCTTCGCTCTGACGGGCTTCGACATGGAGGATAGTCTGGATGAGGGCCTCGGTGTCGGCCTCGTTTATGTCCTGCGCCCCGCCGGCGGTCGTGGCCAGCAATACGCTGACAATCAGGGCGGCCATCGGGATCACGAGGACCGGCCGGTGGTAAAAACCTGGCATAATCAATTCCCCCGGATTTCTATTTTGTCTATGGTATCTCCCCGCACGATGCGATCGACGATGTCCATGCCGGCAGTCACCCGGCCGATCACGGTGTAACGCCCCTCAAGGTGCGGTTGCGGGGAGAGGGCAATGAAGAACTGCGACCCGCCGGTGTCCTTGCCGGAGGTGGCGATGCCGACGGTTCCGCGCCGGTAGGGCCGGGGTGAGTATTCGCAGCGAACGTTCCAGGCGGGACCGCCCCAGCCGTCGCCGCGAGGGCAACCGCCCTGGACCACGAAATCGGGAATTATGCGATGGAAGAGGACACTGTCATAGAAATCGTCCTCGGCCAGTTCTATGAAATTCAGGACGTTCAGGGGGGCGGCGTCATAATCCAATTCGATTGTGAACTCGCCCTTGCTGGTGGTGATCACGGCCATTGGATTCTCGACGTATTTTTCGAAGCCGCTTTTTATCCGGCCGGTACTTATGCGGGTGGTGGCGCGCCCGATGGATGATGATTCGTCCTTGTCGAAGGCTTTCTTGTATGCGGCCGCGGCCTCGCGGCGAATGACATATTCGCGGTCCATCAGGCCGTCGAGGAGGATCTGGACGGCGTTGCTGTCATTGAGGGTGCTGTCGGCGCAAATGGCGCTGGCGACATCAACAAGGGAGCGGCGGATATCGGCATCGGTCTTTTTGCCGGCCTCCATCATGGTTCGCAACTGCGGCAGGTATTCAGTCAGGCGCCGCTGCTGGATTTCGCTGAGAGCCAGGGAAACCGGGACCATGTCGGAATCAGTCAGGGCCTTTCGGATGTAGTATTCCACTTCGGAAGGATTGATTTTAACCAGGGCGGAGAAGGCAGCCGCCCGCACCTGGGGGGCGGGATCGCTGAACAGGACGGCCAGCCTGGGGATTATTTTGACATCGCCGTAAAGGGAATAGGCTTCGGCGCAGGCCGCTTTCAGATAAGCATTGCCGCGGTTTATCGAAAGGGAGTCAAGGAGGCTCACGGCGCGATCTTTCTGAATCACGGCCAGATATTTGGCCGCGGCGGCCGCGATATTGTCCGGGATACTATCCCGGAACAGCCCCATAGCGAACCGGGCCGCCTTCGGGTTTTCCTGGCGGCGCAGGGCATCGAAAAGAGCCACCACGAGGCGCTCGTCTTTCTCGATTTCGACTTTCCGAGCCAGGAGTTGCTGAGCCTTTTCATCCTTGCGGGAGGCGAGGACGCCGATGGCCGAGGCGACGACATTGGGATTGTTGTCGTTAAGGGCAATGGGCAGATACTTGCCTGCCTCCGTGGAGTCGGCATACCTGAGTCCCCGGATACAAATCGAGCGAACGAACGGATCGGGATCGGACAGGTTGTCGATAAAAAGGGCGGCGGCTGTCGCTACCTTCAGTCGAGACAGGGCGTAGAGGCCCGCGATGCGTGCCTCCGGGTCCTTCTCGGTGCGCATGAAGCTCAGTATGGCGTCGCTTTTGGACGAGGCCCCGGCGTACAGGAGGGCCTTGCAGGTTGCCCCGCGAACTTCGGGCGCGGGGTGTTGCAGGTAGTCGACCAGACGCTCGGCCACTTCGCTCATGGTGCTGTCGGCCAGTCTACCGGCACTCTGGACCGCCTCCATGGCAACCGGCGCAGGCAAATCGAAAGCAACATCGAGTAGTTTCGCGGCGTATTCCTTTTCACCGGTCAGCCCAACGGCAAAGGCCGCCGATGTGGCTACAAAGGTGGCGCTGTCCGTAAGCATCTCGAATACAGCCGGGGCGCTTTTCGGACCGCCGATACGGCCTACCGCGAGAACGGCTCGACGTCGGACAACGGCCGACGTGTCCGAAAGATAAGAAATCAGGTCGGGCGAAAGGTCACGACGGTCCTCAAGGTGAATCACCTGGGCCATTCTCTCCGAGACATTGTGTTCGCGTACGCGGTCCCAGATATAGTATCCGGCCACGGCAAACAACACGATCGTTAAAACGATCACGATTGATCTTAGTATTTTTCGCATAATCGTTGAAATCTAAGGGAGGCATCAACAGCCGTCAACCAAATTAGATATGTCTAATAAGGGGGGCTTTTGGGCCGGATAAAAAAAACCCCTGCTGGCTCGGCAGGGGTTTCTGGTCTAACAAAGCTGGTCTTGGTACAGCTTTATCTTATTGTCAAAGCCATTTAAAGCAAAGAATATGCCGCTCCGGTTGCCCCGTTGCCACCAATGGACGATCATCATGGTTGAGCTAAGGTATTGTACTTAAGTGGTTTAGTTGGAGGGCGCGCGCGGTCTTACTGGCAGTGTTCAAGAAATGCGCACGACTTTGCATTATTTCGGTGGCAGAGACTGCAAAGCGTAGCATAAATCTGTGAAAAGTATTTTGCCTCTCGCAATCAAAGTTCGGTCGGCCCGGCGCAACCGGGGCGCCGGACCGACTTTAGAGGGGGGAGGATTTCTGGATCTGATTACTCAGTCCCAGCACGGGTCACAGCCCGGCGTCGTGACCGGGCTTATATAGGCACGGTAGTTTTTCTTAAGGGAAGGAAGTCCGCGTTGACGGGCGCTTGAAGCGAGGGATACTTCAGTCGCAGGTTTTCTTAAATCGGAATAGTGGGAGAGAATTGTCGAAATTAAGGGCGCCATATCAGGAATTCCTCAACGCTGACGATCCAATATATTCTAATAATGCCAAAGCCGCCGATCTCTGTGTCACCCCAATGTCATTTTCCCTTGCAGGCATAGCCTGTATCAGACAGGCATGGTCTGTATCAAGACAGGCATGGCCTGTATCAGACAGGCATGGCCTGTATCAAGACAGACGTCGTCTGTTTCCAGGAATCGGTGCTAGTTGGCTAAAATTCGAATTAGTCGTCAAGGGGCGAATATTTGCGGGCGGCCGCGTCCAGCTCCGGGCAGGTCAGGGCCCGGATGGCCTTATCCACGGTGTGAAGTTGAGATTCGCTGAGATTGGAGAGTTCTTTCGCCACTGAGCCGTTGGCTATACGGCGGTAGGTATCTTCCATGCGCTTTTTTACCGAGCTGTCAATAATGCGCGGGCCGGAGACGAGAGAGCCGTAGCGGGCGGTGGTGGAGATACGCTTAAACATGCCCTCGATACCGTGTCTCTTGATCAGGTCGATGATGAGATCGAGTTGATAGGCAACCTCGAGATAGGCATTTTCGGGAGGAAGGCCGTTTTTCACCAGAACCTCGAAGCCGCTCTTAATCAGCATCGCCAGGCCGCCACACAGGACCGCCTGCTCGCCGAACATATCCCCCAGGGTCTCGTGCGCGAAGGTAGTAGGGACGAGACGTTTCTCCGCAAACCCCATGGCCGCCGCCAGAGACAGTGCCGTTTGTCCGGCCCGGCCGGTTTTGTCCTGATAGATCGCATAGAAAGCCGACAGGGAGCGATCCGAGAGATATTTTTCCCGCACCGCCACGCCCGGAGCATGGGGGGCGAGAAGGATAACATCGCAATCGGCCGGCGGTCGGACCAGCCCGAAGTGAACCGACATGCCGTGCAGGAAGACCAGGGTGGCGCCGGGGCCGAGATTGGGGCCGATCTGGCTTTCGAAGGCTCGACCGTGAAGGTGATCGGGGAAGGCGAATATGACGACCGGATTGACAGCGACCCGGAGAGCCTGGCGAATCGTGCGGGCTCGCTCGAAACCGTCGTCAGTCGCTCGCCGGCGGCTGCGCGAGCCGGATTTAAGTCCTAGAATAACCCCATAACCGGAGTCACGGAGGTTCAAAGCCAGGGCCCGGCCCTGCGAACCATAGCCGAGAACAATCACTTTTTGCTCGTTTGTCACCGGGGTTGTCATGTCGGAATATAAAAAGCTGTTTGACATTTGCCAATAGCTGTGTTCTTTAGAGGTATGCCTGAATTTGATCCCGCTGTAATTAAACTGGTGCGCGCCGCCGTCGCCGAAGATATCGGCCAGGGCGATGTTACCTCATTGGCTTGCCTGGAACCGGAGCCGATCACGGCCCGGGTTATTGCCAAGTCGGCCGGGCATCTCTCCGGCATTATGCCGGCCGTGATGACCTTCCAGATGATCGACTCGGCCAATACGGTGCGCATAAACAAAAAGGACGGTGACGCCTTCGAGGTCGGTGACGTTCTCATGGAGGTCGA
>CAZVUZ010000184.1:0-6120 GCA_964630485.1 uncultured Ignavibacteriales bacterium
TCAGTTTCGGTTTTTTCAATGATTTTCCCAAGAAAGCCGCAATCTATATCTTCAGCCGTGTCTCGTGGAGCGCCTGCGCGGAACAGCGGTTCGCCTCGAAGAGTTGACGCGGGGAATTTCGCCCGAGATGCTGACCCGTGAGCCGGAGCACGGCTGGACGATTCAGGGGCATGTGGGGCATCTCTGGGATGTCGATGTTTTGCATACGGCGCGCCTCGATCAGTTTCTCGAGGGCGTGACCGAACTGAAACCGGCCGATATGTCGAATGCCCGCACCGAGGCGGCCGACCACAACGCCCGCCCGCTCGCCGAAGTGTTGCAGAATTTCCGGGACCGCCGCACCGCTTTCGTTAACCGGTTGGAACCGCTTGATGAGGCGGCCGTCGATCGCGCGGCGCATCATCCACGCCTCGACAAACCAATGCGCCTGATCGATATGGTGTTTTTTGCCGCCGAGCACGACGACCAGCATTTGGCTTCGATCACGGAATTGCGGCGGCTGTTCTCAGAATGATTGGCGGCCTACAGGAAAACGCATCCCGATTGAGTTAGGAATCCATTCTCGTGCACGTTGACGGCGCTCGCGCCGTTGCCGAAAAACATACACCCGATCAGCGAGTTGCCCGGCGATTCCGATTCCGGCGAAGCCAGCCAGATGCCATATCGACTATTATTGAAGAACGAACACGAACTAAAACACAGTTGTGTAACACCGCTTTCGTCGCCGAGCGCGGCATGGGAAAGAAAGCAACCGTCCTCGCCGTTGCCCGAGACCATCAGGTCCCGAAAACTGAGATAACTGCTGTTGCGAACAAATATCCCCCCCGTCCCATTGTCTCGCACGATACCATTGTCGAAAGACACCATCCGCAGATCGGCGTCGAGGCTTATTCCCGCCGCTACATTTTCATAGCACAGAATATTGCTGATAAGAATATCCTCGCTGTCATACAGGGCCAGGCCGTCGAACTCATTTTCATGCAGAGAACAGTCGCCGACAAACAGCCGCTCCGATTTCCAGGAGACTACGATGCCGCCGCTACGGGTATTGTATATGTCGAGGTCCTCGAGGTTCAAGTCGGATACCATGCGCACATCGATACCGTTATTGTATATCCACGGCCGGGCGGGATCGGTTTCGGAAGTCTGCTCGGCACGGTTACCGTCGATCTCGATCTGCGTGATGGAGATGTTCTCGATCCGTCGCGCGGGTACCTGCGCGTCGGTGCCGACAAGTACCACCGGCTGGTTGACCCCGGCGGCGAGCGTCAACAGAACCCCCGGCTCGCCAACGACGCTCACGTTTGATCGGCCAATGTGAATGCCCGCTGTCAGTCTGTACACCCCGGATCTGATAAAGATAGTGCCCCCCGCCGTCGGGAGGGCGCTGTCGATAGCTGCCTGTATATCGGCCACATCATCGGGCACGACAACAACGGGCGCCTGATCGACCGGCGTGGTTTCGCATGTCGGGCAATTGCAGTCCCCGCAATCTTCGCAGGCGGACAGCAGGCAAATCACTGCCAGCACGGCCGATACCAACCGTAACAGCCGACATATTCCTGATTGATAGCCATTTGAATCAGATGACATCTGTCCCTCCTTGTAACCTTGTGAGTCCGGCTGACGACCGGCTCCGTGTGCGACAGTTACGTTTAACGCGGCGTTTGCATTGACGATGGTGTTTGATCGGGGGCAGTAATCCGAGGTGTGTTTCACCATAACCGGTAGCTAATTACCTGTCAAGCACAAAGCGCAGACCACTTCTCATCTCAAAAAACGATTCCTCGAAGGATAAGTAAAATCATCCGGGAACAAAGACTGTTTAAGTATTGTTAATAACACGTCTAAATTAAGACTAATATTAAAGCGGTGCAGAATTAGAATATGACCAAATCAATAGCAATCGGCGTTTTCGTCGCCATCACCTTACTTTCGCCACGCGTTTCGGCGCATGTGAATCTTCTGTCTCCAAACGGCGGCGAACAGGTCACTGGCGGCGAGAACCTGGGCATCGTTTGGCAGGTGGCCGTCGCCCACGAGATGGAAAGCTGGGATTTGTGGTATTCGGTTTCCGGCGAAGCCGGCCCCTGGATCGAGCTGGCGACCGTTCCTCCCGGGGACACGGCCTTTGAAGCCGTCCACACCTATTACTGGCTAATCCCCAATGACATGGAATCCGGTCAGATGCGAGTCAAGGTGCGGCAAAACACGACCTACGGCAACCTTTGGACCGATTCGAGCAGTGCCGATTTCAGCATCTCCGGTACCTGCTGTGAAGGTATTCGGGGAAATATTGACAGCGATGCGGAAGACGTGGTAGACATTGGAGACCTGGTTTATCTCGTGGACTGGATGTTTACCGGCGGCCCCCCACCCCCGTGTTCGATCGAGGCCAATATCGACGGAAGCACTTCGGAAGTCGCCGACATCGGTGATCTGGTTTACCTGGTCAGTTATATGTTCTCCGGCGGTCCGGCGGCAGTGTCCTGCCCCTGATCCCGGACTTTCATAGTCGCCGCCCCGCCCCCGACCAAGGATCATCGTATCTTCTGCGACGCTTCCCGACGTCTCTTTTATCCATTGCCAAATCGGCTAAACATCGTATATTTACCGTGTTACGCGCCCGACATTACTACCAGGGGCAAGAAGCCCAAGGATCGTGATATTCCCTATCAGCAGTTTTGCTCTGGAGGATGTTGCGGGCGTCTGGGTGAGGGATTTGTTATGTTCCTTTCTGCCGGGACATGACCGACTATGGAAGAGCGAGACAACGAGAATCGGCGACCAGCCGGGAGTAACGTGATGAGCGTCAGACAACCTGCCTTGAGAATTTCCATCCTCACGATTTGTATCTTTTTATGCCTTGGTTCTTCCCTGCGTGCCGAGCGCGCGACGCCGCAGGAAATGGATCAGGTAAGCGAAAACTGGCTCTCGGCAGTACTCTTTGCTAAAGGCCAGTGGGGTGAGTCAACCACCCCGGCCATCACCGGTTTCGAACCGATCATGGTCAACGACACCGTGGTCGGGCGCTGCTACCACGTTTCTCCTAAAGGATACGTGGTCGTTCCCGTCATGAAGGAAATCGCCCCGGTCAAGGCCACCTCCGAGGAGAGCAACCTCGACGTCAATGCCGAGGGCGGTTTCGCCGCGCTGATTCGGGAGGTGCTCATTGACGGCGTCCGTAGTTTTGTCGAACTCTATGGCACCCTCGACGCCGTCCAGGTACCCGAAAAGGGCGTGGCGCCCTTCGGCACCGAGTATCGTTCCCAGTGGGATCGATATGCCGTAGCCGCCCAGGAATTCGATCTTCGGTTGACGACGGAAAAAGCTAAAAACACGGATGAAGTCGGTCCCCTGCTGGTCAACTCCTGGCACCAGGGCGCTCCGTACTACAATTATTGCCCGATGGGCGACGGCGGCCGGTGTGTGGTCGGTTGCGTGGCCACCGCGGCATCGCAAATACTCCACTATCACCAGTGGCCACCCTTTGGCAACGGTTCCAAGACCTATTGGTGGAACGGCGACGTTTCCTGCGGCGATGAGACCCCGGGCACATTCCTGACCGGCCATTTCGATGATGACTATGACTGGGAGAATATCCTCTCCTATGTGGGCGTCAACGCTCCCCAGGCACAGCAGGACGCCGTGGCCGAGTTATGCAGCGAAGTCGGTATTGCCTATTCCATGATATATGGCCGCTGTGGATCTGGCTCTTACGTTTTCAAAGGGGTCGACGTCTTTCCGGATTACTTCCGCTACCGCGACACCGTCGAGCGCATCGATCGCCTGGGCCACACTGTCCAGGATTGGTTCGATCTCGCCCAGGAAGAGATTGACGAAGCCCGTCCCATAGCTTACCGAATAACCTCCCACGCCATAGTTCTCGACGGCTGGCGTATCATCGACAACCAGAACCAGCTGCATTACAATTACGGCTGGGGCGGCAGTCATACTGCCTGGTACGCGACCGATTATGTTTATTGCCCGTGGGACGGATGTGCCGCCTCGGACCAGATGATGCTGCGCCGTATTATACCCGACCGACGGGTCATTTTTACCGCCGACACGGTGGTCGGATGGCTTCCCATTGAAGTGAGCTTCGAGGGATCTTCGGAATTGAACGTTGATTCCTGGACGTATGATTTCGGGGACGGTGACAGCGCCTTCGAGCAGAACCCGACGCACGTTTTCAATACTCCCGGTCGATACGATGTCACGCTGCAGGTGACGGCAAACGGCGAGCCGCAAACCATGTTGCGGCCGGATCTTATAATCGCGATTGCGGACACAATGGCGGCCGTCGATGTTGACATTGCCCCCGACTCCACGGGTGAGGTGGTCATCTATGCCCGCAACTCGGCGCCGGTATCGATTTTCACGATACCCGTGGAATACGCCGGCGACCTGGGCATGACTCTTGATTCATTCACCACCGAGGGTTGCCGCACGGACTTTTTCGAAGAGGTCAGCCAGACCCATTTCTCATCCACCGGCCAGAGGACAACCTTCAGGCTGCAGAATTCCACGAACGGCAGTCAGCCGGAGCTGGATGCCGGCGCAGGACCGATCCTGAGATTGTTCTTCTCGGTTCCCTACTCGTCTAGCACCGGCGAGGTAAACCCAATTGTGATCCAGGGATACCTCGACAACATTCCCGGCTACGCGGGCAGCGTCATCGACTATAAACCGGATCTTATCGACGGCCAGGTTGTCTGCGCCAGTTGCTGCGGCGGTATTCGCGGCAATGTCGACGCCGATCCCATTGACGAAGTGACAATCAGCGACCTCGTTTATCTCGTGACATACATGTTCAATGACGGCCCCGACCCGGAGTGCTGGAAGGAAGCCGATCTTAACGGCACCCGTGATGTCGATATTGCTGATCTGATAATGCTGGTCGATTATATGTTTGCCGGTGGCTACCCGCCGCTCAATTGCCCGTGATTTCCGGTTCCCAATTGGCGGTTACGAGCACTAGAATAAGGTCTGGAGATTGATCTTTGCCCAGGCGATAACGCCGGTGTACCTGGCCAGCGCCCAGTAACAGCCGAACTGAAAAAGCACGACGTATATTTTCACCAGCGTCAGCTTCTCTACCCGCGGAGAGCCGTAACCCGCTCGATTCAGGACGAGAAAAGGCAGACGGGCGGCCAGGCCGACAATATGGTAGAGCCAGAACACGGGATTGAAAAGCTGTACTTTTTGTCTCCATAGACGGGCCTGGTATCTGACGATTCCCCGATCAAGTATCTTGAGCGGAGCCTCTTCCTCGAGGTTGAAGCGCTCTATCACCTCATCGCGAAAAACGGCCTTGATCAGGTTAATGCGAATGGTCTTGCTACCGCGCGCCGGCGCGTCTTTGGTGAGCATAGCCCCAAGGTCGATGCGTTTTAGCGAATCCACAGTCATGGCCGCCGAAGCCTGCATTCGCTTAAGCAGGATCTGAGCCGCAGGGTTTTCCGGTCTATTCGTGAAGTTGAGGTATTCCGCGTATCGATCGCGAAACTCCCGGAGATTCTCAAGGCGTCCCTTTAACTCAAAATATGTCATCATAGCGAGTATCTCACCTCGGGTAATTCACAGCCATCGACGAGCTTGACCGGCCACGGGTATTCCCTGGTTTTATCGGCATGAGACCTGGGAGCCTGAAGTCGCATCGCCCGTACGCACCATATTCCGTTGCATAAACAGGGATTTGTCGTATATTTGGTCGATATGTTCAATGTGGATGGGGCTGATCCTGCCCTCGGTCGATTCGAGGGTTCGAACCCGGATCAAAGTACACGGCGGAGTCTGGCTCCACCTGCGAGTAACAGTTTTCGACAACATGTGAGGCTCCTGATGATTGATTTTACGGCACGACGGTATTCTCTGCTTTCGCTGATTTTGCTGGCTACCATTCTCAGCTTCATTACCAGTCCCGCTCAGGCGGAGACGGCTTCCGAGATGGAAATGGAACAGGTTTGCCTGAACTGGCTGACGCTGGTCGTCGATCGGGCGGGGACCTGGGCCGGGAGCACGGCACCGAGGATCGAGACCGTCGACGACATCGTGCGGGACGGCGAATTATTGGGGCGTTGCTTCACGATCCACCCGGACGGATTCATTGTCGTTCCC
>CAZVUZ010000185.1:0-6037 GCA_964630485.1 uncultured Ignavibacteriales bacterium
ACACGCCGCCAACCAGGGCAAACGGTAGTGACAGCATCACGATAAGCGCATCGGATATCCGCCGAAAATGCAAATACAGCATTAACAGGATCACGAATATCGCCAGGGGGACTATGAGCCGAAGTTGCCCGGCGACCTTTTGCATGTTTTCGTATTGCCCCGACCAAACGAGAGAATACCCTGCCGGCAGTTTCACTGTCCCAGCTACGGCCTCCCGTGCACTTACGACGTAAGAGCCGATATCCACGCCGCTGATATCAACGAAAACCCAGGCCGTGGTGCGGGCGTTTTCAGACTTTATCATGGCCGCACCCTTGGCGAAACCAATCTCGGCCACTTGCCCGAGTTGCACATTGCCCCCTGCCGGGATGGGCACCAGAACACGGGCTATGGCCTCCGGATTGTCGCGCAGTTCGCGCGGGTAGCGGACATTGATCGGGTAGCGCTCGCGTCCCTCGACGGTCACAGCGACATTCATACCGCCGACGGCGGTCGCGATGGTGCTCTGAATGTCATCGACCGTCAGGCCGTAGGCGGCGGCGCGGAAGCGGTCGATGTCGATATCGAGATAGTTGCCCCCGGTGATGCGCTCCGCATAGGCCGAGCGCGTACCCTCCAGCGGTTTGACCGCCTCCTCGATGCGCCGGGCTATGGCGCTCAGACTGTCGAGATCGGGGCCCATGACTTTGATCCCCAGCGGTGTATTGATCCCAGTCTAGAGCATCTCGATGCGGGTTTTGATCGGCATCGTCCAGGCATTCGTAAGGCCCGGAAACTGAATCGCCGCATCAAGCGAATCGACCAGCATCTCCGGGGTCAGACCGGGACGCCATTGATCGGACGGCTTGAGCATGATGGTTGTCTCCAGCATGGTCAGCGGCGCCGGATCGGTGGCCGTCTCGGCGCGCCCGGCCTTGCCGAAAACGCGTTCCACCTCGGGGAAGGAAGCTATGATCCTGTCCGTCTGCTGGAGCAGCTCACGGGCCTTCCCAATCGAAATGCCCGGCAGGGTGGTTGGCATGTAGAGCAGGTCGCCCTCGTAAAGCGGCGGCATGAACTCGGACCCGATCCATTTCAAAGGCGCCACCGAAATTGCCATGATAATCAACGTCATAACCAGCACCAGAATTCGCCGACGCAGGACAAAATCGATAATCGGCCGGTAAAGACGAATGCTGATGCGGGATATCGGATTGCGTTTCTCCGAAAGCACCTTCCCCTTTATGAATATCGCCATCAGGGCGGGAATGATCGTAATCGACAAAAGCGCCGAGGCGGCCATGGCGAAGGTCTTGGTATAGGCCAGCGGCTTGAAGAGCCTTCCCGACTGACCCTGCAACACCAGCACCGGCAAAAATGATATCGTGATAATCAACAGCGAAAAGAAAAGCGCCGGGCCGACTTCCTTTGCCGAGGCAACGATCGATTGCAAATGGTCTTTGCCGTCGTCTCGTTCAAGGTGTTTGTGGGCGTTTTCCACCATCACCACCGAGGCATCGACCATGACTCCAATGGCAATAGCTATCCCTCCCAGCGACATGATATTGGCGCTTATGTCCAGCCAGTGCATGGCCAGCAACGAGAGCAACACCCCCGCCGGCAGGGTTATCACGGCAATAAGGGTGGACCTGACATGAAGCAGGAACAACAGCGTCACCAGTACCACCACCAGCATTTCCTTGCCGAGGGTATTGCGCAGGTTGTTTACCGCCCGATCGATGAGACCCGAGCGATCGTACACCGGGACAATCTCCACGCCGTCGGGAAGGCCGGATTCGAGTGCGGCGAGCTTCTCCTTAACGCGTTCAATGACTTCGCGGGCATTGTCGCCGTAACGCATGACGACTATGCCTCCAACGGTTTCGCCCTCGCCGTTCAGGTCAGCCACACCTCGCCTGATCTCCGGCCCGTACTGGACATTAGCCACCGACGACAGCAGCACTGGCGTGCTGTTGGCCGCGATGTGTACCGGCGTATTGCGGAGATCATCGAGGTCACCGACATAGGCCTGGGAGCGGACCATAAATTCCGTTTCGCCGAGTTCAATCAGGCGCCCGCCAACCGCGCGCCCGGCGCTCTTGACGGCCATGACAACATGCTTCAGCGGCAAATCGTAGAAGTCGAGTTTGCGCGGGTCAACCTCGACCTGGTATTGCCGCACGAAGCCGCCGACCGAGGCCACCTCCGACACGCCGTCAACCGAAGCCAACTCGTACTTCAAAAACCAGTCCTGTATGGAACGCAGTTCGGCCAGATCGTGAGTCCCCGAGGTATCCACCAGCGCATACTGGTACACCCAGCCGACGCCGGTAGCATCGGGCCCCAGCCTCGGAGTGATACCCTCCGGAAGCCGGCCGGTCATCTGGGACAGGTATTCGAGAACGCGGCTTCGGGCCCAGTAGATGTCGGTGCCGTCTTCAAAAATGACGTAAACGAAAGACAGGCCGAAATACGAATAGCCGCGGACGTTGGTCGCCCCCGGGACGGCCATCAGCGCCGTAGAAAGCGGGTAGGTCACCTGATCCTCGACCACCTGCGGCGGCTGACCGGAATACTCGGTCTGTATAATGACCTGAACATCGGAGAGATCGGGGATAGCATCCACGGCGATATTGTCGGCGGCATAGACCCCGGCCAGCATCACTATGACAGCCACGGCCAGCACCAGCCAGCGATTGGCCACGGAAAATTCGATAAGCTTATTTATCATGACTTCCCCCCGCCTCGACATGCTCGAGATTCATGCCGCATTTCGGGCACCGCCCGGGACCGTCCTGCACGACCTGGCAAACGTCCATCGGGCAGGCATAAACTTCGCTGTTGTCGGTCTCCTCGAGGGGGACGAGGTCCATGCCGCATTCAACACAATCGCCTGGACCGTATTGCAACACGTGATAGTGTATCGGCATCGGGCAAGTGTAGATGCCGGCGCCGGAGGCATTGTCAGTCGTCCGGGAGTGCGCCGTATCATGACCGGCGTGACCGTCATGTTCCTTTTCATCAGCAGCACCCGACATGGATGATCCGTGGTGCTGATGCTCGGCCGATGCTCCCGCCCCCAGGGCCTCGCTCAGACGCGACTCGCTGTCGATCAGGAACTGGCCGTTAACAACCACAGCCTCACCCTTCGCAAGACCGGACAGCACTTCGATCCAGTCGCCGTCGCCAACGACGCCGGTAGTGATCGTTTGCGGTCGGTAAGAACCGTCACCGGCAGCTACATAGACGATGCTCCGTTTTCCGGAATTTATCACCGCCGAGCGCGGCAAGGCGAGGCGTTGTCCAGTCAGGTCCGCTTGAATGGCCACCTCGGCGTACATGTCCGGCTTCAGCCGCCGGTCGGTGTTGTCAATCTCCAGGCGGATATCCACCTGTCCGGCGCTGTTGAGATAGGGCGCCACATAAGATACTTCCGCTTCGAAGACCGTCCCGGGAAAGTTCGGCACTCGTACCGTGGCCCGCTGTCCGATCTTTATGAACGGGACGTCCGGCTCATATATACCGGCCACCACCCATACGCGGGAGAGATCCGCCAGGCGGTAAACCTCAGTTCCGGCCTTGAGTCGGTCACCCTCGCTGATATTCTTGGCTACGATAACACCGTCGGCCGGAGCCCGCAGTTTCATCGTGCGGGCGGGTTCGCCCGTTTCCAGCAGAGTTTCGATTTGGTCGGGGGAGATATCCCAGTTGGCCAACCGCCGGCGGGCCGCCGCCTCCAGATCCTTCATACCGGAGTTCCGGGCTATCAGGAGTTCCCGTTGCGTCGCGACCAGTTCCGGCGAGTAGATCTCCATAAGGGGTTGACCTTGAAAGACGACCTCCCCCTCGCGATCGACAAAGAGTCTTTCCACCCAGCCGCTCACCTTGAGATTGACGGAGTAGAGATCCGGTTCACTATAGGCGACGCGGCCAGAGGCCTCAACACTGCGACTGATCGACCGGTATTCGGCCGCAACCGTCACCAGCCCCATGTTCTGCGCCGTGGTCGGATCGATCTTCACCGACCCCTCACCGGAGACGCCATCTTTTTTCGGCGTGAGTTTCATACTGCAGAGGGGGCAATAGCCCGGCTCGTCGGAGATTATCTCCGGGTGCATCCCGCAGGTATACTGCTGCGGGGTCTCCGTGCCGGGTGTGGCGATCGTCGTCCCCGAGGGACCCAGGACCAGCCAGGCCAGTCCGAAACCGACTGCAAGGGCAACTATGACAATGATTGTAATTTTCATGATATTACCGTATCTCCCCGTCGCCGATCACTTCTTGCAGTTCGGCGAGTTTCTGAGAATATTGTTTTCTGAGGCCGAGGCGTTCCAGGCGGATGTCGATAAGATCTTTTTGCGCGGAGAGCAATTCGTCAAAACCGCCTCCGCCGACTTCATAGGCGACCCGGGCGGCATCATAGGCGGCCTGTGCCGGGGGAATTATGGCGACGCCGTAGTGCTGGTAACTCTCGGCGGTGGTGCGCAAAGCCAGCGACAGGTCCTCAACGCGCTGCCGCAACTGCTGTCTAACCGACGATTCCATCTCGGACTGTGCCAGGTATCCCTGCTCCGCGGCCCGGGCCTTGTTCTTCTGACCTCTCGAGAACCACAGCGGCAATCTCAAACCCACCTTCGCCGAAAGGAAGTCCTCCCCCGCGACCGGATCCATGGTAGTCTCCCTGCGCAGACGATACTCGAAACCGAAAGTAAGGTCCGGCCAGTAATCGGCCCGGCTCAAATCCTCGCGCGCCGCCGCTCCTTCCCGGAGAGCGCCGGCCTTTTTTAGCAGCGGGCTGTGGGAGAGAGATGCGCCGATCAGATCACCGCGGTCGAGCGGGCCCACATCGGTCAGGGCAGGGACGATCTCGGCGCCGGTGAGAGTGGTGTCTTCGGTCAGGCGTATCAGCGCCAGAAGGGCCGATTGCCGGCCCTGTTCAACCGCCAGTTTCTTATTATCCAGGCGCGCTTTCAGGGTCTGAGCCCTGAGCACATCCCGCACCGGACCATCGCCATTGGCGTAGGCCGTTGTGGCCACTTCGATGAGATTCCTGACATAAACCAGGGTGCTGTCCAGAATCACATCCGAGAAAATACGGTAGGAGTATTCGTAATAGGCCGACCTAACGAGCCGGATCAGGCGGTCGCGACTGACCGCAAGCTCGAACTCTTCGGCTTGCGCATCTTGTGAGGCTATCTTCGACCGCGCGCCCAGCTTTGACGGCCAGGGTATGGTCTGGGACAGTCCGATGGACACTCCCGACATCGGCGTCTCGTCGAAACTCAGAGACGAGCGCGGGAGATTGAGAATGCCGACGGTTAATTGCGGGTCCGGCAGAACCCCCGCCGCCGCCGCGCGGTATTCAAGCGATCGGTGTCGCGCCGAGGCCGCCGCCAGAGTGGAGTTGCTCTCCAGCGCCAATTCCTCCAGTTCCAACAATCCAACTTTCCTGCCCTCACCCGCCGCCGCTGCCGAACAGAGCAACGCCAGCCAGAGGGCGAACAAAAATAGCCCTTTTCCAGCCATGGATAAAATCCACCTTAAGTTCTAAGGTTTATTAAGTTTGAGGACACACAGGTGCCCTTCGATCCGATGCGGAAAGGGTGATCAGATTAAGAATGAAGATATGCTGATATAAATGGGCGGCCCGTGAGACGAGCACGGTATTCGAAGTTCGGAGCGCACAGACTGGGTGTCAGCGATTTGTGAAGACCAGATCGGAACCGGCACTGGTTCAAGACCCTGGTCCCTGGTGCCGACGCGGGTATCGAACTGAAGATCAAGCGGCGGCTCCGTCGGAGTCTCGCTCCTCTCGAAGTTGCAGCCACAGCGCTCGGCCAGAGCCTCGACCGGCTCGGCCTCTTCCGCCCCGCAACAACTGCAGAGGCAGCCGGAGCCGCATTGATCGGCAACGGCGCCTGAATACTGATGGGCATGCAGGATTGGCGCGGCCCCCAGCGTCAACGCCAAAGCGGCTACCACCAAAAACCTGACAATGTGTACGAATCTTCTTTTCACAGTTTTACTATCTTGGGACGGGTTGTGCTAATTTAAACAT
>CAZVUZ010000186.1:0-6036 GCA_964630485.1 uncultured Ignavibacteriales bacterium
ACCCACCACGACCTACATATCAACTATAAAACGTAGATAGATGATAAGAATTTACACTGTCAAAAAGTGGCAGTGGAAGTTGGGGCAATAGAGAGACATATTGTCGGGTTGACAAGCAACCGGACCTGCCGGGACCACACCGTGGGCGGAGTCAGACTCTCATTCACCGGTCCGTCGCCGACTATCCCGGGACGCTTATGTCGATTTCGCGAAGGAGTCGAGCGGATTCCTCCGGGGGAACAGTGTTGATATATATGCCGGATCCAATTTCGAATCCGGCGGCCGTCGTGACCCTCGGAATAATCACCATATACCAGTGAAGGTGTCTGGTGTCATGATCACCGACAGGCGCTGAGCGCATTACGAAATTATAGTCCGGATTCCCTCGACCTTTATACAACCGGCCCAAAACATCACGCAGGACCATGGCCAACTCGCCCAGCTCATCATCCGTTGTCAGGATGAAACTCGGTTGATGAGTCTTCGGGTAAATGCGGCACTCAAACGGCGACCTGGCCGCGAACGGACAAAACGATACGAAGCGGTCGGTTTCCGTGATTACGCGCTCCTGCTGTCTGATTTCCTCGGCGACCATATCACAGTATACACAGGTGCCATTCTGGTCGTAGTACATGACGGCCCGCTCCATGGGGTAGCGGACGTGAGGCGGAATGATCGGCGTGGCTATTATCTGAGAATGGGGGTGCTCCAGTGAGGTCCCGGCCCTGACACCATGATTACGGAAGATCGTCACCAGGTTGATTCTGGGATCCTGACTGAGCTTAGTCTGTCGCTCGCGATAAGCTCTCAGCACAGCCTCGACTTCGGGTATCTCCATGGTGGCCAGTGTCTGATTATGCTGAGGATGTTCGATAACGACTTCTGCAATACCGAAGCCCCCGGCCGCAAGAAAGGCCCCGGCCTGCGATCTAGCGGCCGAGGTATCGTTCCGGAGAGCCGCAAACTTGTTCGGCACCACTCTCACCTGCCAGTTTTCCTGGTCAGGATGGACATAAGTCGGTTGTTCGGTCTGATTTTCCTGACCGGTGCAGAAAGGGCAGTCCGGCTTATGTACAGGCACTACGGCATTTGATCGGGATTGGGTATGAAAGTCCTCGGGGCGGCTCCGCCTTTCAGGGGCAAGAATCACCCACTCCCGGGTGGCCATGTTCTGGCGATATTCCGGCACTGTTTCACCTCCTCTTGAAACGTCTAAGTTACCTGATTGGTAGCCGTGAGGCAAGCACTCGCGGATAGCACACGGCACACACAAACAGCATGCGAATAATCCCCGGCGCTGTGTCTTTTTGCGAACGTTCTTCATGGCCCGGTCTGGATGGATAGACTACCATAGAGAAGTCATTACGGGTAACAATGAAAAATCAGCAATTTTGCTATGCTGTTCGTACCATCTTAATTATCATATCCTCATACGACTTTGTAAAGAAGCCGACACGGAGGTTAGAACGTTGGAAGAACAGCGAAAACCAACCCTCGGGGCGTTCCTGGGAGTCTACACACCGACCATTCTCACAATCCTGGGCGTCATCATGTACCTGCGGTTTGGCTGGGTTCTGGGACACTTGGGACTCTACCAAACCATTTTGGTGATTGTCGTCGCCAACGCCATTACCTTGACGACGACCCTGTCGTTTTCCTCCATGGCGACGAACATGAAGGTCGGCGGCGGCGGGGCGTATTTCATAATTTCCCGCAGTCTCGGCCTGGGCGTGGGGGCTGCCATTGGAATCCCGCTCTTTTTCTCCCAGGCTATTTCCGTAACGCTGTATGCATACGGTCTGGCCGAGTCACTGAGAATAGTGTGGCCGACGATTCCCCTGGTGCCGGCCTGTGTGGTTGTCATAGTGGTGGTATCGATGGTTTCACTTTACGGCGCCAAATTCGCGCTCAAGACACAGATACCGTTGCTGGCGCTGGTGGTAATTTCGCTGGCCGCTCTTGCCGCCGGGGCGCTGTTGACCACCAAACCAGAAGCTATCCCCATGGTGTTTGAGCCAGCCAAAGAAATAGGTTTCTGGGTGGGTTTTGCCGTGTTCTTTCCGGCAGTGACCGGCGTAATGGCTGGCCTGAGCCTGTCGGGCGATCTCAAGAACCCGGGCCGCGCTATCCCGCTGGGAGCGATAGCGGCCACCGTAACCGGCTTCATCGTGTATTTGCTCGTACCGGTGTTACTGACCAAAGCAGCTGATCCCTATCAGTTGCAGAACGATTCTCTAATATGGCTCAAGATCGCCCCCTTCGGGCTCTTCCTCGTCCTTCCGGGGTTATGGGGCGCCATCCTCTCCTCGGCTGTTGGTTCCGTCCTCGGCGCACCCCGGACGCTACAGGCTGTCTATCGCGATCAGGTCACCGGGAAGCGCCTTCGAGCCTTCATCTCAGGTGAAATGGGCATTCGAGTCGCCCTCGTTCTCACCAGTCTCATAGCTCTTGGCGCTGTGTTTCTAGGGGATCTTAATGATGTCGCCAAAGTAGTGACGATGTTCTTTCTGACGGTGTATGGCACGGTCAATATTGTAGCCGGACTGGAGACTCTCAGTGGCGACACCTCATGGCGCCCCAAGTTCCGTGTACCATGGCCTGTCAACATCCTCTGCGGCCTGGCCTGTGTATGGGTCATGTTCCTTATCAGCCCTCCAGCGAGCATTGTGGCCATCGGCATCGAGATAATCCTGTGGTTGTTGTTCGCTCGCAGGGAGAAGCTGGCCGCCTGGGGAGACGCGCGCCGAGGTCTGTATGAAGCACTCCTTCGCTGGACTCTCCTCCGCCTGGCCAATCGCGCAATGAGCGCTCGCAACTGGCGCCCTCATATACTTGTCTTCGTAGACGACGCCCGGAGGAAGCTGGATCTCATCAGGTTCGCTTCGTGGTTCAGCCAGAACCGGGGAGTTGTTACAGTATGTGAACTTGTTGTCGGCGATCTATTAAAGGAGGATATCGACCTGGACGGAAGACTTGCCTCCACTCGGGAACTGCTCGAACACGAGGATCTTAGTGTCTTCCCGGAAATTGATGTGGTGGATAACATCATCGACGGCATAGCCAATGTGTCTCAGGCTAACGGAATCGCCGGGTTCGCAAGCAACACCGTCGTGCTGGGCTGGCCCAGGCATCCTGAAATGCTGGCCGATTTCCTGGTGACGACACGGCGGCTGGAGAAAATCCGGAAATCAGTCGTGATCGGAAAGATCAATCCCCAACATATCTTCCCGGTTCGTAAAGCAAGGCGTGAGATCCACGTCTGGTGGGGCGGTTTTAAACAAAACGGAGACTTGATGCTCCTGCTGGCCTATTTGCTGACCCGCAACCCCGAGTGGCGCGGTTCTGATCTTAAGATATTATGTGCGGCGTCGAACGAGTTCGCGCAGGAAAACACGGAGCGGTATCTTGAGTCAATGTTGAGAGACATACGCATCGAGGCCGATTGTGATGTATTCCTCAAGCCCGAAGATTCCAGCATAAGCGAACTGATCCAGTCTCGAAGCGCGGCGGCTGATGCCGTTTTCCTGGGCTTGGCGGTGCCTGAAGTCGGCGGCGAGCTGGAATATGTGGATCGCCTCGAATCGCTGGTGGGCGATCTGCCGGTTGTTTTCTTCGTCAAGAACTCGTGCCTGTTTGTAGGGAAGCTCTTGAAGGCAGAGGAACTGGACCGATCCTGATCGCTCCCCCCGGTCAGGATGCGAACAGAATCCGCTTACCACGTACACGATGGCCGGAAACCCGGTTTCAGAGATCCAGCGCCTCCAAAGATCAATCGGCTTGCTAAAATCGCCCCAATTGTTTATATTGATGTTGTCTTAGTCAATCTGAGCGAATCGTTTCGGTAACGGTCCAAGAAATTCAACGGAAGGATCTTATGAAAAGCATCACCTTCACTGCGCTGCTTGCAATCGGACTTTACATTCTGCTTATGTCCGGGGGAAGTACCCTGGCGGCAGATGCGCCCGAGCCTCCGGTGAGCGATTCTCAGAACAGATTATGCGGCGATGTTGACAATAATGGTCTCGTAGACCTCCAGGACCTGGTCGGAGTACTTGCCTTTATAACTGACAGGTCTAACGCGGCCGACTCTGCGCTATGTGATGTTGATGGCTGTGAGGGTGTTACTGTAAATGACGCTACTTATCTGGCCAGCTACATGTATAATCAGGGACCTGACCTGATTTGTGAAACCGTTCCCTGCCAACCCAATACCGGCATTGAACTGACTGCCGGTGAGGTGTATTTCTCCTTCGATAAGGTTCTCGACACAGGTTATGTTGAATTCACCGTCAACGTCACCAATACCACCGGCTTTCCGGTCCGCGGCGCTGCGATCGGCCTCGCGGTATCTTCTCCCACCGGTGTAACCGCGCGCGGTTTGTCACCCATCAAGGAAAACACTATCTGGGAGTCATCATATACACATGTCCTTACGGACGAATACGGGGATACGGCCGGCCTGGTTAGTACGCTGTTCCAGCCCACCTATTGGGGGGGGGAAACCGGGGTGGCGGCAAGACTGCGGATAAAGACCGGTGCGCTTGAGATGGGTGAGACTATCTGCATCGATTCCTGCACCTTTCCTCCCGCCGGTCAATGGGTATGGAGCCTGAGCAATCCCGAATCGTACCTGTATACAGCATCCTGGGACGGGCCCTGGTGCTTCACGGTCCCTGACTGGTGCTGTTCGGTTTTCCGTGGCAACATTGACAACGATCCCGCCGACGCCATTGACATTTCCGATCTGGTCCACCTGACGGATTACATGTTTGCCGGCGGCCCCGCTCCCGGTTGTTTCGAAGAAGCGGATCTGGATGAAAGCGGACTCGAGCCAATCGACGTCACCGATCTTATTCTCCTGGTCGAGTTCATGTTCGACAGCGGCCCCCAGCCACCGGACTGCCCCATAGGTACGGGAACCGTATTTCAGCCGTAAGAGTCCGCTGCCCGACTGTAATAATAGCGACCATCCGGGTCGGAGGCAATTTGGCTCCGCAGATAGCTGGGTCACCTTCGTCTGATTTGCTCTTGTAGACTATCGATCCGGGCTCTCATCTCGGACAGTTCGGCTTCAATCCGGGTAACATCAAGCGGCTCCACGCCTCCCTGTTCGCCCCAAGGTTCCGGCACAGCCTCACCGTCAAACCACCCGGGCCCATCGCCTGTCGGCATCTTCACCGGCGGCGGCACGGCATCCACCGAGCCATAGGCAGTCGGGAAATAAACGAGGTTGAACTGCATATCCGCCACACTGACCGAGCCGGAGTACTCAAAGCCCAGCATATAGTAGGTGTAGGTCCCGGCCTCAGGAACCGTGAACATACTGGTCATGCCCCATGGGATGGAATAGGTGCCCGTGGGAGCGGCTCCGTCGATGTGAACATCGAGATCCTGCTTCCCCGGCAGGGAGCCCGGGACATCGGAGATTCCCACCGTGGCGTATGAATTGGTCCCGTTGGTGTGTTGCGGCAGGGTGGCAATCCGGCCGTGGGCCACGGCCATAACATACCCGGCATCGGGGCACGTAATAGATTGACTGCAGATGTTTGTCAGGACCGAATCGTCCAGGTATATGTAGTAGGCGCCGCTGAAAGCCGCCACGCCGGGTTCGTCGATAATATCATTCGACTGAACCTCACCGGTTTTGAAGGCATACGGCACAGTGCTGAGCAAAGTGCGCGGAGCCAGCTCCGAATCGTTCCCGACCGTAATACCCAACCAGCACTCGGCAACATCGAACACGTCGCCCGTCAGCGGAGACCCGTTGGACCCGAGTTGAACTGAAAAATATCCGTCGGTAGTAGTCACCGTGTGCGACTCTTCCCATTGGATTGCGCCGGTCCCGTCGTAGATTCTGAAAACGACAGCATACGCGGCATCGGGCACGGGGTTACCGAGGTTGTCGGTGAGTCGGCCCTGGTAATTCATGGAATTGGGAACATCGGCCGAGACGGTGGCGGCGAAGGTCAATATTATCAGAATCATCGTTGTCAGAGAGACGGCAGCATATTTCATGAATTACCTTTTCGCGTTCGT
>CAZVUZ010000187.1:0-6005 GCA_964630485.1 uncultured Ignavibacteriales bacterium
GGTCGAAGGATTGGCGAAAGGCAAACCAGACAATGGCCAGGATGAAAGGCACCATGACCGCGGCCAGAATAATGTGCGGGATGAGAATAGCGAAGTACAGGGTCCTCGTCCAGTCGTAATGCGGGTAGGGGACCGATCCGGCGGTGGCATGGTAAATGACGTAGGTGGTCAGGAAGGCGGCGGAGACGATCAGGGCGGTTATCATGTAGCGTTGATGCAGGTCCCGGTCGCCTTTTTTGATCTGGATATAGCCGAGCAGCAGCATGACGATGCTGACGATATTGAATACGGCATTGATGGTCGGCAGGGGATTGTCGTTCATTATTCGTTGGCCGCCATCCAGGTGAGGTGCTGTTCGAGGGTATCCATGCTGGCGGCGTCCATGCCGTCATAATATCCCCGTATTTGACCGGTTCTGTCAACCAGGACGAACCTGGTGGAGTGGCCCATGGGGAGGCCCTCGGCGGCCATCATGAAGCCGTCCTCGCAGAGAGTGACGACGCTGTCGATGGGCCCCCGGAGAAATACCCAGCGGTCGTCATCGACACCGAAGTCGTCGGCGTACCGACCGAGCACGCCGAGCGAATCCCGGTCCGGGTCAACGGTAATCGAGACGAAGCGAATGGCATCGACGGTGTCGAAGGTCTCGTAGAGGTCGCTCATGAAAGTTGACATGACCGGGCAGGCGCCCCTGCAATTGGTGAAGATGAAATCAACGACGTTGATTCTTCCGTCCAGGTCCTTTCGTCCGAACGGCTCCCCGCCGCGCTCGGTGAATTCGAACGGGGGCACATCTCCGAGCTGAGGGAGGTCCGGCCGGGATTTCTGTACCCTATCCACGACGAGCAACGGGATGGCGATCACAAGCAAGAGCACGGCCCCGATGGCGATGAAGATTCCGGTACCCCTCACGCGTGTCTCCTTTCGCGACGGACGGCCGAAAAGAGCAGGAGCAACACCCCGATATAAACCGTAGCCGTCCACATGTGAAACAACTGCACCGCCGGCATACGACCGAAGGCGATGAAACTCAGGCCGAAGACAACCTGCAGGAACGCCAGGAGCATCATTACCGCTGTCGAGCGGCGAACCATCGAAGACAGATCCTGACCGGCTTTGAAAAGCTGAAGCCCGACGAACCAGGTAATGATGGCCAGGATCAGTCCGACCGTCATGTGAATGTGATTAATGGCGCCCACCTCGCTCAGCCACTCGCCTTCACCGAGCTGGGGGAATTCAAGGGCCAGTCTCTCGAGAGCCTCGCGCACCCTGGTTCCGAGTATGACCTGGGCGATGGCGAGGGCCCATAGGATGATGAGCCAGGGCGTTATCTTCTTAACTGCCGGGGTTTCTCGGGTCGGCAGCGGCCGGTCGAGATAGTAGGCCTGCTGAGTGACATAGGTCATCAGACTGGCAATTACAAGGGCGATCACGAGGTGCAGCGAAACCGCAAGCGGCTCAAGTTCGGAGGCGACCACGCGTCCGCCCTGCCAGCCCTGAAAGGCCACCAGCAAGGCCGCGATTATTGACGGATAGATAATTTTGGCCTGTTTACTTAGCTTCATGATGGCCATGATCGCGGTAACCGCGATGAGAATTCCAACCACGACACCGATGAGGCGATTAGTGTATTCGATCCAGGCCAGCGCGAAATTGAACAGGTCCGGGTTCATCCCGGCCGGCAACTGATCGACACTGGTCGGTGGAATCCAGCGGCCAAAACATTTGGGCCAGTCAGGGCAACCAAGGCCCGCCCCGGTAACTCTCACCAGCCCGCCGGTAAGTATTAACAAATAAGTCGCGATCGTGCTGATGAAGGCGACTTTCCTGAAGCTTTTCATGGTTTCGAACCCCTCTCGTATCAGCGCGTCCCGATACCCTTGACCTATATGTTATCGAAACAGCCGGGTCCCGGCCCGATTGTCAATCTTTTATTGCCCTGTCGTCAGTCACCCGGATCATCGACCGGCGTCTCATCGGGTGGGACGCCGATGCTGTCGCCGGGGATGACGCCGGTTGTATCGGTAGCCGCTTTATCATACATGACGGCCTTTTTATGGATGGGCCCGCCTTTCTCTATATAGATCTGATCGCGTTCCATGGTGTCGAACATGGTGAAAATTACGAACACCGCCAGGAAGGCTATGGCGATAAGGAAAACCGCAAGGTACAATTTGTTGTCGTACTTGAGATGCATGAAAAACATCGCCACGAGAGAGGCCTTGATGGCCGCGATGAACATTGCCACGACCAGGTTGAAAGCTCCGAAGTGCATGAACGAGACCGCCACCGTTACTGCCGTCAATACCAGTAGACCGGCAAATACACCGAGGTATACCCTCAGGGGAAGGATGTGATGGTGAGAATGTGTCTTTGCGTTCGATGCCATTTCGCTAACCTATCAGATAAAACAGGGGGAAGAGGAAAATCCAGATCAGGTCCACCAGGTGCCAGTAAAGCCCGGTCATCTCAATCGGCGTATAGTACTCAGCCGAGAATCGGTTCCGGAATGTTTTTACCAACACCCAGGTAATGACGCCCATGCCGGCGATGACATGGATGCCGTGCAGACCGGTCATCAGGAAATAGACGCTGAAGAATATATGTGGGTTGTCGCCGGCGATGCCTTCGAAGGTATAGTACTTGCCCGGAAGCTGTCCCACGTGGAATTTGTGTGCATACTCGAAGTACTTGATGACGAGAAACACCGCTGCCAGCACGAGGGTCACGGACAATAAAATCAGGGTCTTGCGCCTGTCGCCGAGCTGCATGGTGCGGATGGCGAGGGCCATGGTCAGCGAACTGGTGATGAGCACGACCGTATTAAGCGTGCCGGCAAAGACATCGAGATAGACGTGGGCGTTGTGGAAAATATCCGGGTTCCAGGCCCGGTAGACCGAATAGGCCACGAACAGTCCGCCGAAAAGCAGGATCTCCGTGAGCAAAAACAACCACATCCCCAGCTTGGCCGATTCGCTCTGCTGTTCGGCATCGCTGAAATGATGGGCCAGGTAATCGGGGTGATCGGCAGTGGGTGTCATCAATGCCCGTCCTCAGATCGTTTTTTCAACCATGACTTTGTCATAATCGTACGGTTCATGTGTCAGCCTGGGCGTTTCGTCGAAATTGTGTTCCGGCGGCGGGGAAGTAACCGTCCACTCGAGCGTCAGGGCGCCCCACGGATTGTTGCCGGCCGGGATGCCGCGCCATATGGCGTGCAACAGGTAAACGCCCATCACCAGGAATCCCGCTCCCAGGACCCAGGATCCCACCGAGGAAAAAGCGTGCAGTGGCTGATACTGGTCGAGGTAGTTGTAATAGCGCCGCGGCATGCCCTGAGATCCGAGTATAAACTGCGTGAAAAAGGTCATGTTGAACCCGACAAAGATCAGCAGGGCGGCAATCTTGCCCCAGAACTCGCTGTACATGCGGCCCCAGATCTTCGGCCACCAGTAATGGATACCGCCGAGGAATGCCATGACGGTGCCGCCCATCATGACATAATGAAAATGGGCGACGATAAAATAGGTGTCGTGCAGATGGACATCGACCGAGAGCGCCCCGAGGAAGATCCCCGTCAGGCCGCCGATCGTGAATAATACCAGAAACGACAGGGCATAGAGCATCGGCGTGTCGAGCGAAATCGAGCCCCGGTACATCGTCGCCAGCCAGTTGAAGACTTTGATCCCGGAAGGTATCCCGACCATGAAAGTCAGGAATGAGAATATCATGGCGGCTATCTCGGCCTGCCCGCTGACGAACATGTGATGCCCCCATACGAGGAAGCTGACAAAGGCGATGCCGAGACTGGAGAAGGCTATGGCTTTGTAGCCGAAAATTTTCTTGTGCGAGAACACCGCGATCAGCTCGCTGATAATACCCATACCGGGCAGGATCATGATGTAAACGGCCGGGTGCGAGTAAAACCAGAAGAAATGCTGGTAGAGGACGGGGTCGCCGCCCATGGCCGGGTCGAAAATACCTATCCCGAGCGCCTTCTCGGCGATCAGCAGCAGGACCGTGATTCCCAGCACCGGGGTTGCAAGTACCTGTATAATGGCCGTCGCGTAGAGTCCCCACACGAACAGCGGCATCTTGAACCAGGTCATCCCCGGAGCCCGGAGTTTGTGGATGGTTACAATGAAGTTGAGGCCCGTGAAAATCGACGAAAAGCCCAGTATGAACACGCCAAAGGTCATGGAAATCACCGCCGTCGAGCTGTCGGTACTGTAAGGCGTGTAGAAAGTCCAGCCGGTATCGACGGCACCGCTGACGATCGAGTAGAGAGCGAAGGCGGACCCCAGAATATACACCCACCATGAGGCCAGGTTTAGCCGGGGGAAGGCGACGTCCTTGGCGCCGAGCATCAAAGGCAATACGAAATTTCCCAAAATGGCCGGAATGGAAGGGATGATAAAGAGGAATATCATTATCGCGCCGTGCAGGGTGAAGAACTGGTTGTAAGTCTCGGCGTCCATAATATCCTGGCCGGGGCTGAGCAGTTCCAGTCTCAGGAGCATGGCCAGCACACCGCCCACGAAGAAGAAGAACATGACACTGACGAGGTAGAGAATTCCGATGCGTTTGTGGTCAAGCGTGAACAGCCAGGACATTATACCCTTTTTGGCGTTCAGAAAACTCTTTTCCGGCATCTCATTCATTGGAGGTTTTCCCCTCTTCCTGCAACGATTTGATAAACGCGATCAGGGCGTCGATCTCCTTGTCCTTCAGTACTCCCTGATAGGTCGGCATAACCGGCTGAAAACCGGCCACGACTTTTGACATTGGGTTTAACATCGATTCCCGCAAATAGTTCTCGTCAATTAATGCCGTGGAGCCGTCCTCAAAAACTCCCTGGTTGCCGAAGCGTCCCAGGAAACTCGGCCCAACGCCACCGGCCGAGCCGTCAATCTTGTGGCAGGTGGCGCAGGCTTTGGAGACATAGAGTTTGGCCCCGAATTCCGCAGGCGTGACGCCCTCGCCGGCGTTCGAACCCTCCTCGAGCCAGGCGGCGTATTCGCGTTCGCCGACCACGCGCACCTTGCCGATCATCTCCGAATGACCCGTGCCGCAGAACTCCGTGCAGAACAAATTGAATTCCCCGGTGCGGGTGGCCTCGAACCAGGTTATCGTATACCGGTTGGGAAGGACATCCATTTTGACCCGGAAATCGGGTACGAAGAAGCTGTGGATAACATCGGTGGACGACATCACCAGGCGTACCGGTTTGTCCACGGGCACCACCAGGTCGTTGACGGTAGAGACACCCTCCGGGTAGTCGAACGACCAGAACCATTTCTGGCCCGTGACCTTGATTTCGATGGCCTCGGCGGGGACAACGTGCATTCTAAGGAAAGACTTGAAGCCCCAGAAGAACACGATCACGACGAGGATGAACGGTATCACCGTCCAGGCGATTTCGAGCTTGGTATTGTGGGAGATCCCAACCGTCAGCTCCCGCTTGCGGCGTCGGAAGCGCAGGACGAAGAAGGCTGCGGCGCCGACCACGATTACGAAAAGGATCACCGAAGCGTAAAAGATGAAGTAAAAAAGCGCGTCGACCTCGCCGGAGAGGGTTGACGACGACGACGGCATCCACATTGTACCGGAAGTATCCATATCACTCCATCACATATTCACAATCAGTTTCCCGCCGGGCCGCCCTCGCTCACGAGGTGGCCGCGACGGCGGCGATCCCGCCACCAAAGACCATGTATAACTGAAGCAGCTCCTTATTTTGAAGAAGGGATTCTTCGAAAGAGCATCCCATAATGACGGCATCCTCTCCACCGCGATCCCGTACAATTTTTAAAAGCTTCATTTTTTCTTCATTAGAAAGCGAATGTGATTCCGCGCCCAATCCATTGACAAAAAAGTTCTTTACTCCGCTTTCGACTTGAAAATCCACAAGTCCTTCCATCATCGAGTAATCAATGGACCCATCCTCATTGAACGGCGTAATCAGTTCCGTAAACAACCCCTGCACAAAATGCTTTCCCATAATT
>CAZVUZ010000188.1:0-3520 GCA_964630485.1 uncultured Ignavibacteriales bacterium
GCGATCACGCATAATCGCGGCCAGGGTCGGGTGCGCGACAACCAGCGGTGAGGGATCCCACTCATAGGTGCGGCGAATATGCCGCCCCAGAAGGCGCAACATCAGCCCCGGCCGGTTATAGTCGCCGTTGGAGCGCAAATACGAATACAAATGACCGACCACTCCCCCCGAAGAGCCACGCCGGTAGAGCCACCGGGCCAAACGCCACCCGGCCAGTGATAATCCGCGGGAAAGGTCGAAAACGTCTCTTTCGCCCCGAACCAGACCGATGTCCCCCCGCCGCACCAGGGACTCGATGATACCGTCGAGGTAAAAAGGATGGCCGCGGCCGATATTCGTATAGAGAAAGTTTACTTTCGCCGGCTCCAACATATCTCCGTTCTGAGCTTTGGCGGGCACATCCCGCCTGGCATGACTTCCCCATGATAAGCGAGTCCGGCCCTCCAGTCAATTAACAGCTTCCCATCCGCCATAAATCACCGGTTGATATTGCAGCCTCAATGGCAGTTATTACGCACAGGAGTTCCCTCACAGGAGGTAATCGGATGAAGAACACCAAAAAGTGCCGATTCATTCTTGTCGTTCTGGTCATGAGTATCGTCGGTGCCTGCAGGGCGGACAAGCCCGACACCACAGAAAATTTCAGCCGACAACGAGAAGCCATGGTCACCGACCAGATCAAAGCGCGCGGCATCGATGACGACCGCGTTCTGGACGCCATGCGCGCCGTCAAGCGCCACCTTTTCGTGCCGCCGGAATACCGCCCCTTTGCCTACAGCGACCAGCCCCTGCCCATCGGCGAAGACCAGACTATCTCCCAGCCCTATATCGTCGGCCTCATGACCGATTTGCTGGATCTCGACGGCGATGAGAAAATCCTCGAGGTAGGCACCGGCTCGGGATACCAGGCGGCGGTGCTGGCGCTTCTGGCCGACAGCGTCTTCAGCATTGAAATTGTCGAGCCCCTGGCCGAGCGATCCAAAGCCCTGCTCGATTCGCTGGGATACAGAAATGTTGTCGTGAAAGCCGGCGACGGCTATATCGGCTGGAAAGAACATGCCCCCTTTGACGCCGTCATCGTTACCTGCGCGCCACCGAAAATCCCCCGGCCGCTGACCGACCAGCTCGCCGAGGGAGGCCGCATGGTTATTCCCGTCGGCGAACGCTGGCAGGAATTACTGCTGATAGAAAAGCACGACGACACTTTGTCCGAACGCCGGGTTCTGCCCGTTCGTTTCGTCCCCATGACCGGCGACAGTATTCGCTAAGAAGATTATCAGGCATAAAAAAGCAGGGCCGGGTGACTGACGGCCCTGTTCTCGAAATGCTAACGAAGTGATTAGGAGTAAACCGAAAGCATTATTTGGTAAGCGTCGCAATCTCCTCCCGGTCGATCACCCTTGACAGGTCGAGGACGATCAACAGCCGGTCTTCCAGCTTAGCGACGCCTTTGATATATTTCGAATCGACATCGGTCACGATTTCCGGCGGGGGCTCGATCGAGTCCGACTGGAGGCGCAATACCTCCGAGACCGAATCCACGATCATACCCATGATAATTCCGGCGATATTCACGACCACAATGCGGGTATTCTTGTCAGGCTCTTTAACTTCGACGCCGAAGCGCTTTCTCAGGTCGATGATGGGGATAACCTTGCCGCGGAGATTGATAACCCCCTCGACATAGGCCGGCGCCTGCGGCACCCGCGTGATCTCGACCATCCGGTTGATTTCCTGGACCTTGAGAATGTCCACGCCGAATTCTTCGGAACCGATGTGAAAAGATACCAGCTGCAACAGGTCTCCCGCCTGCCATGCGTACTGATCTTCAGTCTTGTTCAAGACTTCTGTTTCCATCACCGAGATCTCCTCGCGTCGAAGTTTACTTAACCGGTGACAAAACATTTCGTCCCGGTCGTATACCTATTATCTGGATATCGGTATCCGCGGAGATTTCTTAAGGCGCCATGCGGCAACTAAATCAGGCTTTAGCCTGAAGCATCTCGATCATTCGCCGGGCCGCGCTGGGCGAGTGACCGGTGTAGTGATTGTTGAAAAAGGCATAGAGGTCGCCACCTTCGGCGAGAAGTTTACTGATAGTCCCGCGCCACCAGTCGAGATCCTCCTGACGGTCGGAACGTTCGTAGCTGAAATCGTTTTCAATTTTCTTGCGGTCGCCGAGAAACCTTATGTAGCTGAAGTCTGCCGTGGCAGTGTCCATCCGGGGCATCCACGGATGATCGATCAGGCACAGGGCCACGTTTTTGTCGCTGAGGAGCTTGAACATCGCCTCATTCTCGAGCCAGGTCTTGTTGCGCAGTTCGACGGCGAAGCGTCCCTTCTCGGGCAGGGAATCTATGATTCTTTTTAGCAGGGGCAGTTGGTCGGGTTTGAAGCTGTACGGAAATTGCAGGAGCAGGGGGCCGAGTTTTCCGCCGAGGTTTTTCATGATCTTGACAAAGGCCAGGGCGGTATCGACGCGGGCGGCATCTTCTCCCTCGTGGGTAACGGCGCGCGGGAATTTGGCCGCGAAGGTAAAATCGTCGGGGGTGGTTTTGGCCCACTTGGTCACCGCGTCCGCCGCCGGTATACGATAAAAGGTGGCGTCGATCTCTACGGTTTTAAACACCGAGGCATAGAACCTCAGGAAATCCGCCGCCGGGCAGAATTGCGGATAGAAATTGCCCAGCCAGTCCTTGTAGCTGAAGCCGGATGTACCGATCTTGACATTCGATTTTGACATGATAGTGGTATAACAGCCCCGCTCCCGAAAAGTTCGACCGATAAATCGGCTTCATCCGATGAATCGGGGTCATCCGATGAATCGGGGTCATCCGATGAATCGGTTTCATCCGATAAATCGGGGTCACCAAAACACCAGCCAATCAACCTCTTAAGATTGCGGTGTCAACGGCTGATAAACGGCATAGCGCCAGAAGACGAAGCCGTACGTAAAGGCGGCAACGATGAACGCGGCCAGGAAAATCCAGCCGGCCGTCGTGTCAATCCACAGGTTTAGCATCGAGAAGACAATGCCACAGACAAGGGCCAGTATCACCGACATCCAGAAACTGCGGACCCATTTGCTTATCAGGCGCAGTTGCGCGCCGCAGTTACGACACCGGATTGTGCGCGGGTCGAAAATGAACATACTGCGGGCAAACGACACCGCGTGCTTGTTACATTTTGGACACATCATGATGAATGACCTCCATCCCTAAACCCCAAATAGCCCCGCTGATCCGACTATGCAGCCACAACAGGTACTACCGGTCGCCTTGTTGTTTTGAAAGCAGTTTCCGCAACTCGGCTATTTGCGTTTTCAAATCATTAATCTCGGCCTGCTGCTCGGAGTTGACAGCCGCCAAAGCTTTGATGGCCGCCAGGGCAATGCCGTCGGCGTCGATAGTAGTGATATGGCGATCATCGGCGCCGTAGCCGAAGGCGGCGTAGAGATCCTGGGCCACCGGCCCGATATGACGTATCGAGTCTCCCTGGGCGATGTAGTTCCATGATTGTA
>CAZVUZ010000188.1:3620-5934 GCA_964630485.1 uncultured Ignavibacteriales bacterium
ACCGGCCCGATATGACGTATCGAGTCTCCCTGGGCGATGTAGTTCCATGATTGTATGTCAAGCGACTGCAAACGCTCCAGTATGACCGCTTCGTTTATGGGAGCGAAGTTCTCTTTCAGGTTCCTGTCGCTCGTGGATGACCAGGTACCACTGCCGGCATTGAGTGACGCCCCGGAGGTCTTGTCGCCATTGCTGTCGATACCCGTCCAGAAGGCAACCCCGCCGGTGGCGCGAGCGAGGAACTTGTTGTCGTATGTACCCTGCCCGAATGAAAATGGGCTGCTATCGGCCCAGACGAAGTTGCCTTTGCCATCGACCCAGACATACCGTCCCGCCGCGAAGGTGTAATCGCCTGCAACGCGACATCGATACCCGCCGGCGATCATGGAATACTGGCCGTAGGCTTCATTATCGTAACCGCCGCTGATCGTGGCATACCCTGAGCCCCATGCGAAGTTACTGCCCCCACCGGCAATCGTGCAATACGGCCCGGCCACGCGATTGTTTGCTCCCCCGCCGACGGTGCCGTAGTCGGAGAGTACGGTATCCTCGAAACCGCCGGCGATAGTGGCATAACTGGCGTTCGTCAGGTGAAGCCGTCCACCGCCAATCGTGGCGTGCGAGCCACCCGCGATACTGCCGTAACCGCCGCCGATGCAGGCCCGATCACCAATGGAGGTGTTGCGCCGTCCGCCGCTGACGGTAGAATATTCACCCAGGGCGGAATTGGAATCAGCAACCTCCGGTCCGCCGCCGCCTGCCACCACGGAGTAAATACCGCGGGCCTTGTTACGGGCGCCGCCGCCGATAACAGCATAATCAGCGGTGAGGGTGTTCAGGTAACCGCCGGTGATAGTAGCGCGGTCGCCGGTGAGCGAATTTGTATATCCGGCCACGAAACCGCTGGCCCCGGTGTTTGTATGTACGAGGCCAAAGGTGGCTTTGCCCGTCGTTCGCAAATTACCCACGACCTCCAGCCGCTCGGTTGGTGTGGTGGTGCCGATGCCAACGCTGTCGGTCAGAGTCTCGGTATGCACCACCGTCCCGGCATCGATCCACCCCACCGCATCACCCGCGGGCACAGCGAGGGCATAGTCGGCGGTGTCGGCATACATGGCCCGGAACGAGAATCCCGCGGAAGACAGGCGCAGGCGCGGCTGGAACTCCTCCTCCTCGGAGGCAAGCCGCATACCCAGGAAGAGATCATGAGTATCAAAATCGGAAGGATCCAGGGGCGTTACGCTTCCAAGCAGGACCGTGAATATGCCGCGGGTGGCTGTCACGACCTGGGCCTCCTCCCAGACGGTTTTCGAGGAGAGACTGTCCTCGTAGATGGCAAATCTCATTGCGTAGTCATCGTCGGGCAGAGGTTCGGCGAATTCGTCGGTGAGTTGCCCCTGGTATGAGATCAGCACTGGGATTTCCGCAATGGCGGCGGCGCTTAAGATGAAGAGTAACACGGCGCCGGCAAGCGCAGTCATTCGCTTAGACATAGTATCCTCCCGAGAATTTGATGCCCCTGTAATATTATCGGTGTGCTGACTCAGTGATTGTATGGCCCGCGAAACCGGGCCGCCTCATCCCCCGGCGATCCGGGGTCGATAATGTCTTCTCAATACATATTAGGAATTATCGGCAAAAACGCAAGCCTATCCGCACCGACCGATAATATCTCACCAATGCACGACGCGGGTTTTGGCGACGCGGTCGCCGACGCGGGTGCGTTCGAGCGAGGGTAGAATGAGCACTGCCCGGAGGATGCTCATCACCGGCAGGGCATCGACGAGACGGAGGATATTGCGAACGAAGCTCTTTTGCAAACCGGGCCGCCCGCCCGACAGATCCACGACCTTGATACCAACCACGCGCTTGCCCACGGTAACACCGAAAGTGCCTTCGAGCACGACGAAATAGACGAATATGATTCCGAGAAATGTCAGGCAGATCGGATCGGTGATAAACCAGCCATAGGACCACATGTGATCGGAAGAGGTCATGAGCCAGGTGCCTTTGACGAGGCGCGTTATCGGGAAGAAGACGGCGCAGAAAACACCGAGGTCGACGGCGAGGGCGGCGATGCGTATCCACAGGTTGGCGTAGCGGATGTGGTTGTGGTCATTTGATCCAACGTGGTCGGGCATATACGGTCCTTATTATCTGCCGCGATTGATAATGTGAAATATCCCCCGGGTGGTGGAGTAGAGTCAAGCAAAACCTGTTTGACGACGCGGCACGCAGGGCGGCCTGGTTACGGCCGGATGCCGTCAGGAAGGGATTCCTGACGGCTCGGGGGAAAGTGTTAGGAGTGCTGGGC
>CAZVUZ010000189.1:0-5456 GCA_964630485.1 uncultured Ignavibacteriales bacterium
AAAGCCGTCCGCAAGGTCGCTTTCGGTCACCCCGTCGACAAGGTGGATTCTCGAAAGATCTCACACCTGAGCCACGCCGCTCGTCAATACTTGATCGATTACGACATTCATGACTGTGATTTGAGATTCGATGTCGTGACGTTTATCAACGGCGAGATGGAGCATTTCCCGGGGGCGTTCGAGGCTATTGATTAGGTTCCACAGCGGAGCTGTCGACCGGCGGCAGTTCGACCCCGGTCGCTTCGCGAATCAGGGAGTCGACATAGGCGTTGACGAGGCGCGCAAAGACATCGTAACTCTCGGGGTTCTCTTCGTACCGGCTCATGTAAATGTCAATCTCGTCTTTTGAAATCCCCGTCGAATCCAGGAGCGAGTCCCGCCAGGCGATAAATTCGGCGGGCTCGTCACGCATGGTGGCTGTCGCCACCCACACCCGGGCGGTAATCAGGGCATAGCGTTCGGCCTCATCAACACGCTGTTGATGCTGTCTATCCTGGTAAAAGCGATACCCGGGGTAGATTCCCAGGATAATCACCAGGGCGATGATGCGTTTGAGCCAGACCAAAACCGTATCGGATTCTCCAACTACTAATTGCCTCGGGACGTAGAATGCAGTAAACTACGGGGACCTCAGTTAGAGGTCAAGGTAATATATGGAACTAAGTTACCCGATCAAAAGACGCAAAAGCCGGGCGGTCAAAATCGGCGGAGTCATCATCGGCGGCGGTTTTCCCGTCGCCATCCAGTCGATGACCAATACCGACACTCGCGACGTCGCGGCGACCGTGGGGCAAATCCGGCAGTTGTTCGACGCCGGCTGTGAGGTCGTGCGCCTGAGTGTTCTCGACGATGAGGCGGCCGGTTGCCTGAAAGCCATCCGTGAGCAAACCGAGGGGCCCCTTGTCGCCGATATTCATTTTCAATACAAGTATGCTCTTGAGGCGATCAAGGCCGGCTTTGACAAAGTGCGTATCAATCCCGGCAATATCGGGGCGGCCTGGAAGGTGCGCGAGGTAACTCAAGCCGCCAAAGATGCCGAGGTGTCGATAAGGATCGGTGTCAACTCGGGTTCTTTGCCAAAGGATTTGCTCGAAAAGTACGGTCACGGCGATCCCCGGGCATTTTCCGAGTCGGCCCTTCGCGAGGTGGCGGCCCTGGAGGAGGCCGGGTTCAACGATATCGCCATCTCGGTCAAATCGACCAGCACCACGACGTCGTTCTGGGCCTATCATCTTCTCGCGGAGCAATGCGATTATCCGCTTCATATCGGCATTACCGAGGCGGGGACGAGGGATACGGGAACCGTCAAATCAGCGGTGGGGCTCGGGGCACTGTTGCTCACCGGCATTGGCGACACCCTGCGGGTGTCTCTTACGGCGGATCCGATTCACGAAATCGGCGCCGCCCGGCAAATCCTGACTGCCTGCGAGTTGAAGGACGACGGCGTCCAGGTGATATCCTGCCCAACCTGCGGCCGCTGTCAAATCAATCTCATCGGGCTGGCCGAATCGATCGAGAAGAAAACCCGGCATATCAAAACGCCCCTGAAAGTGGCCGTGATGGGTTGCGTCGTCAACGGTCCCGGCGAGGCCGCCGCGGCCGATATCGGTGTCGCCGGCGGCAAAGGACGCGGCGTGATTATCAAAGGGGGAGAGGTGGTCAAAACCCTTCCCGAGGCTGACCTTGAACAGGCCCTCCTTGACGAAATCGAGAATATGACGGGCGAGAAGATCTAATACCTTCCGCCTGCTCAGGCTGTCCAACCCCCGGCTCAGACCAACTCCAGCCACTGACATTGTTTGTTGACAGAGGTCGGCCCCTGGCACAATTTCAATGACTTAGGGCCGGGTGGCCGGGATGGCGGCGTGCCAATCGGAACCGTGGGCCCGTTCAATGGTGGTTGCAGGTGATAACGGATTCACTATCGAAAAGAAAATCAAATCATTGTTTCGTAAGAGCCCTTCGAAGGGGACGGGAGACGGAGATGTACAGGAAACTACTAACAATGCTGGTGGCCGGAGTGGTGCTGATGGTGGGGCTGAACATGTGTTCGGGCGGCCCCAAAGGCGACGAGTTCACGGCCACAATGATTCAGAGCGACGGCACCCAGTCGCTGGAGAGCAAATTCCTCCTGAAAGGTAATAAATACCGCATGGAGATGAACCAGGACGGCCAGAATCTCGTGGTGGTGGTCGACCAGGATGCCGGGAAAACGTGGGTGATATCGGTTGATGATGGCCGGTACATGGAAATGGCCAACCAGGATCCGGTCAGCCTGATGAACGATCCCTTCCAGGGGCTCAAGTATGCGACGTCGATCGGCGAGGCGGAGAATCAGGGCACGGAGACCGTCGCCGGAATGACCTGCGATAAGATACTCATTAGCGCTAACGGCGAAGACATGATGACGCAGTGGGTATCACAGGAAATGAACTTCCCGGTGAAGATAGTTAACCATGTCATCGGCGGCTTCGAGATGGAACTGTCGAATATCAAGAGTGAGAGTGTTGCGGCCGATCTCTTTGTTCTTCCCGAAGGCCTTGAGCGGATGCCGGCACCGGGCGAACAGCGTGTGGAAGTGCCTGACTGGGCCGGTGATCTGGCCGAGGCCGAGTTCGTGACGCCGCCATTCTCGAAGGAGATGGCCGCCGGGGAGATGGTGAAAGTAAAACCGGTGGCGGGTAAGATGTTCCAGGCGACAGCCGTCAATCTCCTCGATACCAATATGGCCATTGTGGTAGTGCCGTTCAAGAACGGCAGGCCCCTGGTAAGTCCTTCCATGTATACCATGAACGTATCGGAGAAAGGTGCGGGGGCCACTCTGGGATCCGACGAGACTCCCTATGAGGCGGACGAGATCGTCGTGCGCCTGGCCGGTGGTAAGGCCACGGTTGAGGGCGAGTTTATCGAGACCGATCCCGGCCAGGTGGTGAAGGCCGGCGGCGAGTATCGGATGCAGCCCGAAGCCGGGACTAAGTACCGGACACGGTTCGTAAACATCGGTACCGATGAAGCCGAATGCACGATACACTTTTTCATGGGCGGTGAAGAGAAACCCGAAAGCGAGACCGGGCCGCTGAGTTTCCGCACCTTCACCATACTCCCGGACGGCCGGGCCAGGGAAAACACCTGGGCACCCGATGCCGATGAGGTCGTCGTCAGGGTCGTCAAGGGCGAAATGCTGATACAGATGTATCAGGAGTAAACTTCAACTGGGGGAGTCCTGCCTGCGTATGACTGTGAGAACGCCGCGTGTAACAGCGCGGCGTCCATCCCGGGCAGATATCCGGGGACTGTAACTCGACGGTCGGAAGGTCGCCGGGACTTTTTTCTAATTCCGGCTCAAACAAAAAGGTCCGATTAAACGACATACTTTTATGAAATACATCTACGCCCTGCTTGCCTGCCTGATACTTTTCCCGACAGCGCCTGCTTCCTTCGCCGGAAATAGCACTGAGTTCTTCCTCGGCCCGGTTGTTTACAATAACTGGGGTACAACCGATTACGTTCTGAAGGCGCAGGGGGTTGACGATGTCGGCGGTCCCTTCGATACCGCCTTCGTGGAGGTGGAAAGCAAGCTCGAATTCCCGCTCGACGTTTACCTGGTCGGCGCCACCGCCGGCGCCCGCGGCAGGTTCGGCAACGGGCGACGCTGGACGGCTCGCGTTGAAGGGATTATCAATGTCGACGATCCCTCCGGCGCTATGAAGGACTACGACTGGTTGCGTATCCCGGATATTGGCTACGACGAAACAATCAGTTATACCGAGTCTGATGCCACGATGGACTATCTTCGTCTCGCTGTTGATTTCCGGACGACTATTTGGCAGGGAAGGAAATTCGATCTGTGGTTCCTGGCCGGATTTACCTACAACCGAATCGAGCAGGACATAGTCGGTTATGACGGCTGGCAGTTAAGCAATCTGCAGGACCGGGTGTCGATATCGGGGGAAGGCATAGTCGGTTATTACAAGGTGAACTATTACCTGCCACAGCTTGGTCTGGTGGGCGGTGTCAGGCCGAACGCCCTTTCCGAGATTACCCTCAAGGCGGCCGTTACCCGAGCCATGGCCTCCGACTTCGACGATCATATCCTGCGCGGCAAAACCAGCGAGGCCAGCCCCTCCGGCTGGGGTATTCTCCTCCGAGCCGAGGGCCGCATAATACTTGGCTCGGAAGACTTGCCGATGCAGCCGTTCGTGACTCTTGTCGGTGAGATCTCCTCGATAGGTACCGATGGTACCCAGACCCAGACATGGTACCGCGACGAGGAATATGCTGACGGCAGTGTGCAGAAGGCCGGTACCGTAATAAGCGGCATCGACTATGAAATCAACTCTACCCAGGGGCGGCTGGGCTTAGCCTTCGGCGTGGCCTTCTAGCTCCGGTTTTCATTGCTATCCGCCTTTTTGGCGAGCCGGAGACGCATTTTCTGCTCTTGGACGGGTAGAGATGGGGCCAAATGGTTTCATGACAGCCAACAGGGACCTTCGGGATGCGCAATAAGTGAACAGCGTTGCATGACAGCCCGATCGGGGCCGGCTGAATTCTGTTGGATACGTGAACAGGTCGATTTTGGATGCTTACTGGTTATATGCAAAGAACTTAGAAGATAAGATAAATCCTGACCGGTATCATCTGGACCCTTTGAGGCGTAAATGCACGGTATGGGCGGTGTTACAGGGCTTTAAGGCCTTGACAAATACCGGCAAAGGCCTATATTTAGCGTCGAAGAGGGGACTGGTACCTACTTGGAGGTAACTGCTTTTTTCCTTAATCTCTTCGTGGTCTAACAAGTTGGCTGTACGGGACAAACATAACCATCAATCTCGATTAAGTGGGAAGTTGGTTTGGCATCGGCTGAAAATCACACCGCTGAGTTTAAGACATTCTGCGCGCGGCATATTGCCGTTGGCGTGTTGTTGCGTTGTCCTGGCCCTTACATGAGAACTAAACGATCATTGAATAAAAACTATTTCGGGAAACTTCAATACGGAGGTCTTTAAGAATGAAGGCAAAGTTTCTGCTAATTATGGTATCCATGCTCCTTTGTTCCGCCGGCGTGGCATTCGGTCAGAGTGTTTCGATCGACCACATCGACGGCCTGAACGAGAGCGGCCCGGTACCATATCTGGAAATGAACACCCCCATCAAGTATTACATCCGCATTACCGATGGCGGCACGGGCCAGAGCGGTATTACCAACGGTTTTGAGATTGCGTCTCCCGATGGCGCCACCTGGGATACTGTCGTCGCTAATACTGTTGGTATTAACGCGTCGATGTTTGACGGTGGGATCTTTTTTAATTACTTCACCGAGACGCCCGCCGATGGCGATACCGTCGGATTCGCGGCTTTTCGCTTCTTCCAGGCTGGCTTGCCGGTCGGTTATGACGACATTGGCTACCCATTTCTTTTTGAGGTCCTGGCTGTCACGCTCAAGGTTGAATGCCAGG
>CAZVUZ010000189.1:5466-5891 GCA_964630485.1 uncultured Ignavibacteriales bacterium
GTTTCGGCGGTTTCCGCTTCTTCGGCACCGGTCTTCCGGCCGGGTATGACGATATCGCCTATACGATCGATATCGGATCGCTTCCCGAGTCAGAGTACCAGAAGAATATTTGCTTTGACTCCGCCTTCTACCCGCCCTCCGGTGTGTGGAAATGGGCCGGTGTCGACGTTTTCCCGGGCTGGGATGGCCCGCACTGCTATGTGATCGGTGAGCCGGAACCAGAGGTGCCGACAATCCTGTCGATCACTCCCGCGACGGCTACGCAGTGCCAGACGCTTAGTGTGACCATTACCGCCGAGAACACAACTTTCGGTCAGGCCACTCCCACGGCGGCCCTGATCAGCGGCGCTACCAGCATTATTGGTTACAACGTCAGTGCTCCCAATGGCACGACATTGCTAGCTACCTTTGATATCCCGAGTGAC
>CAZVUZ010000190.1:0-5773 GCA_964630485.1 uncultured Ignavibacteriales bacterium
CGTCGGCGTCACTCTCAAAGATGCTGTGCCGGAACGATACGCCTACCTCTATATAGCGGTTTAGGCCGATGCCGAAACCGACACCGCCGCCGACGCCGTCATCCCAGCCGGATCGGAACTGCCGGGGAATTACCGAGAGGTCGATACCCCCGCCAAGGTAGACGGCAGGCCCGAGGCTCTGGGCGGTGACCCCCGCTGAGCATGCAACGACAGTGATCAGAATGACAATAGACAAAAAACGCACTCAGGTCCTCCCTTTGTCGGCACTCATAACGGTCCTTTGCTACTAGCTCCCACGCTGTACCGACTCCCCAAATGTGCGCAGATTATTCCACAAAGTCAATGGAATCCTTGGTTCTGGTGTATGGACGCTTCACTGATTGAGTTGTGTGATGAATAATGGGACATTGGTTCGCAAACAAAAAAGGCCGGGGGAGAACCCCGGCCTTTGTACATATACAGAAATGCGATATGGCTTAGTTGCCAAAGAACATCTTCAGGCCGACGTTGATAGGCAGGTGCTTGATGTCGTCTTCTTCCTCGGAGATGATCATGTACTTCGCCTGCGCGAAGACAGTGACCTTGGGCGAGACGGCATAATCGAAGCCGGCGCCGATGCCATACGACAAGTCGGTTGAGGATTCACCTTCCGGAATCATTTCATCAACATCACCGGTAATCGTAGCTTCATCGGTTTTGGCGTTGACGAAACCGATGGTGGCGATAAGATACGGCTTGAACGGGCCGGGGGTGGACATTAGCGACGGGAAGAACTTCACGTCTGCCGCAATCTCAAATCCGCTTACTTTACCGCCATCAATGGTCACATCCTGACCTGGGTAATACTCTTCGGCGATGAAATCCTCATCCAGGGCGAACTGAAGATAGTTGAAGCGGCCGACGAACTCGAACATTTCAGTGGGCTGAATGCCAAAACCGATACCGCCGTTAAGGCCCATCCCATACATATCCTTGAAACCGTCCGGACCCATGGGCATGTTAACACCGGCATTCACGTAACCGGCCATTTTCATTGGGGTCTGACCGTAAGCCAGGCCGGCTACCAGCACGATAGCCACAGCAAAAATCACTGCTTTTCTCATTGTACACTCCTGCGTAAGCGTTTTTTATATTTCATCCGACTTCCTGTCGGATACACTGCGTTTCGAAGTCTTCAGCGAGCATCTCATGTCTCGGTTGGCTCGCTACTCAACCGCTTGATTCGATTCCTTTCGGTTCTCTGGCTCCTTTCCATGTTAGAAGATTTTTACTCCGGCCGTAAAAGTCCACAGCCGTATGTCGTTTATGAAAACACTGGTTTCTTCCGAGGTGGTGACGGTGACGTATTTGGCCTGAAGAAAGGCGCTCAGCATTGGTTTCAGCTGCCACTCGACACCGCCGCCGAAACTGTAGTAGAACTCGGTGGGGTCGTCGAGGCTCAGCGCCGACACGAAGGCGGCGACATCCGGATTGGAGAGCCCTTCACCCGTAAAATCGTCCTGCTTGATGCTTGCCCACCCGGCACCGACAAGGCCATAGGGCTTGAACTTCGAAACCGGGACCCAGGGCGTGAGCTTCAGGTCCACTCCGTACATGAGCATCTTAATGGCGCCATCTTCGACATTGTCAATCGCATTGGCGTAGCGATGGTATTCGAGTTTGCCGACGGCCTCCAGCAAGGGGAAGACCTGGTAACCGGCGCCCCCCGTGAGGTGCAGGCCGATGTCATAGTATTCATCGAATGTCCCCGGCCGGTCCTGCATAATGATTCCGCCGCCGGCATAGAAACTCAGCGGGCTCTGGGCCGAAGCAAACCCGCCCATGAGAGTCATAAACACGATCGCAGCCAATACTTTCTTCATGCCTTACCTTCCTTCAGCATCCCACTTTCCATTACATGGTCAAAGTAAAACCAAGAAACCGGGTCCCCGTCAATTATAAAATTGGCGAAGTTCTTTTAGCTATCGCCCGGCAGGGTCCCGCCATGGGTTCCGCTAGAAGAGCTTTATCCCGGCGCTGAACGCCCACAACTTCGTGTCCGAGTCAAACGCCGGCTCGATTACTTCGACCGACGCGTCCTGTGAAGTCGAAATATTGATCATCCGTCCCTGGGCGAACAGGCTTATGGTCGGCATCAGCTTCCACTCGACCCCGGCGCCAAGATTGTAGTAAAACTTGGTTTGGCTGTCGAGCGTCAAAGCATTGACAGCATCCTGCAACTCGCCCGGCACGACTCCCCCCGGTAGCTCGAAAGTATCCACCTCGACCCGGGCCAGGCCGATCCCGACGAAAGCATAGGGTTTTATCGGGAAGGTCGGCACATTGGCCGTGATTTTGGCGTCGACACCGTACATAGTGACGCTGAATTTGCCCTCTTCCAGCTGACCGATGTCGTTGCTGAAAGTGTGCCGTTCCAGCTTACCGACGGCCTCGATGAGTGGAAACACCGGCAATCCGACACCGCCCATGAGATGGTAGCCGGTTTTGTAGGCGTCCTTGAACTCATCCGGCGAACTCGGTTTGGTGATACCGCCGCCGGCATATACTTTCAGGGGGAAAGATACCTGTGCCCCGGCGCTTGCAGCCAGTATTAATACTGCCGCCGTAAAAACGAAAAACTTCTTCATATTGCGCTCCTAGCGGTTCGAGGACGAACTTATAGTCGGAAACCGACCGTTATCGGCACGTAGTTGATGTCGGCATCCCCATCAAGACCTTCGTTATCGATCGTGACGCGAACGTAGCGGGCCTGGATGAAGAAAGTTCCAAACTCGATGCCGCCGCCGACGGTGTAGTACATTTCCGTCTCGGAGGCCTGGGTGCCTTCCTCGCCGGGCTCCATGCCGTCGTAGGTTATCTCCTTCATTTCCAGCTTGGCCCATCCGAATCCGCCCAGGAGGTAGGGACGCGTCGAGGAAGCTGGCGTACCGAGGTTAAGTTTGGCTTCTACGCCGTACATCAGGGAAGTGAATTCACCGCCGTCAAAATCAGCCTCGCCGCCCCAGAGTTCTCCCTCGTCATCGATCGGGAAATAATGGTAGGAGACTCTTCCCACCAGCTCCAGGTTGGACATAAGGGCCATACCAATGCCGCCTTCACCATGAAATCCGGTTGTCCACCCATCCTTGAGGTCGTCCATGGGCATGGTGCCGCCACCGGCGAGGTAGAGGTTGAACGGTTTCTCTGGGGTCTGGGCCGATACCGAGAGGGCCAGAGCGAATATCACGATAAGAAGCAACACGATGCGTTTCATGGTTGTGTCCTTTCACCTTCAAAGTAGTCTGTGCAAAGTTCCTGTAACCGGTAAAATAGTAAGTGTTTTTGCTTTTGATTCAACAAAAAGGTTGAGGCGAAATCGATTTGTCGGTCTTTCTTGCTCAGCGAGGGCATCGTGGCTCATGCGGTCGTGTTTGTGACGTGAAAATTCGGCTTTGTGAACCAGTTCACTTGATTTCCGCATTCATATTGGCTATATATATTTTCTAAATTGGAACAACTCACAACATTCGGAGGAATCCCGCATGGCGGAAAGGAAAGAGGCATATATTATCTCGGCCTGCCGGACGGCAATCGGAACCCTGCACGGCGGTCTGGGGACAATGACGGCCCCGCAACTGGGCGCTCTCGCAATCAAGGAAGCAGTCAAACGCTCCGGTGTTGAGCCGGCGGATATCGAAGAAGTTATCATGGGGCACGTGGTCCAGGGCGGCTGCGGCCAGGCACCGGCGCGCCAGGCGGCCATCCACGGGGGGGTACCGCCGGAGGCGGCCGTGATGACGATCAACAAGGTTTGTGGCTCCGGCCTCAAGTCGGTCATGCTGGCCGCGCAGGCGATTCGCGCCGGTGACAACGATGTCTTTGTCGCGGGCGGCCAGGAATCCATGTCCAACACGCCCTATGTCCTTCGCGGCGCCAAAACCGGCCTGCGCTGGGGGCATAAGAAGCTCGACGATATTATGGTATCCGACGGGCTCTGGTGCTCGTTCAATGACTGGCACATGGGCTGTGCCGCGGAGTTCATCGCTCGCGAGGAGAAAATATCCCGCGAACAGCAGGACGAATACGCCTACAACTCCCACATGAAGGCCGTCAAGGCCATGAAAGAGGGCAAATTCGACGCCGAAATATTCGACGTGGAAATCCCCCAACGCAAGGGTGATCCGGTCATTTTCAACAAGGACGAATGCCCGCGCGAGACGATCTCCATGGAAAAGCTGGCCCGGCTGCGCCCGGCTTTCGAGAAGGAAGGCACTGTCACCGCCGGCAACGCTCCGGGTCTGAATGACGGCGCCTCGGCCACGGTCGTTGTCTCCGGCGAATACATGAAGGCCAAGGGTCTCAAGCCGATGGCCAAGGTGATTGAATATGCCGTGGCCGGTGTCGAGCCCAAGCGTCTTTTCTGGTCGCCGATCTATGCTGTTGAGAAGCTGATGAAGAAGATGAATGTCGATATCAATCACTTCGACCTCATCGAGGCCAACGAAGCTTTCGCCGTGCAGGCCCTGGCCGACGGCAACAACCTCGGCTGGGACTGGGATCGCGCCAATGTTCACGGCGGTGCGGTTGCTCTCGGGCATCCCATCGGCGCTTCCGGCACCAGGGTTCTCACGACCCTGATTTATGCCCTGCAGGATCGCGGTCTCAAGACCGGACTGGCGACATTGTGTCTTGGTGGTGGTCACGCGGTGGCCATGGCCATTGAGATGTGCTAATAAAGCTCTAAGGAGATGGGTGAAATGAACGTAGATGATATTAAGAAAGTGACAGTCGTCGGCTGCGGCACCATGGGCAACGGGATCTGCCAGGTGTTCGCCACGACGGGTTTTGATGTCACCCTGGTCGACATCAAACAGGAGTTCCTGGACCGGGCCGTGGCCACGATCGGCAAGAGCCTGGACCGCATGATCAAGAAGGAGAAGATCACCGAGGACGACAAGAAGGCCGCGATGGGACATATCAGTGTCAGTACCGACCTCGATGCCGCCAAGGATTCGCAACTGGTGATCGAAGCCGTGACCGAGAACCTGGAGATCAAGCTGAGTATCTTCCGCAAGCTCGAAGAGGTTTGCCCGCCCGAGGTCTACTTCGCATCGAACACCTCCTCGCTTCCGATAACCCAGCTGGCGGCCGCGACCAAGCGCCCGGTCCAGTTTATCGGCATGCATTTCATGAACCCGGTGCCGATGATGAAGCTCGTCGAGGTCATCCGCGGCATTGCTACCACCGATGAAACCTATGCCCTCATCAAGGGCCTGGCCGAGAAGCTCGGCAAGACCCCGGTCGAGGTCAATGACTACCCCGGTTTCGTGGCCAACCGCATTTTGCTGCCCATGATCAACGAGGCGGTTTTCGCCCTCATGGAAGGTGTGGCTACCGCCGAATCGATCGACCAGGTTATGAAGCTGGGAATGGCGCATCCCATGGGACCGCTTTTCCTCGCCGATTTCATCGGCCTCGATGTCTGCCTGGCGATCCTTGAGGTCATGCATGAAGGTCTCGGCGATCCCAAGTACCGTCCCTGCCCGCTGCTGCGTAAAATGGTCCAGGCCGGGTATCTCGGCCGCAAGACCGGCAGAGGATTCTACGACTACAGTTCCTAAGGAGATATTCGATGGATTTTAAGCTTTCTGAGGAAGAACTTGAGCTGAAGGAAATGGCGCGTGAGTTTGCCGACAAACGCCTCTATCCGCATGCCCTCGAGTATGACGAGGCCGGTGCCGTGCCGCCGGAACTGATCAAGGAAATCGGGGAGTTGGGGTATCTGGGTTTTACC
>CAZVUZ010000191.1:0-900 GCA_964630485.1 uncultured Ignavibacteriales bacterium
GCCTGTTCGTATGATTCATTAATAGTCAAAGACAACCCTCGTCTGCGGACAACAGACCCTCTAATATAAGGTTAGCGCCAGATGAGCGCAAGTTTGACGTTTCTGTGGAATTTTCACAAATGGTCAGTAAGAATTCACCTCCGCGGTAACCTTAAGCACATAACAGCGCGTGCGCAAGACCTTGATGGACACCCTTTTTGTCCACCGCCGAAGGTGCACCGGGAATACCGGTGCACCGATCTGACAGAGACTGAGAAGACATTGGAGGTTTCGGAGGAACTATGACCAAATTAACTATCCTGAGCTACGTTTTTTTCCTGGTTGCCCTGTCCTCGTCGACACCGGCCCAGAATCTGCTGGCAGAACCCGAGAGCGTGGAGTACGACATTGCCCGGCAACGTTACCTGGTATCGAGCTGGGCCAACGGCAACATCATCCAGGTCGATCTTGACGGCCGACAGTCGGTATTCGACAATGCTCTCGCCAGCACGGCCGGCCTGCACATCAACGGCGACATTCTCTACGTCGCATCCCACGACGGTCCCCTCGAGGGACTGGTGCTGTATGACCTGACCGGGGATTCCATGCTCATGCATGTTCCCATTGCGGGTCTGGGAATTATCAACGACATCACCACCGACGACGACGGGTGGGTCTACGCCACCGAGTGGTCCTACAGCATGCTCTACAAGATCCGTCCCGAGGATTCCACGGTGTCGCTATTCGTTACGTCGGGGATGGACAATGCCAACGGCATCATTTATGACGGTCCCAACAACCGCCTCCTGGTTTGTATCGGGGGTGGGCTGAACGGCTATATTGTCGCCGTCGATATCGACGACTCCTCGCGCACGACCATTGCCACCACCCCCGGCGGCGGCGCCGACGGCCTCTCCCGCG
>CAZVUZ010000191.1:910-1668 GCA_964630485.1 uncultured Ignavibacteriales bacterium
TACTACTACTCGCGCTGGCCCACCGGGACGGTGTACCGGTTTGACAACGGCTTCTCGGAGGACCCGGTGCCGTTCTCGACCGGTCACAACGGCCCGGCCGATTTCCTGTGCAACAACTATCTCATGGAACTGGCCGTGCCCAATTTCAACGGCAACCGTTTCGACCGTATCCCCATGCTCGTCGATGCCCAATCCGACTCAACCTGGGGTTTTTCCCCGCTGACGGTTCAGTTCGAGGGCTGGATGGAAATCAACGGCGTCGAGTGGATCTGGGACTTCGGCGATGGCGACTCGGCCACGGTACAGAGCCCGAACCACGTTTATACGATGCCGGGAGTTTACGATGTCAACCTGATGCTGATCACGGCTGACAATGACACCCTCTTGCGCCGCCGGCCGGGTTTCATCACCGCTCTGGCCGACTCCCTCTGGGCCGACAGCCTGAGTGTCTTGCCCAACAGTGCTGTCGAGGTAGGTATCTATGCCGCCAATGTCGCCGACCTCGACCAGATGATTATCCCGGTGACTTTCTCCGGCGATATCGATTTCGACGCGTCCGCGGTGACCTGGTCGACGGCCGGCTGTCGCACCGATGGTTTTGAAATTTCCGTAATACACAGCGATCCGGCCGGGAAGGAAATAACATTTCAACTTATACCCCCAGTTGGAGTTCATACTCTTCCTCCCGGCCGGGGACCTGTTCTCAGGCTCGGTTTCGAGATACCGGAGGACGCCTTTGTCGACGACACGACCCCGCT
>CAZVUZ010000191.1:1678-5755 GCA_964630485.1 uncultured Ignavibacteriales bacterium
CGAGCGCATGCGCGACGGCGTCCAGGCGCCGCACAAGGCGACCCCGCTCGACCTCGGCGGATACCGGGATTATTCGCCTGCGTTTTCGGCCGCGTTCGGGACCTACGCGCCGGTGACGGTGCCCGGAGCGGTGACCTGTCTCACCTGTTGTGTGGGTATCACGGGAAATATGGACGGTGACCCGGCGGGGGAGATCTCTATTGGCGATCTTGTATGGCTGGTGGAGTATATGTTTGGGGGCGGTCCCGAGCCGGTATGTTTTTACGAGGCAAATGTGGATGGCGATCCGGCCTATGAAATCAGTATTTCCGATTTGGTGCAATTGGTAAACTACATGTTTCAATCCGGGCCCGCGCCTCTGCCCTGTCTGTGAGGGCCCGGTTGGGAGCGTTTTGCAATCGGGGTGAGAACACCTCGGCCGCGCGTTGTTCGCACTGATCCTCCCGAGCGCGCGGCCCTTCTTCTCAGTCTCCCCTGCATCACGAAGGGGCGGCGCAGAGCCTGTAACTCTGCCGCCGCCTTTTTGTTTTGGCCGGGCGGCAAGCCGCTTTCTTTAGCAGTGGTGATTCTGCATGTGCGCAAGTCCCATGGCCAAGCACAAGCGGATGGGCCACCCGGCTCTCAGAACTCCCCCCCTCCTTGCCTCAAAACCGCAAATTACATATACTCCGATTATCACCACGACAGACAGCAAGCACTCATCAATCCAAATCGGTACCTGTAACCAAGTGGGAGGCTGTCACCATGAGACGCAAAACTAATCTCAAAATCCTCGCGGCGCTTGTCGCCGCCGTCATGCTCTCCGCCTGCGCCAAAGTGCATTACGAAGGCATCGAACACGCACAAACAACAACCGTCGTCGTCTTCAATGACTATGACGAAATCGACCCCGATCAACATTATGAAATCATGGGTATCCTGACCATCACCGGGGGTAAGTACAGCAGTGAGAGCGGGGTGCAAAACAAGGTCGTCGAGGAGGCCCGCAAGCGCGGTGCCGACGCCGTGGTGCTCGGCGAGGCCCGGAAATCGATAGAAGGGGTCAGCCAGGGCGGGTCAATCGGGTCCGGCTATGGTATGGGAGGCGGCCTTAAGATGGAGAAGAAGCACAACAAGCTCGGGGCGACATTGATCAAGTTCCGGTGACGGGCGACAAGGCGGCGGGCCGCTTTCAGGGTGACATGGTGCGACAGTAGAACTATGTGGGGGCGGTTGACGGATCGCGAGGATCCCTCCCCACCTGCGGCGGACAAGCGCAAGCATACGGGGGCCCGGCCAATCTCGTACTCCACAAACCCTTGCCCTGTGTACCCCACAGCCACTATATTTCACCAGCAGATCATCCTTCACGAATCCGGGATCGATATGGAAACAGCCAATAACCTGTTCGGGAAGGCACTCGCCGACCAATACTACGGTCGCAAGCAAGAGCCGTTCCTGATATCCGACGGAGCCGATGAATACCCGGTCGACCTCGGTTTCTTCTTTACGACAGAACCTACGGATTTGGAGAAACGTGCGCTTGTGCACGTGAAAGGACGAATCCTCGATGTCGGATGCGGTCCCGGACGCATATTGAAGTACCTGCAGTCCAATGGACATAATGCTACCGGTTTCGATATCGATCCCATCGCTATCCGGTTGTGCGAAGAACAGGGGATAGCCAACGCTTCCGTAGGGTCGTTTTACGATCTTGAGCGCTTCGGCCCGGCGGGCACTATTCTCTGGCTCAACCGGACAATCTGTACCGGCGGTTCAATCTCGCAGATACAGGATCTGCTCAGGTTAAGTCGGGGAATCTGTGCCCCGGAGGGGGTTGTGATTCTCGAATCCTATGAGATCCCGGCGGAAGTATCCAATCGGGGGGACGGTGTTCGGGAGGATAGACTCCAATTCCACTATGGCGACGAGGTCGGCGAGCCTTTCACGAGAACGTTCTTTTCCAGTCGCGTGGCCGACACCATTCTTCGGGAGACGGGCTGGTCCGATATTGAGATCCTCCGGGATGACGACAAATGGCGATCGGCAGTGAAATCCTGCAGCGGTACAGATCTCTGAACAGTAAACCGGGGAGGGCGATAAGCCCTCCCGTTTTCAGTCGGTCTGACGCGTAATCTCACTGCCTCACGGACAAACCGCAGGCTCAGGACCGCTGTTGAACATGTAGTCAACCAAATGGACCAGGTCGGAAATGTCCGGAGCGCCGCCGCTGGCCTCGACATCAGCTTCGTTGGGACAGCCCGGCTCCGAGCCGCCGGAGAACATGTAATCCACGAGATAAACCAAATCGGAGATGTCGATAGCATCAGCCGGATCGCTGTCTATGTTACCTCTGATACCATTGCAGCAACAGGCATCGCCAACGCCGTCGCTGTCCGTATCCGCTTGATCTGCGTTAGCTGTGCCCGGGCAGTTGTCGCAAGCATCGGGATGAGTATCCGAATCAGCATCGGCAAAATCATCGTACCCGGGACACATATCGCAGGAGTCACCGTTACCATCGAGATCGCTATCCGCCTGATCGCTGTTTGCAACAGTCAGACAATTATCACAGCTATCGGGGACCGCATCACCGTCGACGTCTTCCGCATCATCGAATCCGGGGCAGGCGTCGCAATGATCATATATGCCATCACCGTCGGTGTCGTCAGTACCCAGGTAAAACAGGAACGCTTCGCCGGGACCTGGAATCCCATAATTATAGGCGCCAACTATGAGCTCAGGGAAACCGTCCTGATTGAGATCGGCTGAAGTGTCGACTGCCATTCCGAAGTCTCCACTAGCCGTCAGACCGTTGAATTCATGAAGCAGGACCTGATCTTCAACCGAATAAACGAGCATTTTGCCCGGACTGCTGCTACCCCACTGAGATGCTCCTATTGCCAGATCATCCTTACCGTCGCCGTTAAGATCGCCGACACCTACTGCAGAATGTCCTAGATAATACCCCGCATTCCCGGTGAATGTCCAGTCCGCATCGGATTCGACAAGAGTATCCGGATACGGTCCATCACCGCCGGCGAATACATAGAAATGACCGTTCGTGTTGAAATCGCCTGCGCCGATGTCATCGTATCCGTCGTTATTGACATCCCCGGCACCGATGACAACGTGTCCGAACTGTCGGTTATAGGCGGTGTGATTTACTTTCAGAAGGAGTGAACCGGCGCCGGAGAATACGCATACCGCACCGGCCCGCCAGTTAAGGGTGGCATCATGCATCACTCCAACGACAATGTCGGCCGTTCCGTCATTATTGAAATCGCCGGCAGAGGCGATATCATGGCCCAGGTAGTCTTTGGGGACACTGCTGGTGAAGCTCACGAGGGTGTCCATCGACTTGCTGGAAATAGCCAGAAAATAGCAGTGGCCATACCCATCAAAAAAGGCTGCGCTGACCAGGAAGTCGTCGTATCCATCGTCGTCCAGATCTTCAATACGGTAACCCCTGAAACCAAGGTTGTCGCCCGGGGCTGTACCGACGATCGAATCGACCGCATCGGCAGATGTCACAATTGTCGGATACGGTCCATTTGGAGCTTCAAAAACGTATACCCGCCCCGGTTTTCCATTCTCCCAACCTTGCGCGGTTGCCACGAAATCGTCTCGCCCGTCCTCGTTACGATCTCCAATGCCGCAAACAATGCCCATGGCATCAAACGCGCTGTCTCCATACACTTGAATCAGCAGGCTTCCATCTGCTCCCGAATAAATATATCCCCGACCTGTATAGTTGTCGTGAATCCAGGAGCTTACCGAAATATCGGAAACTCCGTCACCGTTGACGTCACCTATACCACGGACCGGAGCGCCAAACCAGTCACCGTTGTCCTCACCCGTCCAGTGGTAAACCGATGGGCACTCGGCAGCTACCGCCGATACGGCCGCCAGTATCACTACCATCGCCAGAAACAAACGATACACTTTCATAATAGACCCCTATGTGGATGGTAACCACCTCTTTTGATAGTCGATGAGCTTGTGCGTTATCACGGACAAACCGCCGGCTCAGGACCGCTGTTGAACATGTAGTCAACCAAATGGACCAGGTCGGAGATGTCCGGAGCGCCGCCGCTG
>CAZVUZ010000192.1:0-5714 GCA_964630485.1 uncultured Ignavibacteriales bacterium
CCGATCAGTCAGACATAGACGGCGACGGCGTCGGTGATGGTTGTGACAACTGCCCCGAAGTTGCCAATGCCGAACAGTCAGACTTCGATGGCGATGGATTCGGTGACGGCTGTGATAACTGCCCTGAAGTTGCCAATACCGATCAGTCAGACATAGACGGCGACGGCGTCGGTGATGGTTGTGACAACTGCCCCGAAGTTGCCAATGCCGAACAGTCAGACTTCGATGGCGATGGATTCGGTGACGGCTGTGATAACTGCCCTGAAGTTGCCAATACCGATCAGTCAGACATAGACGGCGACGGCGTCGGTGATGGTTGTGACAACTGCCCTGAGCTTGCCAATGCCGATCAGTTAGATACCAACGGTGATGGCGTGGGGGATGCCTGCACTGTCGTTTCCAGCTCGATATTCGGTTACGTCACGATTGACTCGGCTCCTGTGGCGGCGGCGGCGATCAGTTTGCTCGACTCCGACGGCAACGAAATTGAAGCGACCGAAACCGACGCTGAGGGTTTTTACATGTTCGGTGACCTCTCCGCCGGCACGTACTTCGTTCATCTCTGGCCGCCGATCGGCTTCACCTCGGTTCAGGAACTTCGCGAGGTCCTTCTTACCGATCAGGATGTTCAGGTGGACTTTCTTCTGACAGATCCGGACATCGTCGATGACTGGCGCGGTCGCGGTTACTGGATGCATCAGGTCAAGAGTCTGCTCACAGGCCACGGCCACGTTCATGAGCCATACGAAATGATGTGCGATTATCTCGAACAGATCCGGTATTACTTCAATACTCATCCAGACCTGCCGGTGCTGACCTATACCGTCGATACTGAAAGTGATTGTGATCAACGCCTGGCCGATTTGCTTGAGGCACTGAGGCCAGGTCCTCGGCCGACAACTGTCAATCGCGCCACATCAGACTTCGTTGTGCTGCTCCTGAACATAGTCTCCGGACGTATCTCCCCCGAGGCCAACGTATACGACGATACGCCTGAGCTTTCAGGTGGCTATGTCTCTCTGTCGAGCAACGGCAGTGGCATGACCGTATCACGGGCGGTCGCCTTTACGGATGCCATGATCTCCGACGGTGACGAGACCAACGACGACCGGGCTTACCTGATCGTCAGATCAATCAACACCGGCGATGCTGTCCCAGACGGCTGGATAGATCCCTGGACCCCTGAGGTCAGCTACCTGGAGCCTCTTGATGTCGATGAGGACCACGTTTCCCTCCCCACCGGCTACTCGCTGGGACAGAACTATCCCAACCCGTTCAACCCGTCAACCAACATAAGCTTCACTCTGCCGACGGCCTCCCCCGTCAGGCTCGAAATCTACAATATGACGGGTCGGAAAGTGACAACGTTGCTTGATGAAGTGATGGATGCCGGGCATCACGAAGTTATCTGGCGAGGCGATGAGGTCGCCAGTGGTGTCTATTTCTACAGCCTTGTGATCGGTGATTTCAAGGAATCAAAGAAGATGACGTTAATGAAGTAGAACTGCCAACTCTTGATCGGGGCCAGGTGATCTCACCTGCCCCTTTTTTATCACCCAGGATCAGGGCCACTCACTATGACGCCCCGATCAAATTGACGGTGCGACCTATCCCACTTGGGGATGGATGAATCCCAGCTCCTCGAGCACCTCCCGTGAAATCTCCTCGATCGCCCTCCGGGTGACGTCTATGGAAATCCAGCGGTGCTTCTTGTAAAGCTCACGGCAGAACCTGAGTTCGGTCTTGATCTCATCCAGGCCGTAATATTTCTCCAGTTCCGCTCGGGCGATGGCCGTCCGGGCCATGATGATCGATCGCTCCGAACGCACGTTGGCCAGGGTCTCGGGCCGCATGGTCAGGCCGACCACGCATTTGCGGTCGATATCGCCGAGCTTGGAGATCAGGTATTGTTCCATCTCGGGCGCCGGGACGATGGGGATATTGGCCACCTTCATGCCCGAGTTACAGGCGAGATACATGCTGATGGGTGTCTTGCAGGTACGCGAAGGTCCGACCAGCACGATGTCGGCCTGGGGAATATACGCCCCCCGCCCGTCGTCATGCTCGACCGTGTAACCAATGGCGTCGACTTTCTTGTAATAGCGGTCGTCGATTATCTGCAGTAGACCGGGCTGGTAGTCGGGATGGACCCCCAGGAATTTAGACATGGTGGTCAGCATCGGGGCCAGGATGTTGATGTGCAGGATGCCCTCCTCGTTGAGGCGCCTGTGGAAATAGTCGCCGAGATCCTCAGAGATGATCGAGTAAATCACGAGGTAGTCGTCATCGACCCGGTTGAGAATACCCTCGAGCGTCTCCTTGAGACGCACGCGCTGAAAGGTATCCACCAGGGCAAACTGCACGTCGCTCCCGGCATAATGGGCCAGCACCGCATCCATAAGACGCTTCGCAGTGTGCCCCGTGCCGTCGGAGACAATCACTATTTTCTTGACATCATCTTCCATCAACTTTGTTGACCTCAGTGCAATCGGACATTCCTGATATCCTCAACAGCCACAGCTGCAGGCTATAGCATTTGCATCGGCATTTCAAGTGTTTTACTGCAAGGTGCCCACGTGTACGCGGATGCGACTGGAGTTCCGGTGGGCACTTTTCCCGGTCACTCCTTCAAACGAAAAACCCCGGCAAAGGCCAACAACACCGGCCGAGTTTTCCGTATAAAATGCGAGTTGTCCGGTCATTGCGGGAGACAATACAGAACTGACAACAGGGAGCCAGCTATGCCAAAGAGAAACACGGACTCTCGAGATCAACTGCCCCGTCACAAGGACAGTTACCACATTTACAGTCTGCAGAAACTCTCTCCAGCCAAGTTCGAGCAGGTAGTCGGTAAAATCCTGTGCCGACGCTACTTGATGGTTACCGATCGCGAAGCGGGTAAAAGCTGAACCCGACCCGGTCCCTCTGACCGCCGCGGCTGTCCGATTATGACGGACGGCAAATCCACGAATTTGGCGACGTCCCTGTGGCGCCGTCAATACACCGTTCTCTTTCCCTGAAGTCAGGTCCTGCCCGGGCCTGGCTTCCTCTTTATGTGGGATCTCCTCAGGCGTTCAGTCGCCGGTGTCGCCGGAGCTGTTCCAGATATCGATATGCAGTTTCCAGGAGCCGTCCGGCTGACGGTGCCAGATATGGACATTCTTGGTGGCATGCCATTCCGGTTCGGATCCCTCGGCATGCCAGGTGTAATAATAGTCGTTGACGGTGTAGGCGATATCGCCCGAAAGGCGCGTGTCGACTACCTTCCGGTCCCTGATGCGGAACACCCAGCCCTCGCCGCCGGTCACCATGGCCGTGACAGCCTCCTTGCCCTGGACATAGTCGTAGCCGTCGGGCATCATGATGGCCTCATCGGTGAACACGGCCGCGTGGGCTTCCTTGTCGCCGCGCTCGATATTGTCATAGAAGGCGTTAATCGCCTCATCGAGGCGTTCGCGGTCAGCGGTCTGGTCGCAGGGTTGGTTGCAGGCGGCGAAGAGGACCGCTGCGCAGAGCAAAACTATGATGAACCGAAATCCGATCATGAAGCTCCCCTCTCTCAAAAATCGACTGGATCCACTTTTTGTAATCAGTCCTTAAACAGATCGTCGAAGCCTTTTTTGCGGTCGTCCTGGGATTCGGTCTGAGTGGATATCCCCCCCGGTCGCTTGAAAACATCGCGCATCTGGAAGAAATCGCAGAAATTGTTCTTCTCTTTATTCGGGATATTAACCTCGATCGGCTCCTTGCACTGAAAGCGCCTTCCCGGTTGCCAATGGCGACACCCGCGGCAACAGCGCAAATCCGCCAGGCAATGCGGGCAGGCATCGCTGCGCGTCACTTTTCCCGTCATCCCCGTCGGGCGCCCGCAATTCCAGCACATCAAGCCTTCTGCTTTGACCATCAATCCTCCAATAACGGTTGCCGTTCACATCTACCCGAATATAGCCCTGACCCGGCGAAGCGTAAAGCGTTTTGGTCGTCCGAAACCCGTTTGCATCGACCGCCATCTTTTTGCATATTGCGTATCATGTGAAAAACGATCCGAGGAGTAACGTGGAAGACAATCGCAAGGACCGTGAAATCAAACTGACCGCCGAGGTCAGTTGCGCCGGCTGAGCGTCGAAACTGGCGCCAAAGTTTTTGGCCAAAACCCTCGCCTCCCTGCCGGCGACGAATCACCCCGATTTACTGGTGGGCTACAATACCGCCGATGATGCCGGAGTGTTTCGCATCAACGAGCGCCAGGCGCTGGTGCAGACGGTGGATTTCTTCCCGCCGATTGTCGATGATCCCTATTATTTCGGGCAAATTGCCGCCGCCAACGCTCTTTCCGATGTCTACGCCATGGGCGGTCGGCCGCTGACGGCGCTGAATATCGTCGCTTTCCCCTCCGATACCATGCCTCCGTATATCCTGACTGAGACCCTTCGGGGCGGGATGGAAAAGGTCAACGAGGCCGGTGCGGCTGTGGTGGGCGGACATTCAATCAAGGACAAGGAATTCAAGTACGGTCTGGCAGTGACGGGAATTGTCGATCCGGATCACATAATAACCAACGCCGGTGCGAAGCCCGGCGACAGGTTGTACCTGACTAAGCCCCTTGGTACAGGCCTTATCACGACCGCGATAAAGCGCAAGGCGGCCGGTGATGAACTGGAGAAGATCGTCACTTTCCAGATGGCTCAGCTCAACCGCAAGGCGGCGGAACTCATGGTGCGCTTCGACGCTCATGCCGCCACCGACATAACCGGTTTCGGCCTGCTCGGGCATGCCTACGAAATGGCCACGGCATCGGGTATGACGTTGCGCATCCTTGCTGAGGCCGTCCCGCTCATGCCCCAGGCGCTGGAACTGGCCGAGGCACAAATGATACCCGGCGGCGCGCTGGCCAATCGCGAATTCCTCGAGGGGCATATTGCGCTTAAAGACTCCGTCGACAGTCGCATTGAGATCGCACTGTACGATCCGCAGACCTCCGGCGGACTGTTTATCGCCATCGACGGCGACCGCGCCGAAGAGTTCGAAAGCGCCCTCAAGGAAGACAACGTCTTCGCCTGGCAAATCGGTCGTGTCGAGCCGCTGGGTGAATGGTTCTTAGAGGTTGAATAACGTCCGGATACCATGGCTGACAACTCGCTGAAACAGGGTTACCTGTACCTGATTCTAACGGTGTGCGTTCTCGCCGGCGGGGCGGCTTTCTGGGCCTCCGACCTTGCCAAAGATCCGCCGACATACTATTCCGGCCGCGGGCAATCGCTCGCCACCGATCCCACCCAGTATGTCTACCACGCCCGCAACAAAATCCTCTTCGATGACTGGGACCCCTTTGACTACCCGCGCTGGACGGTGTATCAGCGTTCGCTGACTTCCGGCCTGGGATACCTGTGGATGTCGCTGACCGGAGTCTCGCTGGTCAACTCGGGAGCGGTCGGCATAATTCTCTCTCTGGGTGGGCTGATATTGATTTTGCTCGGCCTCTGGCGGCATCATCGATTCTGGACGCTATTCGTTGTATCCCTGCTGTATGTCACCAACGTCACCCTGCTCACCTACGGCCGCCACCCGTATCTTGAGAACGGCCTCATATTCCTGGCGGCGGCGGTTTTCGCGGTCTTTAGCCGCTGGGGTGACAGGCTCGGGGGCGTGATTGCCGCCGGCGCCCTCGCCGCTGTGGCCACCCGGAACTGTAAACTCTTCGGATGCCTGTTGTT
>CAZVUZ010000193.1:0-2492 GCA_964630485.1 uncultured Ignavibacteriales bacterium
GTATCGAACTCTGGGAGACCAACATCGACGCCATGTGCATGTGGCTGATCAAGAATCCGATGGATTACTCGGTGCTGGTCACGACGAATATGTTCGGTGATATCGTCAGTGATCTCTGTGCACAGCTGGTTGGTGGCCTGGGCTTTGCCGCGTCGGGCAATATCGGCGATGACTACGCCGTGTTCGAGCCGACTCACGGCAGCGCCCCGAAATACGCCGGTATGTACAAGGTCAACCCGATGGCTACGCTTTTGACGGTGCGCATGATGCTTGAGTATCTCAACGAGAATGACAAGGCCACCAGCGTTGAGAATGCTATTGCCGCCGTCATTGCCGAGGGCAAGGTGAGGACCTACGACATGGGCGGCAGCAACACTTCGCTGGAGGTGGCCGAGGCCGTCGCCGCGAAATGCTGATTTGACAATTCGTCTGTTTTTGGATTAAGCAAAAGGGCGGCGCTTTCGGGCGCCGCCTTATTCTTTGGCTCTATTGCTCAATCTAGGGTGATACATTTTTGTCTGTCATCTCTTTTTTTGAGGTGAATTTATGGCTTTATTTGCAGTAATTGTGACGGGGACAGAACCGGGTCGGCCTGTGGTGCTTTGGAACCTGGGGATCGGAATTGCGTATGTTGGTAGTATAACCGGTGCGTTTTACAGAAGAGAGGAATTATGACCAGACTATACAGATCACGGGATGATCGCATGATCGCCGGCATTTGTGCCGGATTGGGCAAATACTTCAACCTCGATCCGACCCTGGTCCGTTTGGGAGTAGTGGCCCTTGTTCTGGTAGGCGGAACCGGGCTTCTTGCTTATCTGATCGGCTGGATTATCATACCCGAAGAACCCCTGACTCCCTGAGCGTGCCCTCTTTGGCCGCTAAAGGTCGTGTATCATCCAGACATTCGGCTCGATGTATGTCCCCAGATCCCGATCGAGGTTTATTTCGACCGGATTCAGAGCGCCCGCGACGACATAGTTGTCACTCTGGGGAAACTCCATCCGTGTCCAGTGTCGCCATTCTTCAATGGATCCCTCAATCAGCATCGATTGCGGGCAGACTCCGATCATTCTGGCCCCCGCGCGAGCATGGGTGCGTAGCCAGGGATCGAGAGCGTCGCCGTCAGAATTTTCCCAGAGTATGTAATCAGCCATCGGTGTGAGCGGGTAGAGGTACTTGAGGGAAGGTCTGACCGGGGCGATCATCGCTTTCAACCCGAGATTCCTGCCGTTGGCCTTCATCTGGTCGACCACCTTCCGACTCAAGCCACGACCGCGGAACACCTCGGGAATGGCAATTTGCAGGGCACATAGGATATTTGGTTCGATTGACTTGTCAAAATCGCGGACGCCCTTCTCAAAGGCCCAGTCCCAGCCGCCGTCGGGCAGGGTAGTCTCGGGGCCGTCGAAAAAAATGGGCAGGCTGTTTGCCACGGCCATAACTCGATTGGAACCGGATTCCACGAAGGCAAACTGATACTTCGGAAAACGCTCGTAAAGACCTGACCAATAACGGTTTGAGATAGCGTCGTGAAGCATGAACTCCGGCCACAGCGGTATCGTTACGGCATCGGCGATGGCCAGTAGATTCGGCTCGTCCGCACCGTTTACTATCTTGAGCTCGGCTGGTGGCATTCTAGTCGGAGTCCTTTCTTACCGGCAATCGTGCGGAATCCTGATTCTATTCTCTGACCACCAGAACGTTTATGGCCTTGACGATGGCTTTTACGTCATCGCCCACCTTCAATCCGAGGTCATCCACGGATTCCGTGGTCATGACGGAGTTCATGGTCTCGCCCGAGGGGAGAGCCAGACGAACCTGACACATGACATCGCCGCGCTTTATTTCTGTCACCTCAACCGGTAGCTGATTCCTGGCACCGTATTTCATTCGTTTCCTCCTTTTGGCTATTCTCTGTCAGGGACCGACCTTCACCGCCTGCGAATTTCTTACTCCTCGGCCTTTTCCACTTTATCTTTGGCCAGGGCCGAGAGCTTTTCGAGGTCGACCAGTTTCATCAAGGCCTTGACCTCTTCGACCGTCACGTTTTCGTTGCCCTTGCCCGAGAAAAGGATCCGGTCGGAGACCATTACCAGCACCTGGGAGTCATCAACGACACCGTCGTCCTTGTCGATGATGAGCTTGCACGGGTACTCACCGAATTTCTCGGACTTCATGGTCCCGCTGGGTGAATCGTATTCCATCACCATCATAAACGGGGCCTTGAGGAACTCATGGTAGCCGGTGTCGGTGAGCCGGATGGTGATCTCTTTTTCGGTTTTGCCTTCGCCCTGGGTGTAGTCGCGCTCTGCGTTGGAGTAGCTGATCTGGGTCCCGGGTTGCTGCGGGTTGGACATGCTGATGGTGCCGCCGTCGATTTTACTGACTGTCATCCCCTCGACCTCGGTCGGCAACAACTTTGCCAGAACGGACCAGTCGATAGCTTCGACGCTCTTCATCTTCTGAGGCTCATCCCCCGCCAGTGTTGT
>CAZVUZ010000193.1:2592-5645 GCA_964630485.1 uncultured Ignavibacteriales bacterium
GAATCTTTCCATAGCCTTTCCAGGACGAGCCGCCCCCCTGTCCCACAGCTCACCTTCGCTGGTACTTCGAATCAATTGTTCCAGGTTTGTTACCAGATCCTCCGGGGAGCCGTCATAGAAAAATATTTCTGACCGGGCAACATACTCCGGTGCGAGGATCTCCGGATAAGCCAGTCGGTTTGGCAGCAGGGGGTAGGCTCCGGCGGCGATAGCTTCTACAATACCGACGCCGAAGAATTCATGGTCGGCGGTGGAGACGACAATGTCGGCTTCGTTCAGGGCGGCGGCATAGCTCTCCCGCGTGTTCTGATAGCCCCAGTTTACAACGCGGTCGCCGAGCAGTTCACGGGTTTCCTCAAAGATCTTCGGAGTCTCCTCGAATTGCTGGCCGATCACACTGACTTTGAAGTCGAGGCCTCGCTCGATCAGGATCGCCAGGGCGTGGAAGAACATTTCCGGGTTTTTGTCATGTTCCCATCGGGCCGCCCAGAGGATATGCGGCGCTCCGGGGGGACGCTGGGGCCTCGGCGGCAGGGGGTGAATTCCCTGCGGCCGGACGAATGATTTTTCGCGGATCTCGCTGACCTTTTCACGAGGGCTGTAGTCGGGCATTCGCCCCAGCAATTCCTTGAGTCCGCCGAGGAACGATTCGCGGTGGAAGGCGGAATTAAACCACACCTGATCGGCGGCCAGGGCGGTGGTGAAATTGGTGAAACCGAAATGCAGGTCTTTTTCGCCGTCGAACCGAGCCGGGTAGGTTATCTGATTCTCGTGGAAGTAAGCCACCGTCGGCAGTTTTGCGGTGTCCGGGTCGCACAGGCCCTTGAATTCGGCGAGGTTGAGCATGTCCGAGCAGAACAGCACATCCCAATCGATTCCTTTAACTCGTTGCCCGAAGACAGTGTCAGCCATAGTGATGGCCGAGTGGCGCATCCGCCACTTCCAACTGTGGGGCGGCAGGCCGGCAATTGTCCAGCTATGCCGACTTGTGGCCGCCCAGCTATCGATGAAAGCCCGATGACTGCCGCCGTAATACGGTTCCAGAGCAAGGATCCTTAAATCCACCCAGTTAATGTCCTGTTTTAAGTCGCCAACGTTTGATCCAAGGAAATAACAAAAGGTGGTGGGGTCAACCCGTAAGGCAAAACTGCCGACAAGAATAATGTGACGTTGATTTTGTTTTCGGGGGAGAACGATGCATAGATTTTTAGTAACAATTCTGGTTGTCGCCCTTGGCCTGGCCGCCTGCTCAACAGTCATGCGCCAGCGGGCCGACTATTATCGTAGCAAGAAACCCAAAGCTCGGTGGACCGAGTGTCGGGATAGTACCGGTGTCTATACCCGGAACGGTCCGTACATTTCCTGGTACGAGGACGGTTCCCCCGAGATGAGGGGCGAGTATGCCGACGGCGTCAAGTGCGGCCTCTGGAAAAAATGGTATAACGACGGTGTTCTTGAGCAGTGGCAGGACTGGGTTGCCGGGAAGTTGAACGGTCTGTCCGTGACGTATTTCCACAACGGTCTCAAGAAGGAAGAGGGGCAGTATGTTGACGATCTTCCGAGCGGTGATTGGTCGAGGTGGTACGAATCCGGACAGATCCGTCGGCAGTGGCGCTACGTGGAGGGAGTGGAGCACGGCCTGAATACAACCTGGTACGAGAACTCGCTCCGCAGTGAAGAAGGGATGTATGCCAACGGCATCAAAACCGGCAAATGGACCTTCTGGTACGAAAACGGACAGAAGAGCCACGAGATCCTTTACAAAGACGGTCTTGAGAACGGGCCGTATGAGTGCTGGTACGAGAATGGCCTGAGACATATCGAAGGGGCTTTCAAAAACGGGCAGAAGGACGGTGTCTGGAGCATCTATGACGAAATCGGTTTGCTCGTGACGCTCGAGCAGTACGAGGCCGGGCAGTTGCTCTCCTCGTCCGATCCGTAATGGGTTACTCTCTGGCCGGCACTCCCCAGCCGGCGGCGATGAGCGGTATCCTTCTCACCGGGGCGTCCTTACTTGCATTTTCGTGAACATCTGATTATCCTGCTTTTCAATCGAAAGGCGCAGGATGTTCTCGGCAATTCCAATCAAAGAAGAATCTCTCACCGACGACCAGTGGTGTGACCTGTACAACCTTTACCGGTTACTGAAAGAGCGATACAAGTCCAATCTGACAGCCAGTAACTATACCGAATTGAAGGACCACACGCTGGCCCTGTTGAAACGTGAGCCGGGTTTCAACAGGTCTGTCATTCTCCAGGGTGACCGGATGGTAGCCTGGGTTCAGTTGGTGGTACGCCACGCAGGTACGGAGAGTCAGACGGCCTTCTTCGGTTTTGACGGTGACTTTGACCGTGTTCCGGACGAGCTAAACCGATTCGCCATTCGCTGCGTTTTGCCCTGGATGGACAAATTCCACTGTCCGCGCCTGTTTTTCTTTTCCTACAATGAACGTACCAGCGCCATGGCGCGGGCCTGGCCGGCCGAGGAATATAACAGGCTGGATACCTATGTGCTCCGGCGTGAGGCAGTTAATACCGATGTGCTGAAGGAATGGCTGGACACAATGCCGGGCCAATTCCCTGATCTGCAACTCAAATACTTTCCCGAGATCCCCGATGAACATGCCGAGGATTTTGCCCGGCTCTTCATAGATTTTCTCAAGTCCATGCCGCATCAGCGTCCTTTGCCGCTCCCGTATCGGGCCGAGCCCGAGGATATACGCCGACAGATTGCCGCCCGAAAAGGCACCGATCGCCGGGTGGCCCTTTGCGTCCTGATCGACAAGGGGGCCCAAATCGTCGGCCTGACCTGCGTCCTGGTCACCAGCGCTGAACCTTCGGAACTGTACCAGGCTATGACCGGTGTTGTCGAGGGCTACCGAGGGAAGGGCTTGGCCAAGTGGCTTAAGGCGGCCATGTACTTGCGTATGCTGGAAGAGATCCCCTCATGGCACAGGATCGTGACGGAAATGCGTTCCGTCAACGAACCGATTTTGCATATCAACAGCAGGATCGGTTACGAATTCCAGAGTGGCGGCCACGAGTTTGTCGCC
>CAZVUZ010000194.1:0-5631 GCA_964630485.1 uncultured Ignavibacteriales bacterium
CTCATCCGTCTCCAGGCCGCAGTCGCCGATGACCTCACCATCGGCCTTCAGCACCACCGACAAAAGCGAGAAGCCGTGTTTTTGGTCGTGTTCGAGGTTTTCGCGCACCCAGGTATCCATGCGGGGGCGGTCGAAAATCACGCCGAAGTATTGCATAGCGACCGGGTCGGAGAAGAGGTCGAGGAGCGGTTCGGCGTCGTCCTTGATCATTTTGCGGAGTATGAGTCGTTCGGTTTCGATCATGCTTTTCCATACGTCGATTCGTCCGTTTTGTTCTCTCCCGACCGACTCGGTGCCCCACCCCTCGGTGGCCCGGTGCCCCACCCGTCCCGGAGACCACGAATTCTTGTAAGGGCGACCGGCCGGTCGCCCGCCCCGGTACTGGCTTGGTGGGATTCGTCATCGCATCTGTCGTAGGGACGGTCTGTCTTCAAACCGGCCATTTTTCATTCGTCTATCACTCCGGTAGCCCACCCGTCCTCGGGTGGGAATCTCTTCGGGTATGAACCTGAAACATAGGTTACACATTAGACCGGGCACATGGGTAACACCTTCTGAGCCGTCAGGAATCCCTTCCTGACGGCATCCGGCCGGCCGGATGCCCCATCCCCTTGCGCCTGCCCGCCGAAGGAGGGCGTGGGGGCTTGCCAACAAAATCCCAACAACTTCACCGCAAATAGTGGCTATGGTGCCTTACTTATGTCTACGACCAAAAACCACATTGCCGCCGTCCGCCGTAACAGCAAAAAATCCACAATATCCACATCACATCTTGGCCAATACTTCAAAACCCTGCCAATTTTAACATCCAAACTTAAAAATACGAGAAACGAACCCATTTCAGCCCTGTAGGGAAGAACCCCTTCCGGGTTCTGCCAGGAACATATCGCCTGGAGCGGGGGCACCGGGCATCCGCCGCCCACCAAAACGATGCGTTTTTTTGTTTCCCGGATCGGCGTTACAAACATATAATTTGACTGACGGATCTATTTTTTGGAGGATTTAATGAAGGCCAGACAACTAGCAGGCGCAGTTTTTGCCGCCATCATCTGTTCGTTTTTGGCTGCATCGGATGTCGCGGCGCAGGAAATTATCCACATCCCGAGTTTTGACAGTGTTCAGGTGGTCGGAAGACTCAACATGCCGGCGGATAGTTTTGCCAACAAGATTGTCATCGATGTGCCCGGTACCGGCCCCAACACCTACCTGAACCGACGGAAAGTCGGACGGAGTCTTCTTTTCAATTACCACGATTACTTTGCGGAGGAGTTTAATAGGCGGGGAATTGCCTATTTCAGTTACAGTACCCGCTATACTGAGCCGGACACCATACCGCCGCTTTTCGACAAAGTCGACAAAGAGAAGTTCGTCACCTACACTCCGTCGGTAAAGATCAAGGATCTCGAAGAGATCGTAAAGTTCCTCAGGAAGGATCCTCGATTCGAATCGAGTCGCTTTATTCTCCTGGGACAAAGCGAAGGCACCATTATTGCCACTCAGTTGGTCGCCAACGGTACGGTCTCAGTCGATGCCCTGATGCTATGCGGAACACCATCGGATGACGTCTATTCAACGATCGAATGGCAGTTCAGCGGGGCAGCATCGATGATAAACTTCCGGAAGTTCTTCGACACCGATGGCGATGGCATTGTTCAAATGGAAGAATATGAAAACGGCGACCCGAGGGCACTGCAACGAGTGGGCGGGGTGAGTTTCGCCACTCTTGATGTGAACGGGGATTCTGTGCTGACGATCGAAGACTTCGGTATGAAGCTCAAGCCAAGTCTGGCGGCAATTACAAACGCCATAGAAAACAATGATGATGAATGGTTGTGGAACAACTTTTTTCGGATCGGTTCGGCGTGGATCGATGAACATCGCGAACTGGCGCCCAACAGCGAGCGAATATTGGCACTGGATATACCGGTATATGTATTCCACGGTGAAGACGATGCCAACTGCCCGGTGGAGGGAATTCGCGCGCTGAAAGAGAATGCAGAAGCAAAGGGCAAGGAGAATATCCATGTCTATATTTTTGCCGAACACGACCACAGTCTTGAATTCCTGGGATGGGTGGTGCGCAAGACCATGCCTGAAGGTCTGGAGAAATTGTTCGACACGGTAGAAAGGCTGTAGCTGCGACTACCTGGTGAATATCTGATCTGTTGCGTTTCGACCCTTCCTTCCCCGGGCAGGCGCAAGCGGATGGGGTACCGGGCTTACACAGGAATGACGGATCATAAGGGCGGTATTTTACGGTGCAGGGCACCCCGTGGGCCCGCTCCGGGGGGTTCCAGGGTCTTCACCAGACCCCGCAACCTTTCCGGCCGTCGTGCGTACACAAGACAAAACCCGTAAACACGGTGAAACGCAATGGTTCTCTAAAATAACATACAGCATCATTCACAACGGCCAATACCCGGCCCGAAACCTCGCCCGACAAATCTAGGCGAAGACGTATGCCCCGGGGCCCGTGTAATTCAGGTGCCCGGAAAAGGAGTATGTTATGAAATTGACCATGCGTAGATATCAATTCGACGAAGACTACTGGAAAATTCGCGCTTTCCTGCGCGATGTCCTGCTTATCAATAACCGCGAACAAGTTAGCTGGGAGGTCGCCCGCTTCGACTACTGGCGCTGGCACGGTATCCTGAACATGAAAGACGGCACCCTCGAAGACGATGTCTTTATCTGGGAAAGCGAGCGTGGCGAAATCGGCGCTGTCCTCAACCGCGAGGCCCCGGGCAGTGTCTTCTTCCAGATCCACCCCCAATACCGCTCCGAAGAACTGGAGAGGGACATGCTGCGGGTGGCCGAAAGACACCTCACCGTCCCGACCGACAACGGCCGGCGCCGGCTCCACATATGGGCCGAACACGAAGATGCCATGCGCCGGAATATCCTCGACGCGAACGGCTTTGCCGTCTCCGACAAACGCATGCCGGAACACCAGCGGCGACGGTTTCTCTCGGAGCCGATAGTGGCGCTCAAGCCGGCCGAAGGCTACACCATCCGCGCCCTCGGTGACAGTGACGAGCACCGGCGGCGCTGCCGGGTGTCGTTTCGGGCCTTTCATCCCAATGATCCGGCGGAGAATTTCGAGGATGGCTGGTACAGCAATATCCAGAAGGCCCCCCTGTATCGTCGCGATCTGGACCTGGTGGCGGTCGCTCCCGGCGGTGAGCATGCGGCGTTTGCCACTATCTGGTATGACGATGCCACCCGCACGGGTCTTTTTGAACCGGTGGGGACAGCGCCGGAACACCAACGCCGCGGGTTGGGCAAAGCCGTTTTGACCGAAGCCTTGATTCGCCTTCGCCGGCTCGGGGCCGACCTGGCCTGGGTCGGGTCCCACGTTGAACCGGCCCATAGCCTCTATGCCTCGGTGGGGTTCGAAACATATCGTGTCCTGGAGCCGTGGGAGAAAATCGTGTGACAGGGTAGACTTCGTAGAAATCCTGCAGGGAAGGTCTGTCTTCACCGAAGGCCCGCCGCAGGAGGGGACCGGCCATCTTTCATTCGTCTATCAGTCTGGTGCCCCACGTCTTTAGACGTGGGAAGAGTGATGTTGCCCACCTGTACAATCCCGGGTCTTAAGACCCGGGGCACCGGACATCACAGAAATATAATCAAACAATCTCCAAATCAAAGACGTAAATAATCCATAATCGCAATATGTCCAAGCGGGAGTCGGTTGGCCCAATACTACCCAATACCACAGCACCATTAGTGCGAGTGGGATGTATTAATGCCCGATCATCCCGCAAAAACACGATACCATGGAGTTTATATCATGAAGTTACGCAAAGAAGACCTGCCCGTTGCCCTCGAATTACCCGTGGCCACTTTCCGCGTCGGTGAATGGGGCGACACCGCTGTAGCCTATGTCGAGATGAAGGCCGGCGCCGATGCTACCCCGCTTCTCGAGGGACTGACCGGTGACAAATGCCAGTGCCCGCACTGGGGTTATATGCTCAAGGGCGCCATCCATGTCAAATACACCGACGGCAAAGAGGAAGTCTGCAAAGCCGGGGAGATGTTCTACTGGCCGGCCGGGCACACCGTCTGGGTCGAAGAGGACACGGCCTTCGTGGAGTTCAGCCCGAGGACGCAGCTCAAGGAAGTCTACGACCATATTGGTCAAAAAGTGGCGGCGATGTCCTGATAAATCTATGCTGACCTGTGAAGCCCCCGCATCCGCGGGGGCTTTTATCACTCTGGTCGTCACTCGAAAGGCGTGCCACCGGACGCAGAAGCCGAATGAACACTCTAAGCGAGTCGCGTCCGGGAATGTCCCGTCGTTTGGTGTGGAACCCCTGTTAGGCGACCTCCTGGCCGACGTGTACGGCGACAGGTTGGAAACTTCCCAGGGCAACGTTGTTGCTCACATTTGCGCTGACGGTAAAATCACCGGCCATGATGGCCCTTCGGCATCGCTCGATCACCTCGTTGCGCACAGACCCGAGGTCCACACCCTCGGCGAACGTATCAATCCAGAAAAACGCCTCCAGTTCCACATACTGGGCCAGCAGGCCGGAGAAAGCCGCACCCGGCCTGGGATCCTTGAGGACGTAATTCACGCCACTCATAGTCTCGACAAGCAACCGCCGCGCTTTCTCGGAGTCATCGGCGTAGTCGATGCCGATGGTAAACGACAGACGCCTCAGGCCGTCCCGGGTGAAGTTGACCATCGGTTTATTGAAGATCTCGGAACTTGGGATGAATATGTCCCGACCATCGGCGCTTCGAATGTGGGTTGACCGGAGTTCGATGCTCTTGACGATTCCCTGAAAGTCCCCCGACTTAATCAAATCGCCGATCTCAAACGGTCGGCTGAAGGCGAGGAAGAAGCCGGCGAGAAGATTCTCACCTATCTCGCGAAAGGCAAAACCGAGGACCACCGCCGTGATGCCGCCGCCGGCCACCAGGCTGTTCGCGAGGCCCTTAAGACCGAGAATATTGAGGGCCACGATGAGCCCGATAAGAGCAATGAACCATCTGGTCAGTCCCTTGAAGAAGTTGCGATGGGTTGGTTTGAAATTTCCCCGCGACAGGATTCTCATGATTCCCCCGGCGATCAGTTGACCCGCCAAAACCGAGATTGCAAATACCGCGAGTGCCGCCACTATCTTTGGCGATATGCGCACCAGGTTGTGCCACTCCTCCGTAAGGCTTTGGAGTAAAATGTCCATTGATATTCTCCTTCAAATTCGGCATATTTGTTCGTATTGCTGTAGCTAATGTCACTGGCGCAGATTGCGCCGGACAAGCCATCTTAAGCTAAACGGCGAAAGTACCAGTAGCAATTTGAAATTACGGATCCCGGTTAGTTCGGAGGACCCGGCGGCCGCCATCCGGTCGGTTGTCAACGATGCAGAACCTTGAACGGTGTCCTGGAAAGTACAGCCTCAGCGGCTGACGCGGGACTTCCTGCGACGGGAGGACTTGACAGGGGATAACCGCACGGTTCAACGAAGGAAATAATTGCCATGATAGCCTTAACGTGGATAGGTATTTGCATTTGTATTGTTCATTCGGCTGTTTTCTCCGGGCTGAACCTGGCTCTGTTCGGTTTAACCCGGTTGAGGCTGGAGGTGGAAGCGGAGTCCGGCGACCGGCATGCCGCAAAGA
>CAZVUZ010000195.1:0-5628 GCA_964630485.1 uncultured Ignavibacteriales bacterium
TACAACCTCTCGTCTGCCCTCGGAATGTCATTGAAGACGACCGAAGCGCATGGGACCCATTCATGGAGAAACCCATTCATGGAGAAACCCATTTATGGGCGATTTATTGCCAGAATCGCTACCGATTCTAACATCCAGACTTAAAAATACGAGAAACGAACCCATTTGAGAATCTTGTAGGGACGGTTTGTCTTCAAACCGGCCATCTTCGCGCGCCGCCGACAACGTGCTGTAAAAAAACAGCCACTAGCCCCCGGGTAAACTCAATTCGCCGCCGATGGCGACCAGTCATCCATGGCCGAATAGTCCATCAGCTTATCCAGAATGCTGATATCGAGCGGCGAGGCCGCAAAGAATTTCAAGCCGCTGTCATAAAAGTCTTCGAACAATGGGTCGTCCTTCTCGCGACTCCATACCGGGAGAACGTCAACATCGGCACAACGGCACTCCGCAACATGGAACGGCAGGGCCAGGCGAAGTTTCAACACTCCGCCGGTTTTCGACGTAACCGCCCCGGGCGCCAGAAGACGCATCCCGGAATCGGTAATATCAACCACCTGGCCCATCAGCCGACCATTTTGTCTGTCGTAAGCATCGACAAAATCGCCCAGTCGGCGGCGTTTGGCGTGTCTTTTCTCCGGCATAATCAACCTCCAGTCTGCGGCCCGGGGGGGCACCGGTTAACCTGAGATAGCGAGGCGTTGCTGTGAAAGAACAAGACGTCTGCTCAACGATGCTGACTAACATGCCGGCGGCGCAAAGAGGCACGGCGGCAAACTCCCAATGCTATCTGTTATAACACCTTCTGACGGTGAAAGGTTCACCGCGCAAAGGTATCGAAGCGAAAGATGTCGGGGGTCAGCATCGGATATATCGGGGACGACCAGACGCCAAAGGATAGCGAGGTTGGCCTGGTAGTTACGCTTGCGCTCAGTTTGTTTTGTAGGGGTCTTTCTGATCGGCAAGGACCGGTGACGGCCGGTAGCAGAGCCGCTTATGGCTTCATGTAGTGGATGAGGCCCGTGAGCATGAGTTGCGTCAGGGTGAAACCGACATACACGCTGGCTCCCACCAGAAAACTCACTGAGGCAATGTCACTTAGCTTTCTTAAACTCATTTCAACTCCTTCGCGATCAATTGGAAGATCGCTTACCACAGTCAAACTCGTGGCTGGATTTAGCAAAACCGGGGCCCAAAAGCCCGCGAATCTGTGGTAAACAGCTCAAAACCCATATGGTTCCCGGTCGCAAGTTGCCAATTGACATAGAACTCAGAGTTAAACTTCAGAATAGCCATGTTTCCCCCCCGGTGAAGGCGGATTGAGGGCAACCTGGTCAAAAGTGCACAATCTTGCACATTCAGAGAAGGAAATCGCCCTATTTGGGGCCGTTTGCGGCGTTGGATCGGACAAGTCATCTCGCGACGAATTTATAACAAGAATTTTTGTAGCGTAATTTTCGGTCTCTGCGTACTATTGGCAGGTCTGCAAGGGGGCAGATACTGCGAATTTTGGAGATTGGGAAAAAGCTTGAAAGGAGTCTTTGTTACTATGCCGTTAAGGGCACTTCTCCTCATTGTCTGCACTATGCTTTTGTCCGGGCAGAACACCCTCGCTGACAATGGCGACGTTTCAGCGTCGCCGAACGGCGGCAAGCGACGGGTATCGATCATGTTCGCGCACTATTCGGTGGGCACGCAGATCGTCAACGGTTACTGCTGGGACACCCGGTACAACCGTAACATCACCGAAACCCTCGACACCATGACTGTCGTCGGCGGTGCCGATACGGCCGACATCGTCTTTCACAGTTACCGCCTGAACGCCGACGATGTCAACGCAGGGCTCAGCGACACCCTGCCGGGTTCGGGCTCCAACGGTTGCGCCTTTGATCGTTTCACCGGATTCACCTATGATCTCAATCCCTCATCCGGCAACCGCATGCGTATCTGGAACAGCAATGACGGTTTCGGACCATTGGCTTACGCCGGACTCCTGAACAACTTCTTCAATGTGCCTGACAAAGAGAATCAGACTCTTTGGAAGATGTTTCGGACGCACGACACACCCTCGAGCTTCCCCAATCCGGTGACCGAGATCGATGGCTACGACCTGGTGATAATCAAGAACCCCTATGCCTGCTGGGCCGCCATGACCCAGGCCCAGGCCGACAGTATCCGCGTACTTTACCAGGTGCTGAGGGACTCGATCGTCGCCCACCCGGAAATCAACGTGGCTCTCGCATTCGGCACGCCTCTTTATATCGGCCGTGATTATGTCTATGACTCCGCCCAGGCCAAGATCACCTATGAACTGGCCACCTGGTTTGCCGGCGACGCCTTCTTCACCCACGATGACGGCATGTACCGCAATATCTGGAAATGGGAGCCCTACCGCGAACTCTGCGAGATGGCGCCGGTAGAAACCCGATACTTCCTCAAACAGGAGTATTTCGACGGCGAAGCGGCCGGGTCGCACCTGAGCACCCTCGGCGCCGATGTGGCCCAGAAAAGCCTGTTGAGATTCATCCGCGAGGCCGTGGGGGATTTGATGGGGGCCGAGCCGGCCGATTCGGACAACGATGGCGTACCCGACAACTCCGACAATTGCCCGCAAACGGGTAACGCCGATCAGCTGGACGGTGATGGCGACGGGGTCGGTAATGTCTGTGACAACTGTCCCGATGTTGCCAATCCCGATCAAGCAGACTCTGACGACGACGGCATCGGCAATGCCTGTTGCTGTTTCGACCGCGGCGATTTCAATCGGGACGGTTTGCTATGCGATATCGGTGACCTGATCTTCCTTATGGAGTATATGTTCATGTCCGGGGAGTCACCCCTGTGTCTTCCCGAGATGGACGTGGAAGGAAGTGGCGGTATTCCCGACATCTCCGACCTGACCTTCATGATCAGCTATATGTTCAATGACGGCCCCCCGCCGGCTTCATGCCCGAACTAAACGTACTGCCTCCCCCGTCACCACGTCGGGTGACGGGTTTTGGTCCCGAGTCTTCACCGACAATCCCTGAAAATCAGAAATCGATATCGACATCCGCCTTGTCGGCCTCGGCCACCTGGAACAGCTCTTTGGCCGTGTAGCCCAGGGCACGGGCAATGAATACGTCGGGTATCTGCTCGATGCGGATATTGAAGGTGTTGACCGAGTCATTGTAGAACTCACGGCGATCGGCGATTTGGTTTTCCAACTCACTGATCCGGTCCTGGAACTGCAGGAAACTGGTGTTGGCTTTGAGATCGGGATAATTTTCGGCTACCGCGAAGAGCGACTTGAGCGCCCCGGTCATGACATTGTCGGCTTTGGCCTTGTCCCCCACCGTCTGAGCGCTGAGGAAGGCCGTGCGCGCCTCCGTCACCTTGGTCAACACGTCCTTTTCATACTCCATATAGCCCTTGACGGTCTTGAGCAATTTGCTCAATTCATCATGGCGCTGTTTGAGCAGCACGTCGATGTTGCTCCAGGCCTTGGCGATATTGTTCTTCAGCCGGATCAGGCTGTTGTATATGGAGATGAAATAGCCGACCAGAATAACCACGACGAGGCCGACGACGATCAGTACTATTAAACCCACGATTCCCATGTGTGCACCACCCTATATTGCGCCGGTGAGGTGCAGTAAGAACACGACACCGCCGGTGAAAAATAACGGTCCAAAGATAAAGGCCGCGACCATGTTCTTCCCGGTCGACTTCAGGAACTCCTTCTCATCCTTGTCGGATATAAGAAAGGTCTTTTCGTTTTTCCCCTTTTTTATGAGGATGTTGTCCGGGGCCTCGGGGCTGTTGGCCGCCGTTCCCAGGATATAAAGGTTATCCTCGCCCTGTATATAAAATTCATAGTATTTGCGGTCGCCCACACGCGTGCTTATCCCCTTTCGCTCGGCAATCGGGATGAGGTTCCATTCGGAGGTATCGAATTCCATTTCTCCAGACTTCGCGAAAGCCTTGAGAGATTTGACCATCTTTCCGATCCCGCCGAAACCACTGAAGCCCTCACGCTTCTGGTAAAATACATTCTGTCGGGAGACACTCACCTCGGCCCCCTCCGGGTTGACAAGAACCCGGCCGGTATCGTCCCGGGCAAAAAACGGAACCCTCTTGTCACCATAACCGACAGTTTGCCATTTGTAGGTAGTTGTTCTGTTCTTACCGCTCCCCGAACTCTCTTTCCGGTACTCCTTGACTTCGAACCTGTAATAGACACAGTCCGTTTTCGAGAACGGCGTCTTGATCAACGTGTCGGGTTCGACCGCCGCGTTGACCTCGACAATCCCCATCGCCATGGACCGGATCTTGGACGTCGGCGTATCCTGGATAAGGCGCCTCTTGCGCATGGTCTGAAAACCGGACATAAGTATCCCGACGCCCATCAGAATGATAAGGGCGGCGATGGCGTATTGCCAACTGAGCGTGATTGCTATTGTCATAATCCACTTCCCCTGCGCACGGCAGTCTACTCATGTTGCATTTGTCTTACGGCACCGCTCGTAAAGGCGGCCTCATAAATACTAACATGTACTTATCACTCCGTTCGAGCAACAAGAAACTGCATGATGTGGCCCCATTAATTCGGCACTACACCGGCGTTCTTCACGATCATGAGGCTCTTGGTGTATTCCGGGGTGACGTTTGCGCCCTTCACCGCGAAGCCCAGCATCGGCGAAGCGTCGACCAGCCCCGTCCCCGCCCCGTAAAACACCGGCGGGTACTCGCCGAGTATTTCTCTCCACAGGGATTCATCATGAAGGGTCTCAAGGACCTTCAAAAAAGCAAAGTCGTGCGAGAAATAGACTCCCCCATCGGACAAATGCGGCCAGATCCCGACCAGGCACTCGCGCGCCGAGGACGGCAGATCGACATCGGTAAAGGCAAACGCCGTCGGTTGCGGCACATTCCCCGGCGTCAGGGTATCCTTGAACCACCCCGGGTGAAAATTGCAGACTTCGAGACACCCATAGCGGCGAACGTTTTCCTGTACTGTCTCCAGCCCGGCCGAGAAGCTCCCGCGAAACCAGTCGGCGCCCTCGCTCGCGCGCCTCAGGCTATACTCTGTATACTTGTTTGCCCCGCCTTCAGGCAAACCCTCGAAACTGTCATACACGTGCAACCGACGTCCGACCTCTTTACATACCAGGGATAGTTTCGCAGTGCTGGTGCCGTTGAAACAGCCGCATTCGACGACATCACCGTCGGCCCGGCAATTCAACAAAGCCTCGGCCAGAAACAGGCCGTCGGTGGGCGTGGTCTGCGGCGGAAAACTGCGGTCGATCTCCTCAAAGCGGCGGATAAGATCCCTGCGGAAGGCGCCGTCACCGGGGAAATGATCGCCGTTAGCAATGAATGCCCGGCGCAAACAGCGATACCCGTCCCGGCCGACGCTCCTGCCGACATATGTAAAAAGACTTCGCAAAGGACCGACAGCGTCCACCAGCGGGACCACGGCGCGATCCATCAGCGGTCTCAGAATTTTCCGGATATTCATATCGTTTCCCGACGGTTATCCTGCGTGGCCTCCGAACCATCCTCCCATCGATGTACGCCGCAAAAGCGCTGGTATTCACGCGCCTTGCCGGGTATATTTCCGGGAGTCACTTCAACCCGAATATAGAG
>CAZVUZ010000196.1:0-5626 GCA_964630485.1 uncultured Ignavibacteriales bacterium
GGAATCAGGAAGTCTGCCCGACGGCGGACCCTTAAACTGATCAGGGGCGACGACTATCGGTTGGTATGTCGCCGGAGTCTGCGGCGTTTCCTCCGAACCAGTTACCGCGCGGGTATCTCCTGTCCGGCAGAAAGCCAGCGGGTGGCCTCGTCGGGGTTCTCGAAGGCGGTGATGCAGATCCCCCGCGCCTTCGCCATCTTCTCGAAGAATTCGACACGCAGAAGGTTTTCCGGCAGGTCGACAAGGGCGAGTTTGGACAGGACCTCGGCGTGGTCGAGCGGGGCGAGATCCTCAGTCAATAGCAGGGTAGACTCAAAGACGCTCAGGCGGGGTTGCATTTCACGAATATCCAGCAGAACGTTACTAATGTTCATGCGGTGGCACTCGTCGAGTGTCTCGATTGCGATCTTGAGCAGGTGCTCTCGGGCTCGGAATCCCTTTGCGTGTACATGGAGATAATTCTGCCTGTTCAAGATGCTGTATTCAAATGTCATAGCCCGTACCCGCTTCTTTACTCAATGTGCCCCAATGGAAGCTGCCCGTGCGCGTTCATTCAGTCCACCGCGCTAACATCCTTGACGTTTCACCGTGGGGATTGTTTTGTCCACTTCCAGCCCATAATAACATGATCGACAGCGTGGCTGATTTCTGAAGCTCACCACCTCAGATATTGCGTCAGGACAAGGGGTTATAATTCGAGATATTTGCGGTTGACATCCGGCGGGTGCAATCGTCACCTTAAGGAGGAATCGAAGAAAGCAATCCGGACGGCGGTCGACGCCCAAGACAAGTGAGGGAGTGGACAATGGCAGGCAATACCGGCAATACGGGACCTACCGCGGTGACTTTCGCCGCCTACGCGGAAGATGCCGAGGCTCTGGATCATGTTTACTATCTTGCGGAGAGCATTCGCGAGTTCGGCGGCAGTCTACGGGCTTCTCCGATTCTGATGCTGGTCCCCGATGACATCAAGGCCGAAGTAGCCTTCCTGCAAAATCGTTTTTCCGTTCTGGATGTAACCGTGGTTAGCAGTAAAACACCCGAAGACGCCGGGTTTTTCTATTTTTCCGGAAAGACCTTCGCCGCCGGCCTGGTGGAGCGGGAGGTGGCAGGCGATACTGATATACTCGTCTGGATGGATGAAGATACCATTGTCCTGCGCGAGCCATTGGAATTCGAGCTTGACCCGGGGGTGAGTTTTGCCTTCCGGCCGGTGATGCACAACCGCTCCGGAACTCTCCACGGCGCAACGCCGAATCCTTTCTGGAAACGCATTTACGATGTCCTTGAGATAGCGCCGGAGAAGCTGTTTCCGATGACGACTCCTGCCGACCGGCAGGTGATCAATGCCTATTTCAATGCCGGCCTAATGGCGGTCAGGCCGGAAAAGGGCGTCCTGCGAAAGTGGGGCGAGGACTTCAAGAAGCTCTACCGCGACCCCGAACTGGCGGCAAGCTGCCGGGAAGATGTCGAGAAGAGGATCTTCCTGCACCAGACCGCCCTGGTTGGTGCGGTGCTGAACACGCTGAAACGGCACGAACTGATGGAACTCTCGGATCGTTATAACTACCCGTTGTTCTTTGAGCAGATGTTTGATGCGACCGCAGAGTTTTGTTCCCTGGATGACATTGTTACTTTGCGCTACGATGTTTACTTCCGGAATCCCGATCCCCAATGGAGCCGCAAATTGAAGGGTACCCAGAAGCATATAGCCTGGCTCAAGGCCCGCCTGGGCCCGCCGATTGAGACCTGATCTGACGAATAACCGTGCTTGTGTCCGGTCGAAGGCACGGTCGCTTCAGGACTATTTGCCCGCTTCCCAGTCGCTGCGGAGAATAGCGTAGTAGAGAGTGTTGCTGAAGGAACCGTCCGGGTTTTTCCTGTTCTGCCGAAAGAGTCCCTCCCTCAGGAAGCCGCACCGCTCGGCAACCCGCAGGCTGCGATCATTGATTTCATTTGTCTCCAGACTCACCCGGTGGGCCTTGAAGTACTCAAAGAGAAAGTCCAGCACGGCCGTGACGGCTTCGCTGACGTATCCCTTGCCTTCGTTATCGACATCCGCGAAATACCCAATTTGAAATTCGGGGATGTCCCAGTTGCCCACGCCAATGTAAATCTGGCCCACGAATTTGTCGGAGTTTTTATCGAAGATGCCCATGAAGAAAACCTTTCGAGCCACCCAGTCGGCGGCCAGATCGCGGACGAGGATCTCCGCTTCGTGTTCGTTTGCCGCGGACAGGATGGCGTTGTCGTCCTCAAAGCGGGCCAGGTGTTCGCGGTTCCTCTGACCGGCGGCAAAATACCAGGCGCCGTCGCCGGCCCGGTAGGGACGCAGGTAAAGGCGTTCCGTTTCGATGCGATCGGGAAGGTCAATCATCAGCCTGTGCATAGCTTCACTCCATATGCTTTTGCACGATTTGTGCGGAATAGGGATCCACTGTCAACTGAGGCAAGTTAGTCAGGCACTATTTTGGATCAAAGCACAAATCCGACTTCGTCAACCGCTATCACGGGGTCGGGATATCTCAGGGCATGCAGCATTTCTTGTATTTCCTGCCGCTCCCGCAGGGACAGGGATCGTTGCGGCCGATTTTCGCGTCGGGAGGGTTCTCGGTCGCCGCCGTCGAATTCGTTATCGTTATCCGACGTTTCTCCGTTGCCACTTTTTGACGGGGTTTCCTGATGCCGTGGAAAGTGTAGATGGTCCTTTTCTCACCTGTGTCGTTGGTCCCGATCATCGGCACGATGTTGACGACATTCATATACGGTCGAAAGCGTTCGATTATATCCCGGTTCTGATCTTCGTATATGCGCAGGTGGGCAGAGTCATTGTAGTTGGGGACCGAGGCAAAGAGGTTAACCCCCGAAGGGAGGTTGGCGATAATGCGCAGATCATCAACATGCTCAAGAACCTCCAGAGCGACCGCGATATTGTAATCGTGGGGGTGGTAGCTTTCCGGATCGTAGGCGTCACCTACACGAAAATCACCTTGCGGGCAAAGTCGCTGAGAACACCTCACCGCCTCCTCACTGAAATCGAATCCCCGGTAGGGGATGCCCTCCTCAATGATCATCTGCCCTAAATCGCCGACGCCACAACCGATTTCCAGTACCCGTGGTGCCTCAATCCTGTGAATGCCCTCGAGAACGAGTTGATACAACGGCTGGTAGCTAGTGGTGTTGTAGCCGGCGGCATAGATTTCGTCGTAGTAACGGCTGTCTCTTTCGGCATTGTCGGTAATGTGCATAACTATCACCTGTTGCTGACGATGCGGGACAGGGCTCGCATCGCATGGTCTTCGCATTCTCTCTGTTGTTACTTATTTCGACCGCTCGGGCGTAAACTTGACCGCCCGGAGCGTATGGGTGGGAATGGGAGACCGTGCGATTACGCACATTCTCCCGGGATCAGCAGTCGGATCTACCAGCCTTTGCGTTTCATGAGATCGGACATTTTTTCGTCCAGACCTTTCTGGAAGATCTCCATGCGCTTTTGCTGGGCGTCGGTCAGCATACCCACCAGGGTTCCGATATCGGCCGGTTTCTCGAGAAAGTCGACCGCGCCGAGCTTCATGGCTTCGATTCCCTTGTTGAGGGTGGCATGACCGGTGAGGAGGATGCACTGGAGATCCTTATCGATTTCCAGCATGAGTTTCATGGTCTCGATGCCGTCCATCTCGGGCATGGCTAGGTCGAGGACGACGGCGTCGTATGATTTCTTTTTGATCATCTCAATGCCTTCGGGCCCGTTCTCGGCGGTATCCACCTTGAAATCGCGGTTGCGCAGACGTTCGGCAATTACACTCGAGAACTCAACCTCGTCGTCGACAATCAAAACATTGGCTATCGCCATGGCTTTTTTCCTCTCTATACTAAATCCGGCTATCTTACCCCGGTGAAGACGAAATGACAGTGAACGTCTTCACCTTCGACCGTGACCGTCGCCTTCGTTCCCGACTGGGCAAGCATCAGTTGCATCAATGGTGTGTTGAAATGCTCCGGATCCATTGTTCTTCCGGTAGCGCCGACAATGACCTCGACGCCTCCGGCCGTTTCTGCGCATCGGACGGTGACCTTATCGCCGACCCGGGCTTCGGCCAGGGCCAGCCGGATGGGTTCGAAAATGGCCGCCTGGGCCAGGAAGGAATTTCCCGCGACGGGAAGCGGTTTCGAAGGCGGCTCTAACTCGATTGTGGCTCGTTTGAGATCGGCCAGACGCCGGCTCAGGTCGACGAGATTGGCGACGGATTCGCTGATATCGAATTGCGGTTTGTCGATGTCACTGCTGTGTGCGAAGGTATTCAGGCGCTTGATGATCTCCAGCCCGCGCCGGGTCTGCTTTTTCAGCGAACCAACGGCCTGCTCCAGCCGATCGACACTGATCGGCCGACCCTGATCCACACCGAGAATCATGTCCTCGACCACTCCGGTGGTCTGGTCGGATATAGAAATAACATTGTTCAACTCGTGAGAAACCGACGCGGTGATTTTCCCGAAGAAGGCCAATCCCTCGTGCAACAGCTGTAAATGCGGGTTTTCGGGAAGTCCCGTATCACTCATGACGTGCAACCGCCTCTTCCATTTTTGCGATGAGGGTGTTGATATCAACTGGTTTTACCAGGTAAGCGGCCGCGCCGGCTGGTTTCTGGTGGTCCTGATCATGGGAGGTACCGTGACCGGTAATCATTAAAACGGGCACGCCGGGGTATTCCGCGTTGATCTTCTTGAGTACCTCAACACCGCTCATACCCGGAAGCTTGAGATCCAGTACCACTACGTCAAAATCTGTGTCCCGCATTTTGAGCATGGCGTCATAACCATCAAGAGCATAGTCGGCATGGATATCGCGATACCCGAGGCGCTCCACCAATGTTGATACCAGTTCTTCCTCGTCATCTACCAGCAGGACTTTGAATTTGGCCATGTTTTACGTCCCGAATTCTGATTTTGTAAGAGGCAGCACCACGGTGAAAGTTGTTCCCTCACCCAGTTCGCTTTCTACTTCTATTTCGCCGCCCAGTTTCTCGGTTATGTCGCGGGTAATTGAAAGGCCGAGGCCGGTACCGAACTCCCCCTTGGTCGAATAAAACGGCTCGAAGATGTGGGCCAGATTTTCCTTGGAGATGCCGGTGCCGCTGTCCGCTATGGTTACCGCCACCGATGCCGGCCCACGCCGTTTAGCCGAAATCTCCACCAGGCCGCCGTCGGTTACGGCCGCAAAGGCGTTGGTTATTATATTCAAAAGGACCTGTTGTAGCTGGCCGCGATCGCTTTCGATGGCGGGCATATCATCCTCGAAATCATACTCGATTCTGATGTTGCGGTGCTTGGCCTCGGTCCCCTGAAAACCAACCACTTCTTTGACCAGCTCCGGAACATTCACCGACTCCTGCCGTATCTCCATGCGTTTGGCGAATCCGAGCAGGCGGTGAGTTACCCGCGAACAGCGATCGACGGAATTGAGTATGGAGTCAACCAGGCCGAAAGTCTTCTCCTTGTTCGGGAAATCGTCGGCGAACTCCACCAGGTCGCGCAGGAGGCCGGCCTTCTCGTTTATTATCGCCATGGGATTGTTGATCTCGTGAGCCACCCCGGCGGCCATGCGCCCGATCGTCGCCATCTTGTT
>CAZVUZ010000197.1:0-5594 GCA_964630485.1 uncultured Ignavibacteriales bacterium
GATCCAGAAGGGCCTCTACTTCACTTCCTTTGCATACCTCTTCCCCAACCGGGTACCCGGCGACCGGGCCTACCTGGGGACGACAGTCCGCGATGGTAGAGAATATCACCGGGTCGCTTTCTACCCCTTTTTCCTCGACACTATCGAAACCCTCTTCGACATCGAGACCGGCCGGCGGCACCTAACCCTCGGGCGTCTCGACGAACTTGAGACGAGTACCGTCGACAGCGACTTCCGTATGATCGACGGCGTGCTCTGGCCCTTTCATTCGCACATGGAGACTATCGGCGCCCCGCTCGCTATGGCCATGGTTTACGACAGCGTCATCATTAATGCCGATTTCGATCCGTCGATATTCGAGATGCCCGGTAAGGACCGCAGCGACTTCCATTTCCCGGCCGGCGCCAAACAGGTCAGTATCCCGTTTGCCTTTGAGGCGGGTCATATCAAGCTCCCGGTCATTATCAACGGCACCACAAAGGTGTGGCTGATTCTCGACTCGGGTGCCTCGGCCAACATCTTCAACGTGCCCGCGATTGAGTCTCTTGAACTCGAAGAGGCCGGCACCCTTCCGGCCAAAGGAATCGGGGCCTACGAAGAGGTGAAGATGGTGCGCACGGACTCGGTCTCGATTGGCTCCCTGACCCTTTACGACCAAATCGCGGGCACCCTCGACATGGACTACATATCCGGGCCGGGGCCGGACGGACGGCCCTTCGGCGGCGTTCTCGGATTCGACTTTCTTTCGCGCTTCCCAATATTGGTAAATTATGCCGATTCCACCCTGACAGTTTACAACCCGGACGATTTCGTTGCCCCCGACAGCGGGTCGGAGATTGAGTTCACCTACACCATGAAAATCCCGACCGTCCGAGGGGAGTTGTTAGGTATCCCGGGCGACTTCGTGGTCGACCTGGGGAACGCTTTCGGACTGGTCGTCCACCAGCGATTCGCCCAGGAGCATAACCTGCTCGAGAAGCTCAGCGACGTCCGGGACAACCCGACCTCGATCGGCGGGGTCGGCGGCAGCATCGGAGGCAAGAACGCCTTCGCGGCTTCGTTCAAGATCGGCGAGGTGTTGATGCAGTCGATCCGCGTCCTGTTGCCGGAGTCATCGGCCGGCCTGGCCGGATCCCAGGAGCTGGCGGGCAATATCGGCAATCGCATGTTGGCCAACTTCAAAGTGCTCTTTGATTACGCCGGCGGTAGAATCATTCTCTACCCTGCCGATTAATGTGAGGTAAGACATACACCCGGAAACCGGAGGTCAGCCTTGAAAAGGCCATGGATACTAAGCCTGGCGGCGACAATCATGCTCTTATGGGTAACCGGCATCGGCGTCGCTGATGACGAAATACCCGGCTTCAACGAACGCCATCAGGCCGGCGTGCGGCTCGGCGCCTGGGACAATCGCGGTGATGTTGCTCCCGAGGGCGGAACCGTGAACGAAACCGGCACCTTTGAGACCGACATCAAATCGACGTCTTTCTACTTTGAGGCTTTTTTCGCCTATCGCCTAGCCCCCTGGGCCATGGGCGAGATCTCCCTGGGAACGGTGAACCGCGGACGGGTGACGATTGCCGAGGGCGGCGCCGAGGATTTCGGCAACCTCGTTCTTTACCCGATGATGGTGCAGTTGAAGCTCTACCCGCTATTCAGCACCGGCCTTCGCCTGCAACCTTACCTGACGGGCGGCGGCGGCCTTTTTTACGGCCGGCGAACGGTCCAGTTCACCAATGCCAGCTATTACTATTCCAACTGGGAAGAGGAATCCGGCACCGATTTCAACTACGTTGTTGGCGGCGGATTCGACTGGCCCATCTCGAACTCCATCGGGGTTGACCTGAATTTCAAGTATATGCCCATTAATTTCTCGAAAACACTCTTGACAATAGATAGCTACGACGCTATTGCAATCAGCGTAGGTGTGAAATATATGTTTCTGCGCTGACGAAAACGTTAATTATCAATTTATCAGCAAAGCTGATTTTATGGAGGAAATCATGAAAGTAGGGATCAACGGATTTGGTCGCATCGGACGGCTGGTATTCAAGGCCGCTCGCGGTACGGACATCGAATTCGTCGGTATCAACGACATCACCGACGCCAAAACCCTGGCACATCTCTTGAAATATGACTCCGTGCACGGCCGCTACCCGGGCGATGTCACCGCCGACGGCAACAACCTGGTTATCGACGGCAAGAAAATACCGATCACGGCCGAACGCGATCCCGGCAAACTGCCCTGGAAGAAGCTGGGAGCCGATATCGTTCTCGAATGCACCGGTCTCTTCCGGAAAAAGGAAGACGCCGAGAAGCATATCGCCGCCGGCGCCAAAAAGGTGGTCATCTCCGCCCCCGCCAAAGGCCATGACGGCACCTTTATCCCCGGCATCAACGCCGACCTCTATGACAAAACGAAACACCATGTGATATCCATCGGGTCATGCACCACCAATTGCCTCGCCCCCGTGGCCAAGGTGCTCCTGGACAACTTCGGCATCGTCAAGGGCTTCATGACCACCACCCACGCCTACACCGGCGACCAGCGACTTCTCGACGCCCCGCACAAGGATCTGCGCCGCGCTCGTTCGGCAGCCCTGTCGATGATTCCGACCACCACCGGCGCCGCCAAGGCCATCGCCGAGGTCATCCCGGAACTGACCGGTAAGCTCGACGGCTGTGCCATACGCGTCCCAACACCCGACGGTTCGATAGTGGATCTCACGGTCATCACTGAAAAGGAAGTCACCGTCGAACAGGTCAATGCCGCCATGAAGAAAGCCGCCGCCACGAAGGGACTCAAGGACGCCCTCGAATACTGTGAGGATCCTATCGTCTCCTGCGACGTCGTCGGCAACCCCCACGGCAGTGTTTTCGATTCCGGCATGACCTACACCCAGGGCAACCTGGTGAAGGTGTTCAGCTGGTATGACAACGAGTGGGGCTTCTGCAATCGCATGATTGACATGATGAAGATAATGCTCTAAGAAACTGAGAAGAGAATTGACCATGAATAAAGTCACTGTCGCCGACATCAACTTCCGAGATCGCCGGGTATTGTTGCGGGTCGATTTCAACGTGCCGCTCGATGATAAACAGAATATCACCGACGACCGTCGTATCCGGGCCGCCCTGCCGACTATTCGGAAGATCCTTGATGACGGCGGAATGCTGATCGCCTGCTCCCACCTGGGCCGTCCCAAGGGGAAATTCGTCCCGGAGATGTCGCTGGCCCCGGCGGCCCGCCGTCTGGCGGAACTGCTCGGACGCGAGGTCCTCTTCGCCGAAGACTGCATTGGGCCGGAGGCCTCCAACAAGGTCGGACGGATGAAAAGCGGCGATTGCCTGCTGTTGGAGAATCTGCGATTCCACGAGCAGGAGACCAAAAACGATCCCGACTTCGCCGCCAAGCTGGCCTCCCTGGCCGATATCTACGTCAATGACGCCTTTGGCTCGGCCCACCGGGCGCATGCCTCCACCGAGGGTGTCACCCGGCATTTCAGCCAGTCGCTGGCGGGCTTTCTGATGGAAAAGGAAATCGAGTACCTCGGCAACGCCCTGGCCGACCCGAAACGTCCCTTCGCGGCCATTCTCGGCGGCGCCAAGATCTCCGGTAAAATCGACGTCATCCAGAACCTGATGGACAAAGTCGATAAACTGCTCATTGGCGGCGGTATGGTTTTCACCTTCGCCAAAGCCATGGGCTATGATATCGGCGACTCGCTTCTGGAAGAGGAAAAAGTCGAACTGGCCCGGGATCTCGTGGCCGGGTTCAAGAATTCCCGCGCCGAACTGGTTTTCCCCGTGGACGCCGTAGTTGCCACGGAGATCTCCGATGATGCCGCCACCCGGGTGGTTGATATCGACAAGATTCCCGAGGGCATGAAGGGCCTCGATATCGGTCCGGCGACTATCAAGCTCTTCGGCGATAAGCTCGCCGATGCGCGCACGGTTGTCTGGAACGGACCCATGGGCGTATTCGAGAGCAAACCCTTCGCCGAGGGCACTTTCGCCATGGTGCGGCTTCTGGCCGACCTTACCGGCGGCGGCGCCACCACGATTGTCGGCGGCGGCGACTCGGCCGCGGCCGTGGGCAAAGCCGGACTCGACGACAAACTGACTCACATTTCGACCGGCGGCGGCGCTTCCCTGGAATTCCTCGAAGGCAAGGACCTTCCGGGCGTAGTCGCTTTAACCGATCGTGCAACCGTAAAGGCGGTGTAGCATGCGGCCCATAATCGTTGCCGGTAACTGGAAATTAAACGGCACTATCGACGAGACCGAAACGCTGATTAACGCGCTCCTCGACGGCGAATCCAAGAACCCGAAGGTTACGGTCATCGTCTGCCCACCGTATACGTCGCTCACGACCGCCTCGAAGCTGTTGAAAGGCAGTCACATCGCTGTCGGCGCCCAGGACATGTCAGAGCATGAGAAGGGTGCTTTTACCGGCGAGATATCGACTTCGATGCTCTTGACAGCCGGAGCGACATATGTTATACTGGGCCACTCTGAGAGAAGGCAATACCATGCTGAGTCAGATCAGATGGTTAATGCCAAAGCCCGGGCGGCTTTAGCGGCCGGACTGACCCCGATAATTTGTGTTGGGGAAACTCTCGATCAGAGAGAGGCGGGCCGGACCGAAGCCGTGATTGGAAAACAGATCGACGGCGTCCTCTCGGGGTTCACGGCCGACCTTGTTAAGAGGTCGGTGATTGCTTATGAGCCGGTTTGGGCCATCGGCACCGGCAAAACTGCCACGCCGGAAATGGCTCAGGAGGTTCACGCGTTCATTCGCGGCCGGGTGGTCGCGGTTGACGCCGAAGCGGCGGAGGCCGTGCCGATACTTTACGGCGGCTCCGTCAAACCGGACAACGCCTCGGGCCTGTTCGGTCAGCCGGATATCGACGGCGGTCTCATCGGAGGCGCGGCGCTGAAGGCTGAGAGCTTTATCGGGATTATTAAGGCCGTTTAATTGGAGGTATAATCTTTGTTTGTTTCCTGGGTAGTATTTCACGTGTTGGTATGCATCGCCCTGATCCTGGTCGTTCTGTTACAGGCCAGTAAGGGTGAAGGACTAGCCGGCTCGGCATTTGGCGGTGGCGGCGGTATCGGCGGCGCTGTTTTTGGCGGTCGCGGGGCGGCCTCGTTTTTGTCGCGAGCAACCACTGTCCTGGCCGTCGTATTCATGCTCAACTGCGGCGCCCTGGCGTTTATGTCGGCCGGTGGCCGTGGCGGCCAGGCCGAGGTAGGTACGCAGGAATCGGCCGTGACTCGTCAGGCGCAGGCCGACATGGAAGAAGCCATGCGGCGTCAGCAGGAAGCGCAGCAGCAGCAGACGGGTGACACCTCCCAGCAGGTCCTTGACCTGTTGCAGGAATCGGCGCCGACCGCGGAGCCTTCCGACACCGGCAACTGAGGCCGCGAAGCTGCCTTTTGCAGATTTGCAGGGATCTCAAACCGACTCGGTTATGGACCCTGTGGATGGATCTTTGAAAGTTTTATTGCGGAAGTGGTGGAACAGGTAGACACGCTATCTTGAGGGGGTAGTGGCGAAAGTCATGCGGGTTCAAGTCCCGCCTTCCGCATTA
>CAZVUZ010000198.1:0-5471 GCA_964630485.1 uncultured Ignavibacteriales bacterium
CCTTTGTAGACCCTGATTTCCCCGAAGACTCACTGTTCTATTTTGCTCCGCAGGATTATAATGTCTCCAATCTCGGGGTGAACACACCCATAAGGAAGATTTACCCGGAGGCGCCCTATCCGAGCACGCTGAACCCGGACTCGGCCGAGGTCGGGGAACTGACCGAAGACGGCTATTTCAAGTACTTCGAGTATGAGGTGACTGTCGAAGGCCTGCTGGCCACGGTACCCTTTTATATCAATGTAACAGCCTTCGATTTCGGGTCCCCCGAGTCGGGTTTGGAATCTCTGGAGACCTCAGTCACCACGGGCGTCAAGGTGGCCTATCCGCAGCCGGGGTGGGAGGAAGCCCGGGACAAGAACCTCAAGGTCATAGTCTATCCCAATCCCTATCTGGCGTCGGACGACAACCGAGCAAACGGATTCGAGGCTCGGACTGAATCCGACCGTCCTCCCGACCGGACCCGCGAACTGCACTTTGCCAACCTGCCGCCAAAAGCAACAATTAGCATATTCACGCTTGATGGCGACCTCGTGCGCGAGATCAACCACGACAAGGCGGTTGACGATCCCGAGGCCTCGCACGAGACCTGGAACCTGATAACCCGCAACACCCAGGCCGTCGTGTCAGGCCTGTATTACTATACGGTGGAGGACGAAAGCGGAAATACTCAGCTGGGCAAGTTCGCCATCATTATGTGAGAATTGCATTTATGTACTCAATTTTCGATCGCGGACATTACCTCACGAGACTTCTGCTGTACACATGCCTGCTGATCACAACTGCCGTCAATCTGCAGGCGCGGGGTGTGAATCCCAAAACCGGCCTGCCGTCGCGGTTCTTTGACGAGAATCCCACGGGCGGCGCCGCCCAGCTCGACATTCTTTTCACCGGACACAGCCGAGGCAATATCCAGCTGGCTATCGCCAATAATGGCACTTTCGGAACCTACGGCCGATCCATCCCGGATCCGTTCACCGGCGACCCCATACCCTCGTGCATATTTCCCAAGAACTCCGACCTGGTTTACCTTTGGGTGGCGGCCATCTGGATCGGCGCCGTGGTCGGCCGGGACACACTCGTCAGCGTCGGCGATGAAGACTTTTACGTGACCCAGGAATTCTGGCCCGACCAGCTGCCTTTCGGCGAGTTTGAATACCGATCGATCGACGCCAACAGCGCCTTCTATCATCCCGAGGCGCTGTCCGAGGAAGATATCATCTGCGAATACGCCGACACCCTCACCGACCCCAATTACGTCAACCAGGACAATACCGACAAGCGTGCCCACCGCCCGTTGAACATCAAGGTTACCCAGCGATCCATGGCCTGGAGTTATTCCTATGCCGAGGACTTCATTCTCTTCGACTACCAGGTGGAGAATATAGGGACCAAGCTGCTTGAGGACGTCTACCTCGGGATATGGGTCGATGGCGATGTCTGGCATACGTCGCGCAATAGTCCCGAAGGCTGGAACGATGACATCGTCGGGTTCTACCGCACCCACCCTGCGCCCGAGGATGATCGCTTTCTGGATACTATCAATGTGGCCTACCATGCCGACAACGACGGCGACCCGGAGGCCGGCGCCTGGGATTATCGCTCGACGCAAAGCGCCGTCGGGGTCCGGGTGGTCCGCACGCCCTCGGATTCACTTACCTACTCGTTCAACTGGTGGATAATAAACTATTCCAACGCCTCGCGCGATTTCGGACCTCGGCGACTGGGCACCGAAGAGGATCCTTTCCGATCTTTTGAAGGTCGCCTGGGTACCCCCCAGGGGGACCGCAACAAGTACTACATGCTGTCTCATGAGGAATTCGACTACGACCTTATTTACACGGCCCTGAACAAGAGTGAGCAGGGCTGGATGCCGCCGCCCGAGGATGCCGCCGAATACGCCCAGGGCTATGACTGCCGTTACCTGCTCTCCTTCGGGCCTTTCGATGTCCACCCGGGTCAAAAACTGCCGATTTCATTTGCCTGGCTGGGTGGTTCCGACTTCCATGTTCGCGCGACCGATTTCGAGGAGAAGTTCGACCCACTCAACCCCGACATATATTATCAATCCCTTGATTTTTCGGACCTCGCCGCCAACTCCCGCTGGGCTTCATGGGTATATGACAACCCCGGTGTCGACTCCGACAGCGATGGCTATGCCGGCAAGTTCCGGGTTATCTACAACGATTCGGCACCGACCTTCATCGATACCATAATTGACGGCCGGGACACCACCATACCGGGTTGGGAGTACCTCGTTCCCGACACCTTCTATTACGAGGGTGACGGTATCCCGGACTTTGTCGGCGCCGGTCCCCCGCCGCCGCCGGATTTCTGGGTTCAGACATCACCGCAGAAATTGACCATTCGTTTCAACGGACAACGTTCCGAGACCAGCCGCGATATCTTTTCCCGCGAAAACGACTTCGAGGGTTATCGCGTTTATTTGGGCCGTGACGATCGCACCACCAGTTTCAGCCTGATGGCGTCCTATGATCTGCAAGACTACAACAAGATGGTCTATCGCAGCGATGCCTACCAGCTGATGGATTCCCCTTTCACTCTCGAAGAACTGCGATGCCTCTACGCCGACTCATGCAATGACGAAACTTTCGATCCCCTGCGCTTCACCCGGTCTTCTCCCTACATTCACCCCGAGTTTCCGGAATCGACCTTCTACTTCGTGGCCCAGGACAACAATGTCTCCGAGTTGGGGGTTGATACCCCCATCCGCAAGCGTTTCCCGCATCAGCCTTATCCCAGCAGTCTCTTCCCGGACTCGGCCCGCTCCGACGAGCTTACCGATGACGGCTACCTCAGATATTTCGAGTACGAGATCGTCATCGATGACCTCCTCGCTACGGTTCCTTACTGGGTCAATGTCACGGCTTTCGACTACGGCTCCCCGAAAACGGGACTTCCGGCCCTGGAGAGCAGTGTCACTTACAATCTTGAAGTTGCCTTTCCTCAGACTTCGGCCCCGGATGTCGTATCAGACAACCTTGAAGCCTTCGTTTACCCGAACCCCTATCGTCTGGACGGCGGCTACATCGACAACGGCTTCGAGAACCGTGACGGATCCCAGGCCACGGCTCGATCGCACCTTCTGCACTTTTCGAATCTACCCCCAAAATGCACTATCAGTATTTACAGCCTTGACGGCGACCTGATTCGTCAGATCGAACATGACAAGGACCCTTCCGATCCAACCGCTATGCACGAGGACTGGAACCTGATTACCCGCAACACCCAGGCGGTGGTCAGCGGACTGTATTATTTCGTAATAGAATCCGAGCTGGACACGCAGATTGGCAAGTTCGTAATCATCAAATAGTCGCGGCGCCGGCATCCTCATGATCAACGTGAGCAAACTTCTTGCGGCTTAAAAGGTAGCCCAGTCCGGCGACGGCGGCCAGTGACGAAATCAGCATCCAGGCCAGGGCCGGCGAGTAACCGAAGTGATCGAGTACGACTCCCCCGAACAGAGGCCCGAGCGACCATCCCCCGGCCACAAAGAAACTGAAGATACCCATGTAGCGTCCCATACGGCCCTCCGGGGCCAGCCGCGAAGTAAGAGTCAATGAAGGCGGGGACATTATCACCTCACCGACCGTGACGACAACAAGGGCAATCACAAAGAACTTGAAACCGACCAGTAACCCGACCATGCCGTAACCGACTGCGTAGAAAAAAGCGCCCGTGGCCAACTGCGTCGAGAGCTTGAATTTCGCCAGCAATCGCGTAACCGGTATTTGCAGGGCCACTACCAACAAACCGTTGATGGTATAGAGAGATCCCAATTGAGCCTTCGTTATACCCACTATCTCCACCGAATACACCGAAAAGGGGACGATTAGCTGAGCCACGACCAGGTACAGCAAGAAGATGAGAAGCGAGTGACGGGCGAGGATGGGATCCTTTCTGATTGCCAGCAGATCGGAGGGCTTAAAGCGGTCAAGCGTTGACTCGACGGCGGGCATCTTAAGCAGCGTCCAGAAAACAATCCCCGATATGACCGTGACCACGGCCGAAATCATGAACAGCAGTCCGTATGACGATGTCGCCAGAAAACCACCCAGGGCGGGACCGACCGCCCAGCCGAGGTTGCCCGCCGAACGGGTAATCGCATAACCGTCGAGGCGTTTCTCGCGCGGCACGACGTCCGACACGAGGGCGTTGGCCACCGGGTGAAACATCGCCCCGAACACGGCATTGATCAACAGAATCGTGGCCACCGGCCAGAAACCGGCCTTGGCATACAGGGCCAGCGCCAGCACGAAAAACGACAGACCGCGCCAGAGCTGGGTGTGCACCAACATTGATTTTCGCGATACGCGGTCGGAAATTTCGCCCCCGAAAAGCTGAAAAGCCGAGCGGACAATCGCGAGGGCACCGAAGAACACACCGATCTCCGTTATCGACATCCCGTATTCGGCATGGAAATAAATCGAGACAAAGGGCATGGAGGCCGAGAACCCAAGAGCCCCGACAAACCACCCCATCGACAGAACCCACAGATTGCGATCGAATTGGCGGAGAAACTGGAAAGTGCGATGCAACATTCTTTCCAATATACGCCATCGCGCGGATGTGACAAGCTCAAAGATTGGGCGGTGGCAAAGCCATGCGGGGACCCATGACCACTATCTCACTTTTGGCGAATACTTCGCGGTCAAGAACCCGGCTATCTTTTGAAAGCCGTCGATGGGCAATCTCTCCCAGCCCGCTTCGGCCATTCTCAGGAGCTCGCCATCATTACCGAGACCGGCGATCATCTCCCCGAACCTTTTGGCCGAAGATAACCCATCGACACCGCGCGCCACTCCCGCCTCCTCCAGACGCCGGCGGTTGAGCGCGGCGAACGAACCGATATCCGGTCCCAGCAGAAACATGGGCAGTCCCAGCCCAAGCCCCCAGTTGGTGCGTTCGTGGGCCGGGGCCACGAAGTAGTCAAAGCGGGCAAAGAGCTGGGCCGTGAAGGCCGCTTCTTCACGACGGGTGGTATATGTCACCACCATCACCGGCGGCAGTTCTCCCGGGAACGGACCGCGCCTATCCACCAGCGCCGATTCGAGGCCGTAGCGAACAATGGTCTCGAAGGCGCGTCGCGCCAGGTTACTTCCCTGGCGGGCAAAAATAATCGCCCGGTCACCGGAACGCACCGCCGCAACGGCGGCATCCAGAAGCTGGTTGAGGTGTGGTTTCGGCTCCGCCCCGGAACTGAAATAGGCCCCGGTCAAGGGACCACCGCTCTCCAGTCGTTCGCGCCTGAGACGGAAGGCATCAGACGCCTGCTTTACGAGGGCGGGTTCCACGCACAATCCGGTAATGATAACGTCATCATCGGCGTAACCGGCACCAGCGAAGGCCTCCCCCGCCGCCCGATCGGGAACCAGGACCTTTGACACTCCCCGCACCAGGGCTTCCTTCGGTACCGCCACCTCGCCGTGCTGGTAGATCACCTCCGCCCG
>CAZVUZ010000199.1:0-5430 GCA_964630485.1 uncultured Ignavibacteriales bacterium
CCGAGGTGGTTGATGATGTGCAGACCGCTGTACATCTTGTTGGTCAGGGCCGTGAGTGGCCAGTCATTCCCCGCGTAGTCGCGATCGTAAAGGTAATCGATCTCGTAGACATCGGACGGGATACCGGTGGTGGTATAGCCGCCGGCGCTTGAGCCGTCAACCATCTCATCCATCATGTTTCCGGCATAGTCGGACACGCCGCCAAATCCGAGATACTCACCGCACATCAGCACTTTGTTCAAATAGGCATCATCGGAACCGGCATAGGCCAATGTCTTGGCGACGAACATGGCCGCCTCGGTAGCCGACCCGACCGGGGCGCGGCCAACAGCGACCTCAGCGACCAGGTCGACATCTCCCCCGCCCTCACCGTCATTGGGCTCGCCGGAGTAGGCATCGCCATCAAAATTGTAGGTTCCGTCGAGACAGGCGTAGTAGATATCGCCCGGCATCGCAGTCTCTGTTTCGGCGCCGTCACCGATCCAGGAAACGACATAGAGGTCAAGAGCCGGAATGATGTTGTCGTCGGCCCCGATAAGCACATACTGAATACCGTCGTTGATATAGCGGTCGGTTATATAGGCACGAATGTCGGCCGGGTCGAAACTGCCAACATCATCAAGCGTGTGAATCTCAGTCAATATGCCGGTTGTATCGTGATAGTCCTTCAGCGGCTGAAAGTATTGAGCCAGCGAGGCCTCAGTCAGGATAAGCATATCGTACGCGCGCGCGGTGCGCATATTGGCCACGGCATATTCAGCGGCCACCGTGGGATTGTCCACCCTGGCTTCAACAGCCTGTTCATCTTCGGGCAAGCCCCGGAATAGTTCCGAGACGGCTCCGTTCGGGGTCGTGTGGACGATCACCTTAAGGCTCGAGTAGTAAGCTACCTCTCCGGTTGCCGGCACATATTCGACAGGTAATAACCGGAGGACGAGTACGCGGTAGCCGCGAAACCCGTAAGAACCGACATTCGCAAAATTCTGTGCGGGAAATGGCGCCGTCGAGGAGTAGATCGCCGGATTCGGTTCGGGCAAATTCTGCGCCGACGGCCCCCGGGATAGTATGTAAGGCAGGCCGACCGGTTCTACCACAATATCGCTCCCCAAAAGGACCCTTCCCTCGGCAGTGATTTCCACGTTCTGCACTTCGCATCCGGGTGGGAGCAGGATTTGCGTTCCCAGGGCGGGCAAAGATGGCTCACCCGGTTGTCCGGTGTTCGAAAGGCCATTAATCGTCACCCGATCATAGACTTGTCCGCCGATGGTTACCGGCTCGATTTGCGGTTGTGTGAAGTCGTAATTGAGGGTGATTTGGTCACCTGCGCCAATGGCTACCGCCGGCATCAAGATCACCAGCAACAGCAATGTCGCGATGGACCCATAAAGCATTCTCGTACTATCACTTGTCTTTGTCATTTTGTGCTCTCCGTTTTAGCCTCCGTTGGCCTGGTAATAGATCGTGTGGTGTCAGTCTAGTCTCCCCGGAGCATCCTGGAGGGCGACAACAGCCTTGCTGATCAACTGAACGCGGATCATGGTCGTTAGTACCAGCCCGATGAGGGCCAGCAACAAGGGCCATGTCCAGCCCAGCCAAAAGTCTGGAACAAACTGGTTAATTAGTAGCATGCATACCTCTCTGCACTGCGAAGATTACCCGGAGAACCACGTGGAAACATTTGATTTTGCTCAAAGATTAGCGACCGGAACAAACCGATCGTTATATGAAGTAAGTCGCTTGCCATCCGGAAATCTTACACTCCTCAATATAGGAGATTTTCCCGAATCGTCCATAAAAAACTCACCTGGTCATCCGGGGCGGAGTTTCATAAAGAAGGGGCGAGCCGCGTTTCGCAGCTCGCCCCAGAGAACTTGAATGGTCTAATTAAACTTACGGACAGACCAGCGGCGGGCCTTCGCCGAACATGAAATCGACCAGCGCCACGAGGTCGCTCACCGATATTTCCCCGTCGGCATCAACATCGGCCGCATCCATTATCGGCGGCTCGGGACCGTTGGTAAACATATACTCAACCAGGTAGACAAGATCCGAGATATCGAGTACGCCCCCGCTATTATCCACGTCGCCGCAAATAAATGACGGCCCGATTTCGAGCGCAAAGACATGTTCGTCAAATCCGCCCACGGCATCTGTCGCGCGAGCTGTGAGACTAAGACTCATCTCCGCCAGCGGCGTACCCGAGAGAAGACCCTCCGTTGAAAGAGCCAGGCCACTGCCTTCGAGATCATTGCCGAAATCGATCCAGGTCAGATCTCCGGTACCGCCGGACGCCGTCAGTTGCTGAGAATATGCCTCCCCTTCGGTGCCTTCCGGCAATTCGACAGAGACGATGGCGACAGCATCACTGATGGTCATGGCATAGATATGGTCGTCGGTCGAGCCGGCATCATCAGTCACGCGAGCCGTGAAGCTGATCGGTGATGCCGATGGAATTCCTTCGACCAGTCCGGCCGTACTCAGGGTCAGTCCGGTGCCCTCAAGGTCGCCATTGAGATCCGTCCAGGTCATCTCCCCCGTACCGTTGTTACAGGTGAGCTGTTGCGAGTACGCGACGCCGGCGGTCCAATCGGGCAGGCTCTCGGTCATAATGACCACCACCGCGTTAATCGTGAGCGCCAGGGCCTTTTCATCAACGCCGCTCAGTTCGTCGGTTACCTCGGCGGTAAAATTAATCTCGCCCGCCGCCAGAGGCGTACCAGAGAGAACACCGGCGTTGCTCAGGCTCAAACCGGTACCGTCAAGGTCGCCGTTCTTATCGATCCAGGTCAGGACGCCACTGCCGCCGCCGGCGGTCAGTTCGTGGGAGTAGACACAGCCGACGGTCCACTCGGGAAGCGTCTCGGTCGTTATCTGCAAGACGAAATTCACATCGACGGCAAACGGCGTCTCATCGCTGCCGCCGCCCTCATCGACAACCCGAGCCGTGAAGTTTATCGTTCCCTCGGAACTCGGTGTCCCCGACAGCAGCCCCGACGACGAAAGGATCAGCCCTGTACCGGCAAGGTTGGAGTACTTGTCGGTCCAGGTGATCGTCCCGGTGCCGCCGGTGGAAAGCAACTGCTCGTTGTAGATCATGCCAACGACCGCATCGGGAAGTGTCGCCGTCGTTATGTCAAGGGCGGGACTGATGGTGCAGGAAAGAGCCTGCTCCTCGGTTGCGCCAACCTGATCCGAAGCCTGAGCAGTAAAACTCACCGGCCCGGCTGTCGGTGTGCCCGAAAGAACACCGGTTGGCGACAGCGCAAGGCCTGTCCCGGCCAGGTCACCGTTTTTGTCGGTCCAGGTCAACGTTCCCGTCCCGCCCGAACCGACGAGAGTTTGCGAATAGACCACACCGGCCGTCCGATCGGGAATAGATGTCGTGCTGATCTGCACCGGACCATTGATGGTGAAGGAATATCCTTGCTCATCGGTCTGGCTGGATTCATCCGTTATCAGCGCCGTAAAGGAGATCGGCCCGGCGGCCGCCACCGTGCCGGATATCAATCCGGATGTGGACAGGCTCAGTCCGGTCCCAGCAAGGTCGCCGTCGCGGTCCGTCCAGGTCAGCAGCCCGGTACCGCCGGAGGCTTCCATCTGGAATGAGTAAGGATAGCCCGCGGTCCAATCCGGGACCGTCGTGGTGGTAATGTTGGGCATGTTCTGGTCGCATTCGTAGACGGTGACCGAGAAATCGTCCACGGCCGCCTCCACAACTGAGCCATCGCCGAGATCGGAGGCCTCGAAACGCATCTTCATCTGCGTCGTAGCGGGCAGGACATCCGTCACCCAGAAGCTGACCTCCACCCAACCGCCGGCCGCGTCCAGGGTTGGGCCGACTACTTCCGCAACCTGCCATGAAGACCCGTTGTCGTTGGATATGTAGACCATCATAGAATCGTTATAGGGGTCATTGCCGAAATTGTTTGAATACCAGCGGGCATAGTGGACCAGCGCCTCGCCTCCGGTGGCATCGAAAGTCGGCGACGTGAGAATTGTCGTACCGTCATCGATATCGGAATTACCGTAGACGTTATCCGTCAGGTAGCATTGGCCGGAACCGTCAAAGTCATTGGCCGGGTCACCCCTCTCCCCAAGACCAACCGGAACACCGCGGTCCCAGGGACCGTCGAGCGCTGTCGTCGAAACCGTCCAGCCCTTATCTGTCTCAAAATCGTCTTCGAACGCCACCGTGACCGCCGTTGCCGCCTGGGCCACAAAGGCGTGGCTCGGATCGGGATCGAAGAATTCGCCGGTGGTGATCTCCTCCGCGCTGAAATAGAAACTGATAGCGTCACCGCAGGAAATGGCCGGCAGGGTTGCTTCATACTGCCCGGCTGATATTTCCGTCATGAGATCCGTCTGATAAGCGCCGCCGTTTATCGAATAGTGCACCTTCCCGCTGCCTGCAGCCGGGGTGCCGTCACCGACGCCGGTTACGGTCACCGCCACGGTGTTGGGCTGACCGGGGTAAACCGACTCGGGAATGCCGCCGGGATAGGCGAACTCCAGAGCGGCCACACCTCTGAAGGCCACGGTCGGGTCGCCAAAGAGGTTGATCTCGTAATAGCACCAACGCATACAGGCATCGCTGATTCGGTAGAGATTGTCCTCCTTGGAGTCGTGATTGGCGCGACCAATTTCCGGCTTACTCTCGGCCGGATTGAACACGGCGTCCCAGAATTCGCGGTTAAAGCGCTGTGACGCGCCGTCGGTGCTGGAGTATTCACCAAAACCGTACCGGGCGTTCATGATCACCGCAAAAGCGCCCTCGTCCTTCTTGATATTCATCGTTTCCGCCCAGCAATCGGTGCCGTCGAAATGGCCGGCCAGACAGGTTTGCGAATATACGAAACACAAATCGGTATTGAATATCTGGTTGGTGACGTCGGAATTGTACAGCTTCATGGCATAATCCGGGCTGCCGTGACCAAGATGATTGAGAATGTGCACCCCGGCGTTAATGCGCGAAACAAGTTCCGACTGGGGCCAGTCATTGCCGGACCAGTCGCGATCGAAGAGTTCGTCTATTACATAATCCGAGGTCGGGATTCCGATGGTCGTATACCCGTCGGCCGAAGAACCGTCCTCGAGCTGTTCGAGGGTAGCCGCGGCATAGTCGGCAATTCCGCCGAAGCCGAGGTATTCACCGACCAGGAGTGCTTTCTGTGGCTGACCATGCTGACCCGAAAGGTACCAGATTGTCTTGTCGACGAAACGCGTTGCCTCGGTAGTGTTCTCAACCTAGGCGCGGCCGACGTACACCTCGGCCACGAGGCCGACATCCCCTCCGCCGTCACCGTCATTGGGCTCACCCCAGTAACTGTCGCCATCGTAGTTGTAGGTACCGTTCAGGCAACCGAAGTAAATGTCGCCCGGCATGCTGTATTCGATCTCGGGACTACTGCCGTAATCGGTCTGGACATAAAG
>CAZVUZ010000200.1:0-2415 GCA_964630485.1 uncultured Ignavibacteriales bacterium
GGCCTGGCGAAGCGGGGCGGCCATGGCGGACACCGCCAGTCCGGCCTGCCCGATGGTGGTGCGGGGGAAGGTCGGAAGGGTAAGCTTGATATTTAGAGGGTCGAGAACAAAAGAAATCGGTTTTAAGTATCACGAAAGCGCGGTCATTGTCCAAGCGCTAAGATCGCTAGGGAAAGAGCGGATTTCTCACGAGACGATCAGCAAGATGCGCCGCTGGCTTGATCCTTCTCTCCGATCTTCCATTCTCAAGGACACAGGGACAGTCTCCGGCTGGATATATGATTCAATAAGAAAGGTCTGTAGGGAAGACTAAATGGACAAGATAGCATCACTATCTCCAGACGATCGACGCGACCTCTTCTCAGCTACCGAAACGAAAAGCGGCATACCGGCCGCACTTGTTGAGAAGGATTTTTGGGTCTGTTGGACATTGAGAGAGTTGTTTACTACCGATGCACTCAAGAGCAAAATATTGTTCAAAGGTGGCACCACATTATCGAAGATATTTGGCATCATTAAGAGGTTTTCCGAAGATATCGATCTTATCCTCGATTGGTCCCAATTTACAGATGAACCTCCTCACAGGGATCGCTCCAACACGCAACAGTCCAAGTTTAACAGCAAGATCAATGCGGCGGCTCAAGCGTACTTGGAGGAGTCTTTTGTCCCCATACTCAAGACCCGCTTGGCACCCTTTTGTGAAGCAACAATTGACAGCCAAGAGGAACTGACTATTAGGATTAATTATCCGGCTTCGTTTGAGGAAACATATGTTCGCCCTGAGATCTTGTTGGAAACAGGGCCGTTGGCGGCTTGGGAGCCGCATGGAAGTTATGTAATCACTCCGTATGCAGCCGATTTCCTTCCTGGTAAGTTCCAGTCAGCGAAAGTGAGGGTCTCTGCAATCAAGGCGGAAAGGACATTTTGGGAAAAGGTCACAATCCTGCACGTGGAAGCTCATCGCAACGAGACTAAAGCAGCAAAGGATAGATACTCCCGCCATTACTACGACATGATGATGCTCGCAAAATCAAGCATCAAGCAAAGCGCGTTTCGAGATTTATCCCTGCTTGAGAAGGTGGTTGAATTCAAAAAGAAGTTCTACTATCAGAAGTGGGCGCGCTATGATTTAGCTGTACCTAAAACCCTGAAATTATATCCACCCAAACACGTCTTGAAGTCTCTGACAAAGGACTACGAAGATATGCAGATCATGATCTTCGGTGACACTCCCACTTTTGACGAGATTTTGGAATCTGTTCTTCAGTTGCAAAGAGAGATTAACCAGCTATAGTAGTATTTACAACTCCCCATAGATCCCCTCTACCCCGCCACCAGCACCACCCGGGGGCGGATGACACCGGCACGAAGTTGCGTATGCGCGCTGATCGATACATGACCCCCGTCATGAGCCTCAAAGACCCCACGGATCTCCCCCGAAAGCGGCCGCGCTCCAAATGACTCCATGACAATCACCGGAAACTCCGGCGGCGAATCATGCACCAGATCCAGATGAATACTGCCCACCACCAAACCGCGCACCCCGGCTTCGATCAACTGCGCCAGTTCCCCGGCAGACACCGTGTCCATGGCGATAATGCCACTTTCCACTACGTGATCCCAGGCAAGTTTGCCGAAAGCTTCACCGCCGATACCCCACGCGCCGGTAAGATCCGTGCCGGTGCAATTTACCACACAGCCCTTCTCGGTCACCTCGGTCACCTCACCCGGCACCCAGGCATCGACCTGGAGTTCTTCCAACAGCGGTTCGATCACCGCCACGCCGTATTCGAGGCTGAGATCCTTGATCTTTCCGCGTATCGGCGAGACGCTGTAACGCCGCCTGGTCGTCATGGCCGCCAGCCATTGCCCCTGGTCGACCTCCTGACCCACCTCGCATTGCAGGTAGGGTCCGAGGTGCCCCGGGCTGATCTGGAGATCCTCGGCCATCTTGACCGTCACGTGCCGGCCGGTATACTCGAGGTCCTCGCGGACCACGACCGTGCCATTGGGCAGAATCTTCTCCACCGTCCCCGCCACCGGCGAACGAAAGGCCTTGTACTCGAGCATGTTCGGTCGAACCTCCGCAAGGATCTCTCCGATCTTCACGGGGTCGCCCACCTTCCGGTCAAAAACCTCGCCCAGCCGCTCCGGCGCGATACCGAGCGTACCCGTAATTCTCAGGAAGAAGGGTCTCAGGAAAGACCGCGTGCTTTTGGCCACGATGGCCTCGGGTGCAACGGCATCACCAACCGACACCAGCACCTCGCCGGGGACGGCCAGTTCGCGCGTTATGCGGATCTCGCCGGTGTGGCGGCGCTGTTCGCCGGAGATAAGATCGGTTCGTGTTTGCGGCTCGAAGTCGTCCGGGAGCATGAAACCCGCCGCTCCCTGCGACGGCCTCCCGCGAGCGTC
>CAZVUZ010000200.1:2515-5365 GCA_964630485.1 uncultured Ignavibacteriales bacterium
AGGGGCTTCAGGCCCGCCTGTTTCACGACGTTTAAAATGCTGTAGCTCATGCCGAGATTGGCGCTGACGGTGCGAAACACCTCCCCCTTCTCGGCGGTGAAGACATCGGTGGTGGCACCGCCGATATCAACGGCCATAATTTTCGATTTCATATCGCGCGAGGCGAGGGCGAGGATCTTCCCCACCGCAGCCGGTGTCGGCAGAAGCTGGGAGCTGATCCACTCGCGATACTTGTCGTAGCCGGGGGCGCGCGACATGACGTGATCCATAAACAGGTCATGGATCTCGCGCCGGGCGTCATCGAGATTTTCGCGGTTGCTCTCGGGACGTATATTCGGCACCGAGGTGAACATGAAGCGGTCGGCAAGGATCTCCCGGGCGTATTCGGTGACATCGACATTGCCGGCGAAAATGACCGGCAGTTTCATGGTGTCGCTGAGTTTGGGGCGCAGATTCGATTGATTTATCAATTCGGCGAGGAATACCGGCCCATGCATGGCGCCGCCGTCGAACCCGCCCGCCAGCAGGAGCATATCGGGCCGGAGGGTTTTGAGCACCTCGACCTTTTTGTAGGGCGTGCGGCCGTCATCGAGCGAGATAATATCCTGTATGACACATCCCGCCCCGAGGGCCACCCGTTCGGCGCTTCTGGTGGTGACGTCGCGCATGAGACCCGCCACGACGATAGCAAGACCTCCCCCGGCGCTGGAGGTCGAAAGGCAGGTGACGCTTGGCTTGCCGTCAGCTACGAGGGTCTCACCGGTCATTTTCTCCAGACGGCGCAGGGCATTGAGGACACCGAAAGTGACATCCTCGTAGGGTTTCTCCACCGTCGTGGCGTCCTCGGCACGGGTGAAGGACCAGGCGTCGTCTTTGCGGACAAAGAGAATGGCCTTCGTGGTGGTACTGCCGATGTCGATGACGCAAAACCGGCTGAGATCCATCCCGGAGTCGGGTGCCTCGGGCGCGTTCAATCTCGCCACCCGGTTTGTTCTGAGTTGTTACTACTCACGTCTGAAATCTATCGCATTTCAGGAATTGCGGCAACCAGTTTAATGCTATGTCCTGAATCGGCTTTAGCCGTAGTCGTTAGCCGAAGGTGACGAGCATGACGCCGCTCACGGCGAGGATAATGCCGATGAGGCGCAGGAGGGTGATTTTCTCGCGCAGAAAAATGGCCGCGAAGATGAAGATGAAGACGTTGGATGTCTGATTCAAGGCCGCGGCGGTGGAGGCCTGGGTGTATTTCATGCCGGCCACCCAGATGACCATGGCTATGTAGCCGCCGGTGAGAGAACCGAACAGGGTATAGGCCCAGCGTCGCGTGGAGCGGATCGAGGCGGTGATTGCCCGGCGGTTGGGCATGAACGGCAGGATCATGAGCATGGCGATGACACCGCCGATAATGCGCACCTCGGTCACCCACAACAGCGGCGAGCGGTCCAGCAGCGGCTTGACCATGACGATTCCGGCCCCCATGGTGGCCATGGCCAGGGCGCCATAGAGAAATCCGAGCAGGACCTGCTTGCGGTCCTCACCCTGGTTGTTGTTTTCACGGCTGACGCTCAGCACCGCCGAGACAATCAGGGCCACGCCAACGAATTGCATGACGCTCATCGTCTCGCCGATAAACACCACCGACATACCGATGATGAAGGGGCTGTAAAGGCAGTCGATGATGGCCGACCGGCTGGCGCCGAGAATATTCAGGCTTTTGAAAAAGAGCGTGTCGGCCAGGGCAATACCGATGGCGCCGCTGAAGAGGAGCAACAGGTAATCGCCGATCGGGGACGGCCGCAGGAGGTCCTCGCCAAAGAAAATGGCGGTGGGGATCAGCAGGACCATGGCCAGGACATTCTTGAACAGGTTTAGGCCGAGCGGGTGGACCTGTTCCCCGCTTTTCTTGAACAGGATGACGGAGAAGGCCCAGGTCACGGCCGTGATCAGCGCAAAGGCTTCGCCCATGTGTGCTTCAAAAATATTCACTAGCTCAGAATCTTCCGGCGTTTACAAAAATGCCGCGTCCGATGCTTGCCCGGCCCGGATCGCGGGTAACAATTTAACAGGTCGTCTTAAAGGCCATCGCTGCCGAAAATAACTAAAAAGCCCGGCGGCTACAAGTCGCACTTTCACTTTTGTGGCAACCTTTTTCGCCACAATAGGGTTAGCGCATCGCCGCCGCTCCTGCGTAAGATTATGCAGGTTAATCACGAGGGAATCGGCGAAGGGAAAATGGAGACTTGATGAAGCCGGTCGAACAGACATTGCTTGACCAGATGCATATCGACGACATTGAGTTGCAGCAGCGGAAGGACCTGCTGGAATTCTCCGCCGGCGATGCCGACCTGCTCGGTCGGTATCGACCCTTCATCGCCGACTCGCTCGAGAACATCGTCGCCGTATTCTACGAGAAGCTCACCGCCCATGATGAAAACGCCCTGCTCATCGGCGATGCCGACAGCCTGGCGCGCCTCAAAATGAGCATGAAAGGGTATATCCGCGACCTGTTCTCGGGCCTTTACGATCTGGACTATGTCAATCGCCGCCTGCGCATCGGCCTCGTCCACAAACGCATCGGCGTCTCTCCGAAGCTCTACCTGGCGGCCATGAAGTCGCTCAAGGATCTCCTGCGGGAGATGATTTGTAAAAATGTCTCGGGCGGTCATCAGCGCGAGGGTACCCTCAACGCACTGGATAAACTCATTCACTTCGACATCCAGCTCGTGATAGATACTTACATCCGCAGTTTGACGATGGAGGTCGAGATGACTCGGGACAAGGTGGCCTCGTACGCTCGTCGTCTCGAAGACAAGGTAGCAGCGCGCACCCGGGAACTTGAAGAGCTTTCGC
>CAZVUZ010000201.1:0-3070 GCA_964630485.1 uncultured Ignavibacteriales bacterium
GCTGGCCGGATCTGGGCGTTAAGTTCACCGACAACATTATTGAGCCCTACCTGAGACACCGCGGACGGTTGGAGGAAGTTCTGGACAGTCTTCGCAACGACACCCTGTCCGAGATCGGTTTGCTTAAAGAGATCTACGGCTACGTCAGCGGCAGTATCAAGCTGCGGGAGGAATCCGGAGCGAATTACTCTATCCACGACGACCTCGAGAAGCTTCAGGAAGCGGCCTACGGCACCGGGAGCGAGAAGAACCTGCTACTGGTGGAGATGTGCCGTCAGGCGGGCATGACGAGCTGGCCGGTGTTGATCACCTCTCGGGAGCGGGGCATCTTCAATCCTCGCATTTACCAGTTACAGCAATTCGACTACTTAATCGCGTATGTCCAGCTTTCGGAGGGCGTGATATTCCTCGACGCCGGCAGCAACTACTGCCCCTTCGGCGTCCTTCCGGTCAATCACAGTGTCAGTGGCGGTTTCCTCCTTGACGGTGAGCAATCCGAGTTGGTGCGAGTGATTAACGAACCGCCCCAGACATATCGAGTGGATAAGACCTGGATTGCGGTGGACTCGACCGGCAACGGGCGTTGTTCCACGCAGGTGATGATGAACGGCTATTTCGGCATCTCCTATGGCCAATATTATGAGTTGGCCGAAGAGGAGGATTTTTTCACGGACAGGTTCCTGGACCGTCTCGACATCGAATACAATCTGGTGTCCTCGAAGTTTGAAGAGGACGAGGCCAAACAGCTTTGCACCGTGACGCTTGTCTGGGAAAGCGGTGACCTGTTCGACTTCCTTGACAACAACCTGATTTTGAGACAACCGGCGTGGTATTTTGGCCAGACACCTTTCACTGAGGAGCGCCGCTTCTTCCCCATCGACTTCAGATATCCCTTCACCTACCAGAGTTTCATAACGGTCGATCCCGGGAGCAATTTATGCTGCAGTGACCCGCCACCGCCGGTGCTGGTAAGTGTGCCGGGGATCAACTTCACGCATCAGTGCCGGCCTGAGGGTCGAAAACTGATGATAGAAGCGGAGTTGGACCTTTCCAAACCAGTCTTCGAACCGAAACTCTACTCGACCGTAAAGGATGCCTTTAAAAGTATGGAGAAGGCGTATGCCGAGGAATTGGTTTTCGGACCTGTTGAATGATTCTGCCGGTAGCATTTTGACAGGATCCGCAGCGGGATTTTTGCTACTCACCGCCGTTCTGATCGGTCCGGCCGCGTGGTCGGGCGCTGACGGCGAAGAGTGCGCACACTGGGAGTATCGCCACTGGACATGCAAAATCGACGGCGACCATGCCAGGTCAACCAGCAGGCAAAAGCTGGTCGTGCAAAACGCGCGCGGTGACTTCCAAGCCGCAGCCTCATTCTCCGAAAATAAATTCGTAAAACTCAAGAAGATCCGGATCACCGTCCGGGACGGTTTCGGTAAAGTCGTGCGTGAACTTTCCCGCAAGGATCTTGACAAGCACTGCGGGTTCGGCGCCAGCTATGAAGTTTACAGCGATATATGTAGTTACGAGTATACCCCGGCCATGCCGAAGTACCCGTACTCGGTCGAGTATGAAGTCGAACACGAATTCAAGTCGCTGTTTTTCCTGAACGGAACCCAGGTAGCGACTGACATACCGGTGGCGACCGCTACCTGCTCGCTGCGCTGCCCCCCCCAGACATCACTTCACTTCAAGACCTATGGCCTGGCCCCGCCTGAACCGACAGATATCATTAATCGCGACCGGGTACTTGCCTGGACGTTCGAGGGACTGGATGCCATTGACGACGACACCCTGAGTGCTTTGCAGGTGTCGCATGCGGGCGAACTGGCCATTATGGTAAACGAGTTTAAATTCGCCGATGCAGAGTTGAGCCGGGGCACGTGGGCCGGCCTGGGTGAGTGGTTTAGCCAGGTGGTTGACGAAAGATGCGATGAGATTAGGGACCCGGCATTCTTTTCGGATTCCGCGGCCGATGCTTCCGACCGCCTGCGAAAGATATATGACAGGACTCGAGAGGATAACAGGTATGTTTCAATTACGATCGGTGTGAGCGGCTGGCGACCGCGCAAAGCCTCCCATGTCGCCGAAACCCGCTACGGCGACTGCAAGGACCTGTCAACGCTCCTGATATCGCAACTGCGCAGCGCCGGTATCGAGGCCCATCCCGCCCTGATTCGAACCCGAGGCGAAGGTTACGTCGATCCCGACTTTCCGTCAACCGGCTTCAACCATGTCATCGCCACGGCATTTATCGGCGGTGATACGATCTGGATGGATCCTACCTGCAACGTCTGTCCCCTCGGGGTGATCCCCTGGGGCGACCAGTTTACCCACGCGTTGATTGCCAGCGGCCCGAACAGCCGCTTGGTGCCGACGCCGATCTCAAACGCCCCTGACAATCTTCGCCTCCGGAAGACCGAACTGAGCCTCAATCCGGACCTTCACCTCTCCCTCAAAACCGAGATCAGCCTCCGGGGGAGTTCGGCGACGAATTTAAGAAGCACCTTGAGCTCCCTGGACCGGAGCGATATTACCATGCTGGCAGCCGAGCTGCTGTCGGAGAGGGGCGTCGAGTGGGGGGTTCGGAAGGCCGCCTTCACCAACACCGATGATGCTTATCTGCCGTTGATCTTCGCCATTGAGGCCCAATCCGTCAAGCCGGTGCGGGTAATCGGCAAAACCGCCTATATCGAAGCCGGTCTGTTTGACGTGGACCCCGACCTGACCGATGAGGACCTGTCCGGGCGCACCCGGCCGATCCGCCTGCGCTACCCCTGGCAGGAGATGGACAGCGTTCGAATTCATATCGACCCGGAGATCGGTATCGACAGTATCGTAACGCCTCCGGATCAGTTCGACTCCTGTTCGTTTGCCTTCTCCAGGATTACGGCTGCCCCGACGCCCGGCGAGATAACCCTTGTGAGTCTCGTGTCCTTCCATGCTCGCGAGATACCGGCCGCCGAATTCGACAATCTAAATGCCTTCGAAGACAGGCTCTCGAGTCGCAGCCGCGACCTCGTTAAGCTATACCTGGCACGTTAGTTCGCCGACTTCTTCTGAGCTTACC
>CAZVUZ010000201.1:3170-5320 GCA_964630485.1 uncultured Ignavibacteriales bacterium
CCGATCCTGCGCGGCATCGCGGAGTCCCGAACAAAATACACGACAGGTACGGCCGAAACATCGCCCACTCATCGAAACAATCAATTCAGGTGAAATACTGACCGGTAAAAAAAGCCTTTAGGCCGGGACGGGAGCGGTCTCTTGTTCGACCGCGAGGGGGAAATCGATCCGAATGGAGGTACCCTGTCCCAGTGCGGACTCGACCGAGAGCTTACCGCCGTGGCTGTCAATAATCCGTTTGCAGACCAGCAACCCGAAACCGTGGCCATTTTTCTTGGTGGTGAATTTCTGGTTGAAGGCCTTGGCGAGAAGGTCTTTTTCGATCCCGACACCGGTGTCGCGAATGGTGACGCCGAAGGTACCGTCCGAGCGATCGACCCCGACGGCGGCGGCGATACGCCGGGTGCCGCAACCCTCGGTGGCGTCGGCGGCGTTGTTGAAAAGGTTATAGAGCACCTGCTGTATGTGCGTCTGATCCGCCTGGAACGGGATATCCTCGGCATCAATGCTGAGACTGATCTCTACACCGCGATACCGCTTCTGAGGTTTCAGGTAATCGACGACTTCGGCGAGGAGTTTGTCGAAGTGGAGGATTTCTTTCTGCGAGGAAATCGCGGCAAGGTCCATGAGGTTGGCCGTAAATTTCTTAATCTTGTCCACGTTTTCGGCAATGGCATGAACATAGCGCGGCAATTGCTCATAGGTTTCTTTCTTCATGTGGAATTCGAGCAACTGCAGATTCCCGGCGACGACGCCAAGGAAATTGTTGAGTTCATGGCCGATCTCGGCCGACATTTCTCCCTTCGTAGCCATTTTTTCCAGCTGGATAGTCTCGTCCTGCAGTTCCTTGAGAGTAGCGTACGCCTCCTGGGCCTCTTTCAGCAGGGAGATATTTTCCAGAGAGAGGGCCAACTGGCTGGAGGTTATGGAGAGCAGCTTCAGGTCGCTGTCCTTGACAAGGGAAGCCTCGTCCTCGAAGCCAATTATAATCATGCCATAGAGATGATTTGAGCGCCGTATGGGCACCGTGACCAACCGGTGCATAAGCTTCTCGCAGGAAGTGAAAATTATGTCTTTCAACTCGGCGTCGGCAACCCGGCACAGGGGGTGTTCCTGGTAAGACTCGACGCTGAACGGCTTTCCGAAGGTATCCAGATCGATCTTTTCAAGACATCCCGCAAGCTGGGCATCGTCGATAGGTATCTCCTCGGTTTGATCGTTGAGGAGCCGTATCAGGCCGCAGTTGGTGCGACCGGATTCCCAGTAGATCACGGCGCCACAGGACGAGGCGCAGTGCATCATGGCGAACTTGAGCGAGAGCGTCGCCAGCGATTTTCGGTCGCCGGCGGTATACAGCTTGGCGCTCAGGTCCGAGAGGCGGTCGAGTTGTTCGGTGGCATCTTCAAGTTCGGCGCTACGAATCTTATCGACGGCATTGGTGACCGCCTGCCTTATCTCCATCAACTCGAAGGGTTTGAGAATATATTCGAAAGCGCCCTGCTTGATGGCCTCTTTGGCCGAGTTAAGGTTGGCATAACCGGTCATGAAGATGACGACCACCCCGGGGCGGAGCGCCCGGGCCTGCTTGACCATCTCGATGCCGTCCATGTGCGGCATACGAATGTCGGTGATGATTAGATGAATGTCCTTTTCACCGATGATCCTGAGCGCATCGGCGGCGCTGGACGCCGTATCGACCTCGTGGCCCTCGTCCTCAAGGGCATCACTCACGAGGGACGTTACGATATCCTCGTCGTCGACAACGATGATGTTTATGATTTTGTTCTCAGCTTCACTCATGTGGGTCTGGATACGGCCATTATCCGTTGTACTGTTTCGGTTACTTCGTCGAGGTCAAACGGCTTGGTCAGACAGCAGTAGGCCCCGGCGTCCTGCGCCTTGCGCGCCAGTTCGTCGGGGAGCGAATCCGTCATGATGAAGCGTGTTTCCGGTCTCTGCTCGGAGACTGCCTGGTATACCTGGAAACCGTTTTTCTTGGGCATATGCAAATCGCAAAAAACGATGTCATAGGCTTCGGCCATTGCTTTGTCTATCCCATCCTGACCGTCGACGGCCAGGCCCACCATGTGCCCCTGCTCGGCCAGGTATTCCGACAGCAGATCCCGAATGACCTTGGAGTCATCTACAAT
>CAZVUZ010000202.1:0-5253 GCA_964630485.1 uncultured Ignavibacteriales bacterium
TAGCCGGAGAAAGGCACCCAGGGGCTGCGCTCGGTAGCCACCACGGTGCTATACGAATGCAGCATGCCGAAGTTCGAGCAGCGCACGCTGAACCAGCTGATTTCGGGATCGCGCGCCAGGTCCTCCTTGATCTCATCGGTCATGACAACACTTGATTTTGTCTCCGTGTGGATTTTCTGTATGATATGCATCTGATCGTCGGAGGTCAGGAAAGAAAATACCGGAGAGAGGGCGTGGCGATCGACGATATCGACTATATCTTCCGGGACTATCTCCCTGTCGGCCTTGACCTCGACCGAGACGATACTGGTCTGTCCGAAAAGTCCGCCGTCTTTTTCCCCGGCTGAAGCCGGATCGGTGGTGATTACCGGCACCTCGATCTTGAACAGCGTCCGGGGGATCTCGTCAAGTGAGGACGCCTTGGCCGACTGCAGGCACATGTATTTGACCAGGCATTTTTCCTTCGACTTCGGCGTGATCTTCTCAATAAAGAACGGATACTGGTAGGTGATTTCGGCCGATGTCGCGTTGAGTTCCCTGAGGTAATCCAGGGTATTGGCCTTGAGATTCCTGGTCCCGATTTTATCGCGGTGCTGGTGGACGATCTGGATAAACTTATCGATCCAGTTGGCCTCGAATTCATTGGATATACGTGCCCTGATGGAAATATTACCGACCGTGGGTTGACCATCCGGCTCAACTCGCGAGGAGACGCGCATTGGGAACGGCATATCATTCATGCCGACATGAACAAGAATTCTCTTCTCTTTTGGCATAGGTGGCCTCCATATCGCCAGAAAGTCAATAACGCGGCGCGGTAGTCTCGTCAGGAGCGAAGGAGCAATTACTCCTCGGGGCGGGGCTCCGCGTCATTTTCAACGGTCGGAAAAATAGCACTCTTATCATAAATGTCAAGTAATGTAAGGTCAAAAGGAACCGGCCGGCGCCGATCGACTCAGCTTCGTCAGCTAATACCGGGAATGAGGGGCTGAATACCCGATTCCAGGTCGAGGAGGTATTTCTTGCGCCAGACTTTTCCGGCGTAACCGCTCAGGTCGCCATTGGCCTTAATCACCCGGTGGCAGGGAATGACTATTCCCAGCGGATTGGCGCCGTTGGCCTTTCCCACCGCCCGCGCCGCTCCCGGCCTGTCTATAGCCCGGCCTATCTCGACATAAGAACGGGTCCTCCCGTACGGAATCTTGAGCAATTCATCCCAGACCTGCATTTCAAAGGGAGTGCCGGATACATCGATGGCGACCTCGAAGGTGCGGAGCGTACCCGCGAAGTATTTTTCAATCTCGGTGCGAAGTTGTCGGAGGTGACGGTTCTCGCCGGGGACCATCGTCAAGCCGAGGCGTTTTTCTACCTGTTGTCGAGTGAGATCGAAATCTTCACCATCGTGCCACTGGAGCAGGCAGACGCCTTTGTCGGTGGCGGCGGCAAGCATCTCCCCGGCGGGTGATGCAAACTCAATGTACACAACTTCACTTTTGGGCATAATAGCTCCCCGGCGGACGGCCGAACTGCCGCACGAAGGCATCGCGAAAACCGCTGGACGACTCATAGCCGCATTCAAAGGCGGCGGCCAGGTAGTCGGCTCCGGCAGCGATCATTTCCCGCGCATGATTGAGCCGGAGTTGACGGTGAAAGGCCAGCGGCGTCACCCCGAGATGAGTTTTGAAATATCGCCGTACCGTGGAAATGTCGACGCCGGTGAGGCGTATGAGCCGAGACTCGTTGAGTCGTTCTGATTGATGGTCTTTCATGTACCGGAGGACCCGGTGAAGCCAATCGGGCAGGACATCGGGAAAATGCTCGGCACGACACCGTTTACAACCGCGCAACCCGGCCGCGATGGCTTCCTCCCGCGAGGAGAAGAACACCACGTTTACCAACTTCGGCAGGCGGGCGCGGCAGGAAGGAAGACAGTAAATGCCGGTTGAAATGACCCCAACGTAAAACCGACCGTCAAAATCGGCGTCATTGGCCTGCATCGCCTGCACCATTTCGTGATAACTCAACTTCCGCATGCCCTCAAACTACATTAGATATGGCGGGCTGTCTACCGCTTTTCGAGCAAGGAAGTTGCCGGCGGCAAACCTTCATCCCCAGACCGGACCGATATCAGTTGGTCATGAAATCAAAAATGTTGCCCAGCATGCTCGTATCGGCCTTGAAGAACTCGGTATAACGGCAGCGAGAACAGGTAACGGCCGTGAAACGCTGTCCCTGGACATCAAAAATCTTGCTCCAGAAACCGCCGGCGGCGCGCATCTCACCGATTTCGTACTGGGTGTTGGAACATTTCGGACATTTGTAATTCAGTGTGTTCATACCATATTCTCCCTGCAGGGGCTCCTGAGTATTGTCACAGTTCTATGAATAGATATCGATCTTTCTAGTTAATATTCAACGGAATTTTCGACGAGACCCGGTCGAGTATTGGCGGCGGCCGGGGAAAATTCCTTGTTTTTTGTGTCCTCTCAGGATAACATATCCTTCTGACTACAGGTTTTGAGCTTAGACCAACCGCAGGACTGTCAACTTTGCCGCGACGGGAGAGTACATGTTATTGAAAGCCATTGTTATATCAGCCTTCGCCGTGATGGTTATCGTCATTGGAATTATGGGGTTCAGGCGCACCAAGTCATTTTCCGACTTTTTCCTCGGCGGGGGGAAAATCGGTCCCTGGATGACCGCCTTCACTTATGGCACGGCCTACTTCTCGGCTGTGTTGTTCATCGGCTTCGCGGGTAAAGTCGGCTGGGCTTTCGGCTACTCCGGTCTCTGGATCGCCGTCGGCAATGCCCTGGTCGGGGTACTGGCGGTATGGTGGCTGCTGGGCAACCGGATCAAGGAAATGTCGGTTGAGTACAAAGTCCACACCATGGCCGAGTATTTCGAGAAACGCTATGACAGCCCGTTCATGAAGCTCTTCGCGGCCATCTGCATTTTCGTTTTTTTCGTTCCCTACTCGGCGGCGGTTTTCATGGGACTCTCTTACCTCTTCCAGGCTACGTTCGGCATCGACTATACCATGGCCCTGGTATTCATGGGCCTCTTCACCGCTCTCTACCTCGTCATGGGTGGCTACCGCTCCATGACAATGATCGATGTTGTCTTCGGCATGATTATGACGGTCGGCGTTATCATCCTGATCTGGAGCGTTATTGATCGCGGCGACGGTCTCGGCAACATCACCGCCACCCTGTCGGCGATAAATCCCAAGCTGACGGCCGCGGTGGGACCGCCCGGATGGTGGCCGCTGTTCAGCCTGGTATTCTTAACCAGCGTGGCGCCGTTTGCCATGCCGCAACTGGTTCAGAAATTTTATGCCATCAAGGATAAACGGTCGATCAGGATTGGCATGGTGGCCTCCACCGTCTTCGCCCTCCTGGTAAGCTGCATTGGTTATTTTACGGGCGCCACCACCCGTTTTTTCCTCACGCCGGAATCATCGCCAACGGCATTTGTCGACGGCAAACCCGTTTTTGACGCCCTCATGCCCGAACTGCTGGTGAACCTCATCCCTGAAGCTCTGTCGGTGATAATCCTGCTCCTGATTCTGGCCGCCTCGATGTCGACCCTAGCGGCGCTGGTGTTGATATCCAGCTCTGCCATCACCAAGGACCTGTATGCCGGTTTTGTAAATCGCAATGTCAGCGATCGCAAACTAACCCTGTTGATGCGCCTGGCCAGCGGGTTCTTCGTGCTGGTTTCGGTGGTTTTCGCCTATTTCAAGCCGTCCACCATCGTGGCCATTCTAGGCATCTCGTGGGGGGCTATCGGTGCCGTTTTCCTGGGACCATTTATCTGGGGGCTGTTCTGGAAGCGCACGACGAAGCTCGGCGCCATCACATCGTCTGTTCTGGGGCTGGTGAGTTGCCTGGCCCTTTACCTGCAGGGGACACCCTCCCCGCAGGCCGGGACTGTCGGCATGATGGTATCGCTGCTGGTCTGCCCCCTGGTGAGTCTGATAAGCACCCCGGCCGCAAAACCTGAAGGGGCGCGTTCATAAGGCGGCATCAGAGTCGGAACGTGAATTCCACCCGCGCCCACGAGTACGCATCGGCGCTTTCGACATAGTAGTCGCCGGGCTCGAAATATTCCCAGAGGACATGCCCCGACCAGTACTCACCAAGCTTGTAGGTGAGTTTGGCTATCAACAAATCACCTCGGGTGTTTCCGTCACCGCCCAGCGCAAATGTCAATGGTGGGTCTTCCGGGGCCATCAGGTGATGATAGTTCAGCGTCAATTTTACATCTTCGGGGAAAACGAAAGCCGTCCCGGCAAACACCGAAGCCAGGTTCGTCCAGTAGGCCACGCCGTCTTCCGTGATCTGAGTGTAGATATACGACTCGCTCCACTTGGGCCAGCGGCTGAAGAGCGGATCCCAGGCCTCGCGATCCTCCGTCGCCGGGTCATCGCCGCTCAGGTAAATACCTCCAAGGGTCAGACTTGACGGCAGGAATCGGGACCAGGAGGTTTTGTAATCAAAGTGAAAGTGGCCCCCGAAGGCGCTGCGGTCAACCTCGCCATAGTCCCCGAGCTGGAAGGCTCCCTCGAGGGTAGTCGAGAATTTCTCGGTCCACGGATGCTTGACTCGGGCCCCAAGGGTATAAATGTGAGATTCCAACGGTCGCGTGTCCGTGTCTCTGATATTCTTCAGGATAAAATAGGGCTGGAGGTTCCACCCGCCAATATCGGCATTTAAATAGGCGCCGAGCCCCTCCTCGGGTTGCTCGACGAGTTTCATTTCCTGGTCGTTTATGATCGGGAGGATATCGTCAACATCCGGCTGATAACTATAGAACAGCGTGAGCGTGTACGATGGCGGCAGATTCCAGTCGAAACGGGCGGCGTTGAAGGATATCGCTCTTGAACCATCGAGCGGATGCGAATCCATCACCAGAAAACCCTCGCCGAGGATCATATTCTGGCGGCCCAGGGTGAGCGTGCCCGGCAGGTAGCGACTATTCCGGTATTTGACGTATAGCTGATCGAAAACAACCTCGTCAAGATCGGTATCTCTGTCCGGCGGGTTGAAATAGTAGCGGCATTCGTTGGTGAACTTGGCCGCGAATTCCAGATCGTCGGTGGCAAACCACTGTCCCGTCAGGCTGGTGCGATGGCGCGTGAAAGCCAGGGCGGCATCGGCATCCTCGGAAAGTGTAATGGCATTGTCCCAGGTAACCAGGCGGAATCGCTCCGACAGGCTAAGCTTGATTTTGGGGTGGATATTACCCTGC
>CAZVUZ010000203.1:0-5217 GCA_964630485.1 uncultured Ignavibacteriales bacterium
GGTAGCGCAGAGGTTCGCCCTCGGCGATTGCTATCTGTTCCTTGACGAGATCCACCCCGGTGACCATCTCCGTAACCGGGTGCTCCACCTGAAGACGGGTGTTGACCTCGAGAAAATAGAACGACAGGTCCGAGGCCACCATGAACTCCACCGTTCCCGCACCCACATAGCCGGTTTGACGGGCGATGCTTACTGCCGCCCGACCCATCTCGGCTCGAAGTTCCGGGGTAACCACCGGTGACGGCGACTCCTCTATTACTTTCTGGTGTCTTCTCTGTATCGAGCACTCGCGTTCGCCGAGGTGGATGCAATTGCCGTGCTCATCGCACAGGATCTGTATCTCGATATGGCGGGGACGGATGAGGTAGCGTTCGATATAGACGCGACCGTCACCGAAGGCGTTGACGGCCTCACTGGAGGCGCGTTTCAGGGATTCCTCGAAGTCCTCCGGTTTTTCGACCACCCTCATACCCTTGCCACCGCCGCCCGCGGCCGCCTTGATGAGGATCGGAAAACCGACCTCTTTGGCTTTGGCCAGGGCACTGTCGAGATTCTTCTGGGCGATGGTCGAGCCCGGCACCACCGGCAGACCCGCCTCGAGCGCCGCCGCCCGGGCCTGGAGCTTGTCACCCAGGAGCGCGATCGTCTTCGGCCGGGGTCCGATAAAAATGATGCCTTCGTCCTCACAGCGCTGGGCGAACTCGGCGTTTTCGGCCAGGAAGCCGTAGCCGGGATGGATGGCGTCGGCGCCGGAACGTTTGGCCACATCGATGATTTTGTCGTGGACGAGGTAGCTCTCGCTCGACGGCGAAGGTCCGATATGGTAGGCCTCGTCGGCCAGGCGCACATGGTAGGCGCTGCGGTCGCATTCGGAGAATACGGCCACCGACTCGAGTTCAAGGTCGCGGCAGGCGCGGATTATACGGACCGCAATTTCGCCGCGATTGGCGATGAGTATTTTCTTAATCTTTTTCGACATAGCTGTCATTCGTTAGTAAAATCTTTCGTGTCCTGTCCTAATGCCGGCTTCACGGACCCGGCCACAATCGCCATAATTACAACGGTATGTTGCCGTGTTTCTTCGGCGGGTTAGAGTCCTGTTTGTTTTCCAGCATCTCAAAGGCGCGTATCAGGCGCGTCCGCGTCGTTTTCGGTTCGATGACGTCATCGACATACCCGCGCGCGGCGGCGATATACGGGTTGGCGAATTTCTCGCGGTAATCATCGGTTTTCTGCTGAAGAGCATCTTCGGGATCGTCCGCCTGGGCAATTTCCTTTTTGAAGATAATCTCCACCGCCCCCTTGGGACCCATGACGGCGATTTCCGCCGAGGGCCAGGCATAGTTGACGTCGCCGCGGACGTGCTTGGAATTCATGACGTCATAGGCTCCGCCGTAGGCCTTGCGCGTGATAACCGTCACTTTCGGCACCGTCGCCTCGCAATAGGCGAAGAGCAGTTTGGCGCCGTTCTTGATGATCCCGCGATGCTCCTGGTCGGTGCCGGGAAGGAACCCCGGGACATCCTCGAAAGTGAGTATTGGTATATTGAAGCAATCGCAGGTGCGTATAAAGCGGGCGCCTTTTTGCGAGGAAGCGATACTCAACACCCCGGCCAGAACAGCCGGCTGGTTGGCAATGATGCCGATCGAGCGGCCGCCGAGATGCGCGAACCCGACCACGATACTCTGGGCGAACTCCTCGTGCACCTCAAAGAACGACCCCTTGTCGACGACCATGTTGATGACATCCTTGATGTCGTAGGGATGGTTGGGGTTCTCCGGCACGATGCGGTTGAGAGCCTCGTCTTCGCGATCAAGGGGATCGTCGCATTCGGCGAAGGGGGCCGTCTCGCAATTGTTCTGCGGCATGTATTGCAGGAGTTGTTTGAGTTTGGTAATGGTGTCGGCTTCGTTTTCGCAGGCGAAATGCGCCACCCCGGATTTGGCGGCATGGGTCATGGCCCCGCCGAGTTCCTCGGAGGTCACCTGCTCATGAGTGACGGTTTTGACGACATTGGGACCGGTGACGAACATGTACGAGGTCCCCTTGGTCATGAGAACGAAATCGGTGATGGCCGGGCTGTAGACGGCTCCCCCGGCGCAGGGACCGAGGATGACCGAGATCTGCGGCACCACGCCCGAGGCGAGGGTGTTGAGCAGGAAGATGTCGGCATAGCCGCCGAGGGATACCACACCCTCCTGGATGCGCGCGCCGCCGGAATCGTTGAGACCGATCACGGGGGCACCCACTTTCATGGCCATCTTCATGATTTTGCATATTTTCTCGGCGTGGGCCTCCGAGAGCGAGCCGCCGAACACCGTGAAATCCTGCGAGAAGATGAACACCATGCGACCGTTGATCTTGCCGCAACCGGTGACGACGCCGTCACCCAGGTACTTTTGCTCGGCCAGGCCGAAATCGCTCGAGCGATGGGTCACGAACATATCGCTTTCGACGAAGCTGTTGGGATCCATCAGAAGTTCGATGCGCTCGCGCGCCGTGAGTTTGCCCTTTTTGTGCTGGGCCTCGATGCGTTTCTCGCCGCCGCCCAGGCGGGCCTCGGAGCGCATCTTCTCCAATTGGTCTAATTTATCCTCATGAGACACTTTACACCCTGTCCATCTGTGATTGGCCGGAGCCGGCCGGCTCCGCGACGAATCGCTTCTCAACTTTCTTAATTCGCGCCAGTGGCACCGTAACATCATGGTCGAACGCCATGATAACGTCTTTATCGACAATGCGGGGCAGTAGCCGCCGCTTGATCGCCATTGTGTCCAACGGGTAAAGATCCGTCGCCGGCACATACGGCACCGGCATATGCGCCGCCGTGCAAAAGATATCGGCATAGTAGAAAACGGAGGTTCCCTCCGACTCGATTTCGAGACCGAAGTGACCCTCGGTATGACCGCCGGTGAAAACGGCTTTGATCCCCGGGAACAGTTCGCTGTCTTCATCCACGAACCTGATGCACTCACGATCGGCCAGCGCCTGCAACCGCTCCGGCACATACACCGCCGCCGTGCGCTCGTCGGGATTCATGGCCAGGTCCCATTCGCGACGGCTGATGTAATACGTGGCGTTGGGAAAACGCGGTACGTAACGCCCGTCGGTCTGCTTCACCGCGCCGCCGGCATGGTCGGTATGCAAATGGGTAAGGATGACGACATCGATATCCTCGGCGGTGAGGCCGAATTTTGCCAGGCCGGCATCCATGTGCGAGACACCGGCGGTACCATAGATCCTCTTCTCGCGCTCGGTGAGGGTATCACCAAGGCCGGCGTCGAAAATCATTTTTTGCCCGTGGGCCCGGAGAATAAAAAGATTGGTAACCATGTCGATGAGGTTGTTCTCATCGGCGGCAATGAGCTTCTGCCACATGGTTTTGGGGATGACCCCAAACATGGCACCTCCGTCGAGCTTGAAGTTCTGCTCGACGAAGGTGCATATTTCAAATTGTCCGAATATCATCAGCGTCCAATGACGTTACCGGCGATCACCAGGCGCTGAACCTCAGAAGTACCTTCGTAGATTTCCAGTACGCGCTGATCGCGGTACAGTTTTTCGATAACGGAGAATTCTCCGATGTAACCATAGCCACCATGGATCTGCATGGCACGGTCGACGCAGAAATTGGCCGTTTCGGCAGAGAACAGCTTCGCCTGGGCGGCCTCGAGCGAGAACTTCTCGCCGCGATCCTGCATCTGGGCCGCCTTGTAGGTCAAGCCCCGGGCGGCCTGGAGGCGCGTGGCCATGTCGGCGATCATCCACTGGATAGCCTGCAGTTTGGCAATCGGCGCCCCGAACTGCTGGCGTGACTTGGCATAGGCAACCGACTCGTCGAGAGCGCGCTGGGCGATACCGACACCCTGGGCGGCCACACCCACGCGGGCCGAATCGAGGGTCTGCATGGCGTAGCGGAAGCCCTTGCCGATGTCACCGAGCAGGGCCGACTTCGGAGCCTTGACATCCTTGAGAATGATCCCGCCAGTCGTCGCGGCGCGCATACCCATCTTGTTCTTCAGCGTGCGGCCTTCCCAGCCGGGCTGGTCGGACTCGACGAGGATAGCCGAAAGCTTGGGCTGATCCTTGATCTTGCAGAAGATCACGCCGATATCGGCGGCGTCGCCGTGCATGATGAAGATCTTCTCGCCGTTGATGACGTACCCGTCACCGGTTTCGACGGCTTCGGTAGTCTGGTTGGCGGCATCGGAACCCGCGTTGCGTTCGGTGAGCACGAAGGCCGGGACGATTTTACCACCGGCGCAGTCGGGCACGTATTTCTTCTTCTGCTCGTCGGAGCCGAAATACAGAATGGGATAGGTGGCCAGTTCGCCGACGGCGCAGAGGAGACCAATCCCGGCATCGTGATAACACAGCTCTTCGATCAGGGTAATATACTCCAGGTGGGACTTGCCCTGACCGCCGAGCTCCTTCGGCATGGCGTAGCCGATGAATCCGGCCTGTCCGATCTTGCCGTACAACTCCCGCGGGAACTTGCGCGGCTCCGGCATCTGGTCAAGCTCTTGAGAGATCGGATAGATTTCCTTTTCCGCAAATGCCTTGACTTCGTCCCTGACGGCCTGCTGGCAGGCATCAATATTCGTATTCATTGTTCCTCCGAGAACTATATATAGTTGTTCACTAAAATGTCGGCAGTGACATTGGTTACTTCTTCTTATTTACCCTTCTTCTCGAGGATCACACCCCGCAGCCACTTGATGGCTTCCTCGGTCGGCGCGCCGGGGGTGAAGATTTTGGCGACCCCGAGTTTCTCGAGTTCCGCCTTGTCGTCATCGGGAACGATGCCGCCGCCGAAGAGCAGGATATCATCCACGCCCCTGTTTTTCATTTCATCAAGGATGGCCGGGAAGAGCGTCATGTGGGCGCCCGAGAGGACGGAGATCCCGACGGCGTCGACATCTTCCTGAATGGCGGCATCGACGATCATGGGCGGGGTTTGCCGCAGGCCGGTGTAGATAACTTCCATGCCGGCGTCGCGAAAGGCGGCGGCGATGACTTTGATGCCGCGGTCGTGACCGTCAAGACCCGGCTTGGCCAGTAATACTCTGATTTTGTCTGACATAGTTTTACTAATTTCGTGAACCTGTTAATTCCTTGTACCTATAGAGCCGGTATTGGGCTCCTACGAAGCCACCATCGCTGACGGCGGCTCGACATATTCACCCCACTCCTCACGCAAAACATCACACATCTCGC
>CAZVUZ010000204.1:0-3322 GCA_964630485.1 uncultured Ignavibacteriales bacterium
ATCCTCTCTGTTGCCAATCACCATCTTGAGTTGCTCTTTTTTTGACAACAACCCGGCTGGGTCCCTCTGTAGGCGCCTTAGGTCTCAATGCATACGTAAGAAGAGTCTAGTGAACCGGGGGAAGTCCCGATCACGTATTTTGGTCGTCTAGAAAATCATGCCAACCATTTTTGCATTTGAGTCGTCAATAACAAGAACGCGCCCAACGGATATGCCCCAGGTGCGTTCCTTGAGGCTCAGCCAATCCCGTCAGGCAACCCTCAATAGTCGCAACTTTTGCCCAACCTTCGAGAGGATTCCGGATGCCTGTCAAAAATTCGCTCCCCGCTGTGTTTCTCCTGGTTTTGTTGTTTGTGGGATCACTCGGTTTTTCTGCTTCGGGACAAACAAGTTCGGGCGATGAGTCGGCATGGGATTGTGACCCTGCCTTGGTGCCCCTGGCCAAACAGATAAGAGCCTTCCGTCTGCAGGGGGAAGTGGAACTGGACGGATTGTTGTCTGAAATGGACTGGCGCGGACCGGGCGAGGACCGTTTGATACAGAATGATCCGGACAATGGCTGTGCCCCGCGCAACCGCACCGAATTCTGGGTGGCCTACGACGACGACGCTTTGTATGTGGCGGCCCGGATGTACGATTCGGCTCCCGATTCGATATGCAGCCGGTTGGGTCGACGCGACACCTGGCCCTCGTCCGACTGGATACACCTGAACCTGGACACCTTCAACGACGATCGGAACGCCTTTTTGTTCTCCGTCAATCCCGCCGGCGTGATTTGTGATGCAACCCTGTACAACGACGGCTCCAGCGATTCTTCCTGGGACGGGGTATGGGACGCGGCCACGACCATCGATGATCTGGGCTGGACCATGGAAGTACGCATTCCGTTTTCCCAGTTGAAGTTTCCCGATACCGAAGATCAGGTGTGGGGCATGAATTTTTGGCGGCGCACCTTGCGCTTCAACGAGCGCAGTGAACTGTTTCACAATCCTCGCGGCGGATCCGGGTACGGGGCTCGCTTTCCCGACCTGGTGGGAATCAGCGGCATCAAGTCCCAGAACAAAATCGAGCTTCGACCCTACGCGCTGGGCAAGGCCGAGGCGCGCGATGTGGATCCCGACGATCCCTTCACGGACAATCCCCAGTTCTCGGGAAACATCGGACTGGACATGAAGGCTCCGCTGTCCAGCAATCTGACCATGAACGCCACCGTCAATCCCGACTTCGGGCAGGTGGAGGTGGACCCGGCGGTCGTCAATCTCTCGGCCTACGAAACCTTCTACGAGGAGCGGCGCCCATTCTTCGTGGAGGATGCCGCCATCTTTCGCTTCGGCCAGGAGGGAAACAACTCCAACTGGAATCTCAACTGGAACGATCCCATGGTTTTCTATAGCCGCCGAGTCGGCCGGGCGCCTCAGCTTCCAATCGCGAGTGCCTACGACTACGCCGATTTGCCCCAGTTCACGACCATTCTCGGGGCAGCCAAAATCAGTGGCAAGGTGGGGAATACCTCGGTGGGTGCCTTTTCCGCCGTGACCTCCCGTGAAAAGGCCCATCTCCAGCTGGATGGCTCCAGGTTTGATCAGGTTGTCGAGCCGCTCTCCAACTATTCCGTAATCCGCACCAAGACGACTCGTGACGAGGGGCGCAAGGGTTTGGGCTTCATGGTCACCCACACGACGCGGGACCTGGATGACCCGGTGAGCCAGGCCGAATTGGACCGTCGCGCCTTGACCGGGGGCATCGACGGATGGGTCAACCTGGATGCGGACGGGGTTTGGTCCCTGAAGGGATATGTCAGCGGCAGTCATCTCACCGGCAGCAAGGAAGCGATCGGCACATTGCAGACTTCGCCGCGCCACTACTTCCAGCGGCCCGATGCCGACCATCTCGATCTGGACCCCGAGGCTACTTCGATGGATGGCTGGCAGGGGCGCCTGGCCTTGAACAAACAGTCGGGCAACTGGCGGTTGAACGCGGCCGCCGGCTATTCCTCGCCGGGATATGACGTCAACGATCTGGGCTACATGTATCGCACCGACATGCTCAACAGCTCCCTGGTAACCGGTTACTCCTGGCGCGAGCCCAACAAGGTCTTCCGTGGTCAGTCCGTCTATCTCGTGAATTTCCTGACCGGGGACACCGGTGGCTTGATCGATGGGGGCGGATCTGGTGTCTGGTATTTTGCCCAGTTCGCCAACTACTGGGAGTTGAACTCCTATGTCCTATACGATCCCGAAGTCAACAGCCCGCGCAGTACGCGCGGCGGGCCGAACATGAGGACGTCAAGCAGTCGGCAATTGAATGTGAGTCTGAGCACTGATTACAGAAAGAAATGGGTTGCCGGCACGAGCTTTTACATCAGCGGCGACGATGCGGGCAACCGGGACGTTAGCGGTAGTTTGTCCCTGGAGCTCAAGCCGGCCAGTTCTCTCAGCCTGGAAGTCGGACCTTGTTACAGCTGGGAGAAGGGGGACGCCCAGTATCACGACACGATTGCGGACCCGTCCATGGCCGCCACCTTCGGAAACAGATATGTATTCTCGGACCTGGACTACCGTCAAATCAGCGTCGAGTCGCGCATCGATTGGACTTTTTCCCCCAAGCTCACCTTGCAGGCCTACATGCAGCCGCTGATCGCCACGGCTGACTACTCGCGACCGAAGGAACTGGCCGAGGCCGGCACGCGCCGGTTCAATATTTACGGCCAGGACAACGGATCGACGGTCGTGCTTCAACCAGACGAAGAGGACAATCCGGATCAACCCTGGTTGGTAACACCTGACGGCTCCGACCCCACGAATACCTTCAGGCTGGCCGATCGCGATTTCAACATCAAGTCGTTGAAGGTGAACATGGTGTTGCGATGGGAGTACGGGGCCGGCAGTACTTTCTACTTCGTCTGGACCCAGGACCGGATGAATTACGACAACCCGGGCAGCTTTGATGTCGGCCGCGATACCCGTTTGCTTCTGAAGGCCCCCGGCGACAACATCTTTATGGTGAAGTTGTCGCACTATTTCAGTTTGTAGGAGCAGGCCGCTCCTAGTCGAATTCGTAGAGGGTGAGCACCTCGGCGTCCGACAGGACGCGGTCAAAAAGCGCCACCTGGTCGATGGCGCCCTTGAAGTGGTCGCCCCAATGCGAAGTCCCGATCCAGAGATCCATTCCCGAGGCCGTCAGGTCGAGGTCGATGGTATCGGCGACGGCGAAGGCGCCATTGACGTAGAGGTGGGCGATGTTCGTCGTATCGTTGAAGGAGCAGGCGAAATGCATCCAGGTGTCCTGCCCGACGGGAACGGCGTCGGCCACGGCGAACTCA
>CAZVUZ010000204.1:3332-3909 GCA_964630485.1 uncultured Ignavibacteriales bacterium
CCTTGCCTTTGAGCTCGGTGCAGAAGCGCACCTCGGCATCGTCCACGGCGAAATCATAGTGGTAGCCGCCGACGTAGAAGCGCAGGGGTTTGGTGAGCGGAACGGCCGTGCCGCTGGTCCCGACCGACCAGGCGCCCGCGGCGTATCCCTTGTCGAGGAAGCAGCAATAGCCGTAGGTCTCGAGGTCGGCCCTGACCCAGCCTGCCGTGGTGAACGCGCCGACAAAATTCAACGCCGCGCTGTCGGCCACCGAGAGGGTGTCGGTCCGCCCACTGATGAAGGCGGCGGACGATGCGGTGCCGTTGTGGTCGTTCACGTAGGAAACGCCCGCGGTGCCGGTCGCGTCCAGCCCGTTCAGGCTCGAATCCTCGAGATTTCCGTTGAACGCGTAAAAGGCCACGAGACCCTGAATGTCGGGGTACTCGGCGGGTGTCACGACCGGCTGGACCGATTCGTCCGAATCACTGCATCCGGCGCCGGCGCAGACCGCGGCAAGAAGTGCTGCCAGAACCCATTGCCTCATGATTTAACCTCCCATTGGTGGACTTTCCCGGCCCACATACCCCTACCACACCAC
>CAZVUZ010000204.1:3919-4508 GCA_964630485.1 uncultured Ignavibacteriales bacterium
GTCGGTCTCGTCGATGAAGAACAGGTGCGGGAATATAGGAATTACAAACGCATCGTTCCCCCTGATGACCGAATCTCGACACGATCCTATCCCAGTCCGGACGCGGATTCAATTCATTCGAGCAGATAGACTCCGACCGATGTAGTATATTGGGTCCCGGTTCGCGCAATAATGGGCGAAGCGACGTCCCCGTCGCCTCGGGGCACATTCGAAGAAGGACCCGACCTGCCATGCTGAGAATCGGACAGTTCAATCATCTGGCGGTCATCGAAGAGGTCGACTTCGGTTTCTACCTCGACAGCACGGACGACCAGTGGGGCGATATCCTGTTGCCTAACAACTCGGCGCCAAAAGACTGCGCCGTCGGTGACAATCTCGACGTCTTCATCTATTTCGACTCCGAGGACCGGATCATCGCCACGACCAGGCGGCCCCACGTGATGGTCGGTCAGTTCAACCTGTTGCGGGTCTCCTCGGTGGAGAAAGTCGGCGCCTTCATGGACTGGGGTTTGCCCAAGGACCTGTTCGTGCCCTTTGGCGAGCAGAAAGTGCGCCTGCAGGACGGCCGTTCCTACATCGTCTACGTCTT
>CAZVUZ010000204.1:4518-5215 GCA_964630485.1 uncultured Ignavibacteriales bacterium
GGTTCAGGGGTCTGATAAGGCCGATGGTGCGAATGTTCAGCGTTTGCGTGAAATGGCGTCTTCATCGACGAAGGCTCGGGCCGGATCGTCGGCTCGACCCGCATCAACAAGTTCATCGGCAGGGTGCCGGCGGACTATGAAGTGGGCCAGATGGTGGAACTGCTCATCGCGCGCGAAACGGAGTTGGGGTACACCGCCATCATCAACGATGCCCACTGGGGCTTCCTCTATCACAACGAGATTTTCAAGGATGTGCGCATCGGCAAGAAGGTCCGGGGCTACATCCAGAAACTGCGGGACGACGGCAAGATCGATCTGTCCCTGACGTCCACCGGATATGAAAAAGTGGGGGGCATCGCCGAGACGATTCTCAACCAGCTGGCAAGAAACAACGGCTTCCTGCCCGTCACCGCCAAGACCTCGCCCGAGGAACTGTCCGAGCGTTTCGGCGTGAGCAAGAAGAACTACAAGAAAGCTCTCGGAGCCCTCTACAAGAAGCGTTTGGTCTCCATAGATCCCGACGGCATCAGACTGTTGCCGTCTCCGCCAGCCGGAGGAAAACCCGATGACCTGTAATGACGTCCTGGGCCGCCTGCGCTACATATTCGACTACGGTGACGCCGAGATGGTGACCGTTTTCGCCGCCGCCGATCACGCCACCACCGAGGAACAGGTGAGACGTTGGCTGCTCGACGAG
>CAZVUZ010000205.1:0-5204 GCA_964630485.1 uncultured Ignavibacteriales bacterium
GATGCGCAAATCCTCGTAGCGGCCGTTGGTACAGCCGCCCAGATAAATCTGATTCAACGGCAGGGTCTCGACTTCCTCAAGCGGCTTTACCCGGTCGACACCGTCGGCCATGCCGATCTGGGGGGGCAGGTGCTCGATGTTTATCTGGTACATCTCCGCGTAAACGGCGTTTTTGTCCGTCATAATCGGCGAGATCGTCACCCCGGTACGACCGGTGAGGTATCTTCTCGTGACCGAATCGAAGGGGCAGACGGCCGCCGCGGCGCCCATAACCGTCGACAGGGCGCAAAGCGTATAGCGCTCGCCAATGCTCATCTGCGACACCGTCGAACCGTGATACTCGATAATTTTCCCCTCGGCGCCGGTTGCCGTAAGGCGACCGATGATGGAGAGGATGACATCGCGGGCACTGACGGCGCGCGATTTGCGGCCGGTGATGTCGATACGAACCGTCGGCGGCACTTCCACCTGCAATTTACCCTCGGCCCAGACAGCTGCCATGGTCGCTTCATCGACCGGCCAGGCGAGCGTCGCCATGGCGCCAAACGCGGAGACCTCGGCGCTGGCGCTCAGGGCCAGATCGCCGGGGAGGACGTGACCGTTTTCCATAGCCACCTGCAAACCCGATCCCTCGACGAAATCATAGTGAGCCCGGATGCGCTGGCGCTTGATGAAGTCCTGCAGATCGTGGTAGCTGTCGGATTTCTGTGACGCGGGAGCTACCGGCGACGGCAGTGAGGCAAAAACCACCTTGTTGGGATTCCACAGGAATTCGACCTTGTGTGCGCGGAACCTCTCGATCGCGCCATCGGCCTCACATCGGGCCAGGACCAGATCCGGCTCTATTTCCAGGCGTTCGCCGACCTCGACATTGGTGCGGGCCGCGACCCGGGCGAGGATCTTTTGCGCCACCGTCTTCTTGCCATAGAGCGAATTGGTGACGGACCGCGGTTTCATCCCGGGAAAGTCCAGCTCCAGTTGTTCGAGCTTGAGGAAAGCCGGTTTTTCCTTGATACCGTAACGTCGCCGCCAGTTGTAGAAGGCGGCTTTGGATATCCCCAACTCCAGCCCGCAGCGGTCGTCATCGCCGTAACGCTCCCACAAACTTCGAATTTCCTTTTCAGAGAACTTGGGCAGGGAGTGCCGCGGGACGTTCTTCTTTCGCCGCCAGTAGGCCACCAGATAGGCCGGCACCCCACCGAGGCGTTCGCCTATTTTCTCGTCGGTCTTATATAGCTTCTGCAGTTGCAGCAACTCGACCTTGGTAGGGATTTTGCGGCGGGAGCTCACGCTCGGTTCATTTCCTTTCGCATGGCCTCGTAGATGGGTTCCAGCGGCACGGAATTGACGGTCGTCTTGCCGATCACCGGCATAAAATTAGTATCGCCGTTCCAGCGCGGGACAATGTGCAAATGGATGTGCTCCGGGATACCCGCACCGGAAACCTCACCGAGATTCATCCCGATATTGAACGAGTGCGGATTCATGGTGGCTTTCATGGCCGCGATGGACTTCTGCAACAGGGCGAAATATTCCACCGACTCTTCCGGCGTGAGCAATTCGAGGTGTGCGATATGGCGGTTGGGGACGACCATGGCGTGGCCGGGGTTGTAGGGATACTTGTTTAGGATGACGAAGTTGAGTTCGCCGCGATAGATTATAAGATTCTCCACAGTGTCTTCCATCTGGAAGCGTTTGCAGAGAATACAGCCCTTTTCCTTTTCGCCGAGTACAAACTCGGCTCGCCAGGGCGCCCACAGTGAGTTATCAGTCATAGTGTTATAAAATAGTAAAGTTTTTTACAATGTTCAACAGTGTTGTTACAGTTTTTGGGGTTGGATGGCAACCGGTTTGTGCCACAAGCGTTTAAAGGACCGGACAGCGACCGATAGAGAACATTCGACAGATGTTTCTGACGCCGGAGAGAATACCGAGCTTGCGCAGCGACCGTACAAGTCGTTATCTTCACTCAGTATCATCAAATGGTAAAATAAATCCTCTATGTTTCCGGGGGTTATTATGAAGCGCTCACTTCTCATCACTCTCCTGACGATGCTCTTGATGGCCACATCGACATACGCTTTCGACGGCCAGCGAAAAGGATTTATCCTCGGCGGCGGCCTGGGTGTCGGGCCTTTCGCCGACGTCTCGATCGACAATAGCGACGAGGATGACAGTCATGCCGGAGTGGCGTTTAATCTGCTGGTCGGTTATGCCTGGGATGAGCAAAACATGATTGTCTATTTACTCGACGCCATTCACTACTCCGAAGATACCGATTTCTGGCTTGGCTATGATGCGGCCACGCAGGGTTTCGGCGGCATCGGTTACTTCCACTATTTCGGCCCCACGGGTAAGTCGGCGTATATTTGCGGCGGCCTGGGGCTCCAGTACTGGGAGCCCAGCGGCTGGGATTGGGGGATTTTCGATTCCCGGCCGGACCCTGAAGCCGGCTTTGGCATTCTAATTGGCGGCGGCTATGAATTCACCCGCCATCTTCAGGTTTATTCCAGCCTGTCGTTCGGGAGAACAAGCGAAGGCGACGACGACTACAACCACACCCAGTTCTTGATTACGATCTCGGCCGTGGCGTTCTAGCCGGGCGACGACAAGGTCTCCCCCCCGGCGCGCGGCATATCGTGTGTAGCCTATCGGACTCTGGATTGCGGTTCGATTGCCGACCGATGAGTTCCCACTATATCCCCTTTCTTATTGACAGCACATTCCACTTTGGTTATCATTCAAGCGGATCGCACAGTATAAATCTACGCATTGTATCCGGGAGGAATTATGAGGCGCATTTATCTCACATTGATCATCATGGTGCTTGTCCTGGCGACGTCAACGTCGGCTTTTGACGGCAAGCGAAAAGGATTTGTCCTTGGCGGCGGCGGGGGTATGGCGCCCACTATGAGAGTCGCAATAGACTCTCCGGACATCAGCGATGCCCTTAGTGGGCCGGCGTTGAACCTGATGACAGGCTATGCCTGGAACGAGGCCAATCTAATTGCTTTCATGAGCAACGCTACCTTTTGCAAGGGTCGTGGTTGCCCCCCCGAGGCAGGTGAAGAGTTTCTGATCTCTCAGGGGTTCGCCGGATTAACATACCACCACTACTTCGGACCGGTCGGGAGGTCGTTTTACCTGTCAGGTGGTGTCGGGCTCCAGTATTGGAATTTTTTCGATGACGATTATGACAGCCCTGATCCCGGCACGGGATTTTTCCTCGGCGGCGGATATGAGTTTGTTCGTCACATTCAGGTAAACGGAAGTTACTCATTCGGTAAGACTAGCAACGAGTTTCTTGAATTCGAACACTCACAGTTTCTCATTACGGTAATGTTCATAGCGTTTTAGGCATAGGTTGAGGCGCTGGGACAGCCCTGTCACCGGGAGGAATTATGAGGCGCATTTATCTCAGTTCGCTAATAATATTGCTGTTGTTGGCGGCTTCATCCAAGGCCTTTGACGGCAAACGAAAAGGATTTATCCTCGGCGGCGGACTGGGTGTCGGACCTTACGCACGGGTATCTGTCAACGGCGCGGACGGCAATTGGGACCACACCGGCCTCGGTTTTAATCTTCTCATCGGGTATGCCTGGGACGAGCGGAACATGCTCGTTTATCTGCGAGACATTGTCCTCTACCTCCGGGATATCGAGACAGGGCTCGGGGCAAGTACCGATCTGCAGGCACTGGGGTTCCTCGGCGTAGGCTACTTTCACTACTTCGGCCCGGTCGGACGGTCCGCGTACTTCTGTGTCGGACTTGGACATCAGGATGGGTTCTCGGAGTTTGCTGAGCACACGTACAGTCATTCCGGTCTCGGCTTTCTTGTCGGCGGCGGCTATGAGTTTGCCCGCCACATCCAGGCCCATGCCAGCGCCTCTTTCGGCCGGACCGAAGGCCCCGATGATGACTACAACCACATGCAGATCGTGGTTACGGTCTCGGCCGTGGCCTTTTAGCGGCGGCGGCACCGGGAAGAGCCCCATCCCGAGCAGCAGACGTACTCCCGAAGAGTTTTCGAACCGACATTTCACCACCGACCACCGAAGGCCTGAGTGAGCCGTGAAGTGGTCACTACGCACGTTTTTTGTATTGATTACGGATTTATATATCCGTATTATAGCGCGGGTTAATCGGTTCTAAACAACGCAAAGTTACAGGGAGAAATCATGAATCGTATCATTACCCTTGCACTCATCATGGTGCTTGTTTTGGCAGTTTCGGCATCGGCCTTCGACGGCAACAGAAAGGGATTCGTGCTCGGTGGCGGGCTCGGCTTCGGACCGGTGGCAAAGATCACCGTCGACGGATATGACGATGACTACGACAAGAGCGGTCTGGCCACCAACATACTGATCGGATACGCCTGGGACGAACAGAATATGATCGTCTACATGCGTGACGCCATATTCTACTCTGAGGAGTTCAATAGCGCATGGGACCAGAAGGACATCATGCTGTGTCAGGGCTTCTCTGGGGCGGCCTACTACCATTATTTCGGACCGGTGGGAAAGTCTGCATATCTCTGCGGCGGGCTTGGTTTTCAGGATTGGACATCACTGGACTCGGACTTTGACAGCCCCGACGCCGGTCTCGGAGTTTTGCTTGGCGGCGGCTATGAATTTGCACGACATGTCCAGATACACAGCAGTCTTTCTTTTGGCAAGACGAGTGAGGGGAATGCCGATTTGAACCATACCCAGTATTTGATTACCATCTCGGCCGTGGCCTTTTAGTATTTTCAAGTTTTCTAACACACTCGGCGGCAGGCTGAAACTCCTGCCGCCGTTTTCATGTCCCTCACCGAATGTTCTTTTTGTTGAACCGTCCGCGACGGGTTCGTTCCATGACCTTATGGTGAAAGCCGTTATAACAGCCACCGTTGCGACACGTGCCCCGGCAAGCGAGGCACCCCGTGAGTGCCGCCTCGAGCGCGGTGAGATCTGGCACGATCCCGAGGGAAAACACATCGTGGCCTGCGGCGATGCCGCGGACGGCCGGTTCGTCAAAGAGTTATTCCAAGGTAGCCGGGCATCACTCGCGATCCAGGATCCCCCCTATAACCTGGTAATGTTCGAACAGCGCTCGGTGGCGGAGTTCATCGCCTGGTGCCGGCAGTGGCTTGGTGCTACGGAAGGCGTCCTCGACGAGGACGCTTCGCTTTACATCTGGCTCGGCGCCGATCAGAAAAACCA
>CAZVUZ010000206.1:0-326 GCA_964630485.1 uncultured Ignavibacteriales bacterium
TCCCCCACCGCAACGATAAAGTCACGTCACTCGATGCGGTCATGGAAGTCATCAACGACGGCGACACGATTTCTTACCCCCACTATTACCGCACCGGCGACAGGGGGCTGGAGATGGTCGTCCGAAAACTGCAGGAGAAGGGCAAAAAAGATATAAAAATATACGGTAACGCCTTCTTCGACCATGTTGACCCCTGGCTTCCCGAGGCCATCAAGGACGGCACCATCGGCGGCCTTTACGGCAACCCCTACCGCAAGCTGGGAGCGGGCATTGTCGCCGGCGGTCTTTTGCCCTGGGTAACGGTCGGTTTCTCCCACGGCAACCGG
>CAZVUZ010000206.1:336-5100 GCA_964630485.1 uncultured Ignavibacteriales bacterium
GCCTGCTGCAGAGAACAGAAAAAGTAAAGCGAGTGTAAGTATAAATTTTTGCATCTGGGAAAATTGATTTTAGATAATAAGATTCTTTTGCCCTGGGTAACGGTCGGTTTCTCCCACGGCAACCGGGTGCGCAAGCTGCAGACCGGCGAGGTCAATATCAAGGTCGCCTTCGGCCCCGTACCAATCGCCGACCACTGGGGCAATGCCAACGGCGTCATGGGTCGTGAGGATCAGTTCTGCGGACCGGTCAGCCTGTTCCAGGCCGATGCCGAGTATGCCGAATTCGTTTGCTTGCTCGCCGGCACCGTCAGTGACACCCTGATCATGCCGCCCTCCATAAGCATGGGCTCGGTCGATTTCGTCGTCCCGGTCGATACGCCCGGCCTCACAGCCGGGATCGGGTCGGGAACGATCGATATGGAAAAGGTCCGTTCCCACGCTTTCAGCGCCCAGGTTGCCGACAACGTCACTCGGGTTGTCAAGGCCGCCGATGTCGTCAAAGACGACTTTGCCTTTCAGGTTGGCAGCGGCGCCGGATTGATTATTCTCGATAATATTCGGCAGATGCTCAAGGAGCAGAACATTCGCGCCAATTACTCCATCGGCGGTGTGACTTCTATGCATGTCGACATGCTGCAGGAGGGCACCCTGCGGCAGTTGATGCACGGCCAGTTGTTCGAACCGAGCCCGAAGGTGTTGGACTCCTTCCTGACAGATTACAATCATCACGAGATCACAGTCGCCTATTACGCCTCCGTGGCAAACAAAGAATGCGCCACCAACATGCTCGACCTGGCGGTGCTGTCGACACTGGAGGTGGATCTCGACTTCAATTTGAACACCGTCTGCGCCGGCGGCCGTATCATCGGCGGTATCGGCGGCGGGCAGGATGTTGCGGCCGGGGCCGACCTGACCATCATCTTCATGCCCCTCGCCACCGGCAAAAACGGCAAGGGCTTCCCCAAGGTGGTCGACAAAGTCTTCACCCGAACCACCCCCGGCGAAGTTATTGATGTCGTCGTCACCGAGGAGTTCGCCGCCGTTAACCCCAACAGCAAGAGCACCTATAAAGATGCGATTCTGGAACGGGGCAAAGACTTCGGTGTGAATCTGGTTACAATGGAAGAACTGCACGCCAAATCCGTGGCCAAAGCCGAGAGCTACGGCTCCATCCCACCGACGCCGGAACCGACCGACGAAGTGGTGCATGTAATCGAGTGGCGCGACGGCACGTTGCTGGATGTCATCCGCAAAATGGCCTGAGTCTATCGAGGGCGACCGGATTAAGATTCCCGGTCGCCCCCTCATCGTATTGCCCGTCCCGGGTCACGGCTGCATCATCGGCAGATCCCCCGGCGGCACAGGAGATAGCTATGCAAAACGTAATCATCGTCATAAACCCCGGTTCGACTTCAACCAAGATGGCCCTTTTCGAGGGTTCGCAATGCCTTTCCCAGGAGACGGTGTCACATCCCGCCGAGGAACTGGCCGCCTTTGACAACGTAGCCGATCAGTTTGAACTGCGCACGGCCAACATCGACGCCTGGCTCTCGGCACACGGGATCGACAAGATGAAAGTCGTCGCGGTGGCCGGCCGCGGAGCGCGTCTGCGTCCACTCGAGAGCGGTGTTTACGGCATCAACGAAAAGATGCTCGAGGACCTGCGCACGATGCGCTATTCCAATCACGCCGGCAATCTCGGTGCCCTCATCGCCGATCACCTGGGAAAACGCTATGGTGTTCCGGCCGTGATCGTCGATCCCATCACCGTCGACGACTTCACCGATTATGCCCGCGCATCGGGAATCCCCGACTTCCCCCGCGTGTGCCGTTCCCACGCCCTCAATATCCGCGAGGTCAGTCGTCGTCAGGCCGATAAACTTGGTCGTCCCCTGACCGGATGCCGCTTTGTCGTAGTACACCTCGGCGGCGGGATCTCGGTGGTGGCCGTATCAGTAAAAAAAATCGTCGATGTCAACGACGCCCTTCTCGGGATGGGTCCCTTCTCCACCGAACGCGCCGGCGCCCTGCCTATCGGCTCCCTTATCGACCTCGCCTGCTCGGGCAAATACACCCAGAAGGAACTGGTCAATCGCCTGTCTCGGGAATCGGGGTTGAAGGGATACCTTGGCGAGTCCGACCTGCGTCGAATCGAAAAGATGATCGATGATGGCGACGACAAAGCCGCCATGTACTTCGGCGCCATGGTCTACCAGATCGCCAAGGAAGTCGGGGCCTATGCATCAGCCCTTAAAGGCAAAATCGACGCCGTCATCATAACCGGCGGCATGGCTAAATCGGAGAAGCTGATCTCGGAACTCACCGGTTATATTAGTTACCTTGCCGACCTGGTGGTCATACCGGGAGAATTCGAGATGGAGGCCCTGGCGGCGGGGGCACAGCGCGTGGTAGAGGAAACCGAGACGCCAAAGGTCTACTGAGAGCCGGTCGGATTCAATGTTGCCCGCCCGTCTCTGCCGCGCCGACGGCTTATTCCTGTTGACTTACTGAAGCAAAATCCTAAATTGAGTCATTAAATTTTAAACCTGCCAACCGGCTCCAGGCGGCCGGAAATATAGGGAATCGCGCATGCGTTTATACGAATTCGAGGGTAAACAGCTATTCGAGAAAGCCGGCATACCGGTATCGGAGCGCTGGGTGGCCAAGACCCCGCAGGAAGTCTACGACATCGTCAGCCAGTACCGCAAACCGGTGGTGGTCAAGGCGCAGGTGCTCATCGGCGGCCGCGGCAAGGCCGGCGGTATCAAGATTGCCGAGAACTCCGACGAGGCCCGGCGGATCGCCGAAGAACTCCTGCACCTGAAAATCCGCGGGCATCAAGTCGAGTCTCTCCTGATCGAACCAAAGCTCGAAATCGAGAAGGAATTCTATCTCGGCGTCACCGTCGATCGCGCCAACTATCAACTGGTTGTGATTGCCTCCGGCGAAGGCGGCGTCGATATCGAACAAACCGCCGCCGAGCATCCGGACCGTATTTTCAAGAAGCATCTCAGCATCGAGGAAGATCTTTTCAGCTTCGACGCCGTGGCCCTGGCCAAGAAGATGGGTATCCCGCCGAAACTTTTTCGCGATGCCTCGGACATCATCGTGCGTCTTTACAACCTCTTTCGCGACTACGACGCCAAGCTGGTCGAAATCAACCCGCTGGTTCTCACCGCGGGTGGCAAGCTCATCGCCGCCGACAGCCGCATGTCGCTCGATGATGACGCCGTCTTCCGTCACTCCGATCTGAGGGAGATGGGTATCGGGAGCCGCCACGAGGAAGGCGAGATGACTCCCCGCGAAAGCCAGGCCAATGACTGGGGGATCCCCTACCTCGATCTCGAAGGGAATATCGGCATGTTCCCCGGCGGGGCCGGGTTCGGCATCATGGGCAACGACTTCATCCACTATTACGGCGGCAAGCCGGCCAATTTCATGGACTCCGGCGGCGGCCCCTCGCCCGAACGCATCGCCAAAATGCTCGTCCTGCTCGACGAAAACCCCCATGTCAAAGCTATCTTCGGCGCCCGTTTCGGCGGCATCAGCCGCTGCGACGATTTTGCCAGGGGTGTCATCATGTTCCTGAAAGAGCACGGCCTGTCCAAGCCGATGGTCATGCGCATGACCGGCAATATGTGGCAGGAAGGGGTGCGCATGTTCGACGAGGCCAAGAAGGAAAACCCCGAATTGTTCGAAAATGTCGAGGCTCACGGAATCGAGACCCCCATTGAGGAAATATCCCAGCGGGCGGTGGAACTGGCCGCTCAGGAAGGGGGCAACTAATGGCTATTCTCGTTGACAAAAACAGCAAAGTCATGGTGCAGGGAATTACCGGCGGCGCGGGCAAATTCCATACCGAGCGCATGCTCGCCTACGGCACCAACATCGTCGGCGGCGCCACGCCCGGCAAGGGCGGCCAGGACGTTCACGGCAAACCGGTCTTCGACAGTGTCGCGGAGTGCATGGAGAATACTGGCGCTGATGTCTCCGTCATATTTCTCCCGGCCCGGGCGGTAAAAGACGCCGCCATCGAAGCTATCCGCGCCGGGATCAAGTTCCTGGTGATCATCCCCGAACACATTCCTATGCACGATATGCTCCATGTCCGCCGCGAGGCGGTCAAGTACGGCGCCACGGGTATCGGCGGCAACACGGCGGGCATCATCACCCCCGGCGAGGCCAACCTCGGCATCATGCCCGACATCGCCTTCTCCCCCGGACGCGTGGGGACGGTGTCACGCTCGGGTTCGATTACTTATTATGTGGCCGACACTCTCACCCGCTCCGGCTACGGCGAAACGACCTGTGTCGGTCTCGGCGGCGACCCGGTATTGGGATCGACCTTCGATGAGATCCTCTGGAAATTCGAGGAGGACGACAAGACCAAAGCGGTGGTCATGTGCGGTGAGATCGGCGGTGTCTATGAAGAGCGCGCCACCGAGGTAATCGGCAAGATGAAAACGCCGGTGCTGGCCATGATCGGCGGCGTGTTCGCCCCTCCCGGCAAACGCATGGGTCACGCGGGCGCTATCGTCGAGGGCAAGATGGGTACGGCGCAGGACAAGCTGGACGCCCTGGGGGCTGCCGGCGCGCACCCGTGCAAGACCTTCAAGGACATCCCTGCGACGCTGAAAAAACTGGGAGTGTAAAGACACCAGACACTGCACGCGGCGTACGCCCCTGTGCGCCGCGTTTCTCATTCAGGTGGCCCGTGGGCTTGCCCCGGGTTTCCATGGACTTCGGTACCTCATTAGAAGCGTG
>CAZVUZ010000207.1:0-5043 GCA_964630485.1 uncultured Ignavibacteriales bacterium
TACACTCAACCGGGCCGCGCTATTGCCCGTCGATTGAAACGAAATACTTCCGCTTCGCCGACAAGGACTGCCACCAGATTTTCCTCGAGCCGGAGGGCAACGGTACCAGTGAAGTATACCCGAACGGCTTTTCCACCGGCCTTCCGGAAGAAGTCCAGCTCGAAGCTATCCGCACTGTCACCGGCCTCGAAGATGTGGTTATGACCCAGCCCGGTTATGCTATCGAATATGACTATTGCCCGGCACGCCAGATAAAACCATCACTGGAGACTGTGCGAATCCCCGGGTTGTTCCTGGCTGGCCAGATCAACGGCACCTCCGGCTATGAAGAGGCCGGCGCCCAGGGCCTTATGGCGGGCGTCAATGCCGTGCTTTATCTCGATGACGAGCAACCATTTATCCTCGATCGCTCGGAGGCCTACACCGGCGTCATGATCGATGATCTCTGCACCCGCTCGACCACCGAGCCCTATAGGATGTTCACGTCAAGGGCCGAATACCGCCTCCAACTGCGCGAGGACAATGCCCGCGATCGCCTGAGCGAGTATGCCTCCCGTTACGGCCTGATCGGCGCGGAAGAACACCAGGGCTTTTTGGATCTCCAGGACCAAACCAGGCAGGCCATACAGCATTTCAAAAAAACGCGGGTGAAAACCTCCGAGCTGGGAGAATTTGGGGCGCGTTTTCAGAAGATTGACAATATCAGTCTGGCCCGCCTGCTCAAACAGCCGAATATCTCGCTTCATGACGGTTTGCGCCTGATCGAACGGTTTGACGGCGACCTCGGAGCCGATCGCGAAGTATTGGAGCGGGCGGCGGTGACGATTCTGTACAGCGGCTATATTGATAAACAACAGCGGGAAATCGATAAATTCAAGAAGTTGGAAGGGGTGCAGATTCCCGACGATTTCTCGTTTGAGGCCATCCGGGGGCTGAAGCAGGAGGCGTTGGAGAAATTCATCAGTTTTCGGCCGCGTTCGCTGGGCCAGGCCTCGCGTATCGAGGGAGTTTCGCCGGGCGATGTCGCGGTTCTTTCCGTATACCTCAAAAAGCATGGAGTGAACCTCGCTTGAGCGACGAAATCCCCGTCTACAACTACTCGTCTAAGGATCTTCTTGAGAAATACGATCCCGAGGGACGATTCGCCGAATACATAGGCCTTCTTGAGGAAGAAAACAGCCGGGTCAACCTTGTTTCACGTGAAACCATGGCCGCCGGCGTCACGCCCCTGATCGTTGAATCCCTGGTGCCCCTGGAGATTCTGAAGGTCAAACCGGGATCGGTCTACCTCGATATCGGCTCCGGCGGCGGGATACCATCGATTCCGTTGATGTTGGCCCTGGCGACGGTGAAAGCGCCTTTGGAGAAGGTGGCGCTGGTAGAGAGGACGCAGAAGAAGGCCGCCGCCCTGAAGCGCATATGCGGGGCCATGGGGCTGAAACCAAAAATACACGCCGAGACCCTCCAGGACTTGAAAAATCTCCCGCAATTCGACCTGATAACGATGCGCTATGTAAAATTAACACCGGCAATCCTGAAATCGGTCTTCCGGCACCTTTGTGAGGGCGGGAGATTCGTCTATTTCAGCCGTCCCGAGGAGACCATCAAAGACCGCATCCCGTCGTGCCAAGTCATTGCTTTTACTGTCGATAGCCAGCCTCCCGAGAGATACCTCAGTCTCATTGGAAAAAAACAGGGCGACATTATTAGTTTTTAGTTGCCTGATGTTTCACGTGAAACTAAGATTCCCCCTGACAGATATAACGTGCAAAAGAAGGAGTGGTGATTGAGCAAGATCATCGCGATCGCCAATCAGAAGGGTGGTGTCGGCAAAACCACCACGGCCGTCAACCTGGCCTCGTGCCTGGCGGCCGCCGAACAGAAAACCTGCCTGGTGGACATGGATCCGCAGGCCAACTCCACCAGCGGTCTGGGTGTGGATAGAAGTAGCGTAGAGGCATCTATCTACGATGTCCTGGTGGGAAACCGCAATGCCTCCGATGTCGTGCGGGCGACGGAGCTGCCCTACCTGAATGTGATTCCCTCGGCCATCGACCTGGTGGGGGCCGAGGTCGAGCTGGTGAGCATGCTTTCCCGGGAAATACGCCTGAAAAACGCCCTGGCGGCCATTGACGAGGAATACAAGTACATTATCATCGACTGCCCGCCGTCATTGGGTCTGCTGACCATTAATATCCTCACCGCCGCCAACACTGTCATTATACCTATCCAGTGCGAGTACTACGCTCTGGAGGGTTTGGGACAGCTTATGAACACGATCAAGCTGGTGCGCGAGAACCTGAACCCGCATCTCGAGATAGACGGCGTTCTGCTGACCATGTATGACGGTCGCCTTAACCTCTCGCGGCAGGTGTCCGAGGAAGTCCGCAAGTATTTCGACCACAAGGTTTATCAAACCGTAATTAACCGCAATGTGCGGCTGTCCGAGGCTCCGTCTTTCGGCAAGCCCATCATCCTGTATGATATCCTCAGTACCGGCGCGGAAAATTACATGGCCCTTACCAAAGAGGTACTGGCACAATGAGCAAAGTAGTATTAGGCAAGGGGTTGGAAGCTTTAATACCGGGCGACGGCGGCGCCGTTGCCGAGGACCGTCAGTTGCGGGAGGTGCCGCTGAACCTGATCGCGCCGAATCCGATGCAGCCCCGGCGTCATTTCGACGAGAGCTCCCTGGCCGAGCTGGCCGAGTCGTTCCGGCGCAACGGCGTCATGCAGCCCCTGGTCGTGCAGAAAACAGGGTCCACTTTTACAATAATTGCCGGCGAACGTCGTTTCCGGGCGGCCCGCATGGCCAACCTGGAGCAGGTGCCGGTGGTGCTTATGAGCGATGTCGACGACAGCCGCATGCTCGAGCTGGCCCTGGTCGAGAACCTCCAGCGCGAGGATCTCAATCCCATGGAGACGGCCGAGGCCTCCCGGGCTCTGATCGACTCCTGCGGCCTGACCCAGGCCGAGCTGGCCGCGCGTCTCGGCAAAAGCCGCACTGCCGTCACCAACCTGCTGCGGTTGCTGAGCCTGCCGGATCGCATCAAGCAGATGATTCGCCAGGGATCCCTCACCGAGGGCCACGCCCGCGCCATTCTCGCAGTCGAGAGCGAAGCCGAGCAGTTGCGTCTCGCGGACAGCATCATCAATGATTCGCTGTCGGTGCGCGAGGTCGAACGCCGCGCCGGCCATACCCGGAAAAAACGCCGCCTGGTTCCCAAACGCAAGATACCCGCCCTGGCCGAAGCCGAGTCGTGGATGCGGCAGACCCTGGGGACCTCGGTAAAGATCCATCGCGGGCTCAAACGAGGTCGCATCGAAATCGAGTATTATTCCGACGACGATCTCGATCGCCTGCTGGATCTCTTCAGGAAGATAACTCCCTGAGGGATCCCCGGATTAAGGAAATTAACAGGTAAGGACGAATTTCGAGTAAGATGAAACCGGCCCAATATGTCACGATCATGCTGGTCCCCGACGGGACCGAGGCGCGCCACGGCCTGCGCCTTCGCACCTGGGTGCTGCGACTCATTCTCGCCGCTCTGGCGGCCATCCTGGTCGGCATCGTTCTGTTCTTTGCCTTCTATGGGTCGGTGTTGTCGCGGGCGGCCGTGACCGATAGAGTTAAAGAGGAAAACGAGCGGCTCCGCCGCTACCAGTATAAAGTGCAGATGCTCGAGGAAAATCTCAAACATGCCCGAGAGGTCGTCACCCGGATCACCAAGCTGGCCGGTATCGAATACCAGTTTCCGGAACTTCCCGAGGACTCGGTCGTGTTTGCCGCCGCCGCCCGGCCGCAGGCGGCTGTCATCGCCCGCTCCTCCGAGCCGGATTTGCACTGGCCCGCGGGACTGCCGATCGCGGGTTTCATTACACAGGAGTTTGAAGTCCACGATTCCGTCCGCTTCCACCCGGGCGTGGATATCGCCTGCGCCGAAGGGACGCCGGTGCTGGCCACCGCCGCCGGGGAAATCGTCTTCGCCGACTTCGATTCGACCTACGGCTACATGGTGGTCATCAAGCACAGCGACAGCGTCGCCACGGTTTACGGCCACAACAACGAACTACTGGTGGATGTCGGCCAGGTTGTTCTCGCCGGCAGCCGCATTGCACTCTCAGGAAACACAGGAATTTCTACCGCCCCTCATCTTCATTATGAGATGAGGCTCAAGGATGAACCCATAAACCCGCTGAAAGATGCGCATGATGAAGAAGAATAACTTCGAAGAATCCAACGGCCTGATGAACACTATCATCGGCAAAGAAACCACCATTACGGGAACGGTGGATGTCAAGGGTGGCCTTCGAGTCGATGGAACCGTCAAGGGTAAGGTAATTTGCTCGGACTGCGTTACCATCGGTTCCACCGGCACCGTCGATGCCGAAATCGAATCCGACAGCGCCATTATCGCCGGCAAAATGGTCGGCAATGTGGTCACCACCGACAAAATCGAACTGCAGGCCAATTGCCAGATGGACGGCGACCTGAGTACCAAGTCACTGGTAATCGAAGAAGGTGCGATGTTCTGCGGCGCCTGCAACATGAAAAATTCCCCGCCAAGCCTCGGTTTCCTTGCCCAGGAGAAGCCGGTCGCGATGGAGCAGGAGGAAGAAGAGGTACTTTCTACCTTAGATGAGACCGACTAGCCCTGCTCACGTTAGGTAGCGAATTGTGGAAAAAACCACAAAAATGTGGATACTCTCGTATGTTGTTGTTCTGGAATAAGTTCGCATGAACCCTCCTGGCTGTGGGGATATGGTTTATCCACATTTAGCCGCAACATATTAAGTTTTTGATTTAGTTTGGGTTAGTATTCGGTTGGTGAAGTATTACATGATACGAGACAAAGTGTAATTTACTGTCGTACATCCTGTTACCTTTGAGAATACGGCGGCGGCGCACGGGGCGGCTGCCTTTTCCCGGACACTTGCTCTCAGCCATGAATTATCGGTCGCCCGGCGCCGATAAGGCCAACGATCAATCGGGTTGATTTTCAACAGGATAGATGCTATCTTAGACAACTTCGAGCGTATAAG
>CAZVUZ010000208.1:0-2622 GCA_964630485.1 uncultured Ignavibacteriales bacterium
TGAAGGTCAATCGTCCCTCACGGTCAAGTTCGTACACTATCAGTGGCAGGAGGTCGGTCAACTCACGGTATTTGCGTTCACTCTCACGGATGGCGGCTTCGGCCTCACGTCTTTCGGTAATGTCAGTTGAAATCACCAGGGCGGCCGGAACGCCTCCATAGGGTCGATCAATCGGCTGTATAGACGTAAAATACCATCGTTGCTGATCGGCGACGGGGACTACAGTCTCCCGCTCCACACCGGCACCGGAATCAATGACTTTGCGGATGGTTTGCACCTGGCCATTGGCCACCTCTTTCGGGAACACATCCCATTGCGAGCGGCCAATGAGATCCTCGACCGACATGGACAGGCTTCTGGCTGCAAGCTTGTTGACGAAGAGAAACTCGCCGTCATACGACACTACGGCGATCACCGCTTCCACATTCTCGACGAGGAGCCGGTAACGTTCTTCTGAAAGCCGTAGCGCTTCCTCGGCTTCCTTGCGCTCGGTTACATCGGTGGAAATCACCAGGGCCGCGCGAACGCCCTTGTATGTCTTTGTGATCGGCTGTATTGAGGCCGAATACCAGCGTTGTCCACCGCCAATCGGTACAGTATCCTCGAAGACCATGGCTTCGCAAGAATCTATTGCACTACGTATGCTGGCCATGTGCCGATCGGCAATGTCTTGAGGGAAGACATCCCATTGGGTCTGCCCGATGATATCCGCAACGGTCATCGATTGCATCTCGGCGCCCGCCCTGTTCACGAACAGATATTCACCGTCATAGGAAACTACCGCGATCACGGCCTGGACGTTTTCAACGAGGAGGCGATATCGCTCTTCCGACTGCCAGAGAGCCCTTTCTGCGGCCTTCCTCTCACTCAAATCGACAAGCACGCCGCGAACACCCTTGAATTCGTTGTCTCTGATGATCGGCGCCGTGTGCACTCGCACCGGGAACATTGTGCCGTCTCGACGCACGGCCTCGTACTCGATGGGCGGCAGGGTCTTGCCGGCCGATAATTCGCCAAACCTCCTCTCGGTTGTTTCCCTGTCCTGAGGCGACAGCATTTGTGTGGTTTGCAGGCCGGCAATTGCAGAAGCGCTGTCATACCCGAAGTATTTCAGTAATTCACGATTAGCGAACACAATGCCCCCCCCGGTATCCGTCTCGAAGATCCCTGCCGGCGCCAGTTCGGCAATATCACGGAATTTTTCCTCGCTCTCGCGGAGTGACTGTTCCGTCTCCTTAAGGCCTGTTATATCGCGCACACTCCCGACCAGGAAAGCCGGCTTGCCGCTCTCGTCCAGAATAAGGGTGTGGCTATCGCTCAACCAACGCCAACGTCCAGACTTCGTCTTCCAACGATACACCAGGTTGAACGTCGCGGCCTTCTCCTGCTCCGCCCCGGCCTCGTCCTGATCAGGCACGGTGAAATGTTTCCGGTCATCAGGGTGAACCCGGGCCGTGATACCGTCGATCCCGCGCTGAATCAGTTCCTCAGCCGTGTAGCCTGTGACATTAACGCAGGACGGGCTCATGTAATCATATGAGCCGGTTTTGAAGTTCGCTCGATAGAGAACGTCCTGGGAATTCCCCAGAGCCTGGTTAAACCGACGCTCGGATTCTTCGAGCGAATCAAGGACCCGTCTCCGCTCGACGGCGACGCCGATCTGACCGGAGACAAGGCTGAGTAACTCCAGGTCGTTGTGATCAAAGGCCGTCTCGGATCGGTAGTTTTGAACGACGACGACCCCAATAACCTTGCCCTCCACCTTCAGGGGTACGCCCATCCAGACCTTGCACCGGGCGCCGATGGTTTCCACTTGCCCGCTCTCGAGCAATTGCTTCCGCATCCGCCCGTCTGCCAGGAGAGGTTTCCCGGTCCTGATTACATAGGCTGTCATCGTTTTGCCAGCCGGGAAGGACTCCAGGTTGTCATATTCATCGACGACATAGGGATGATAGACCATGTCGGTTTCGGCATCATAGAGAGCAATGTAGAAATTGGTGGTGTCCAGGATCATTCCCAACTCAATCCTTATCTGCTCCGACAGGCTTTCCAGATCCATGGTGGTACTGACGGCCAAGGCTATGCGATAGAGGACCCGCTGTACCGAGACTGCACGCTTTCTCTCCGTCACATCGCGCATGAAACCAATAACTGCATCCCGGCCATCATAAACCTGCCGGAACCCTTTGATATCGACGTAGATCGTCCGCCCGTCCTTACGCCGCATTGGCGCCTCGTAGACAGAACCCTCGCCATGCGAAACGACCCCCCGGAACTTGGTTTTGAGATCACTCGAGCGCGACGGTACGGACAGATCGCCCACACTCACGCGCTCCATTTCTTCAACCGAATACCCGAACATTTGGACCGCGGCTGGATTGACATAGATGTGCCGTTCGGTTTCTATATCAACCACGACGATGGCATCCGGAGCCGATTCCGCCAGGGTAGAATAACGACGCTCACTATCGATCACAGCCTGTTCTATCCGCTTGCGCTCCGTAATATCCTGCCCCACACCAATGGCCGTAAGACTAACTCCGTCCTCGGGGATAACTGCTGAATTCGACCAGAGGATTGTGCGTATCTCCCCCGACCTCGTTCGGATCGGCATTTCATAGG
>CAZVUZ010000208.1:2722-4987 GCA_964630485.1 uncultured Ignavibacteriales bacterium
CGCCGGGCTCCCTCGTTATTCACGAACAGGAACACGCCGTTTCGATCCAAAGAAAAGATGGGGTCCCGGGCGCTTTCAACCAGGGTGCGGTACTGTTCCTCGCTTCTCCTGAGAGCCTCTTCCGTCTTCCTGCGCTCCGTGACATCACGGATGGTACCCTCCATCCCGGTCACATCACCGGCGGAGTTGCGCAACAAGATGGCCGACACGCTGATGGTGATGAGGCGGCCGTCCTTCCGGCGCAGGTTAACTTCGAAATCACTGATGTGGCCCTCCTCGCGGATCTTCTCGACGAGCCTCTTTCTCTGAGCTGGATCGTCATAGAATTCGTCCAGCATATGACCGACGACGTCACCGTAATCGGTATAGCCGACAATCCGCATAGCCGTCAGTGACACCCAGACCATACGGCCCTCGGCGTCGGTGCGATAGACACCATCGTCGACTCTGTCGAGAATATCCTGAAAGCGGCGCTCGGAGGCGATTCTTTGGCGAACTGCCCGGTGGCGCCAGGCGTTGAGCAGCACCAATGCCAGCACCAGAATAACGAGCAGGGCAACTATCCCCTGCTGGTATTCCCAGTAAATTACACGGGCGTAGGCCAGGGGACCCTTGCGCTGAAGGGCAACTCGAACGTCGCCGGCGCCGATCTCCAGATAAGTCTCCCTTACCCCACCGCGCACGTCGTAGACCACGGGATGAAAATCGGAGGCCCGGTGGTCGAAAACAGCCAATTGCTGGAGATCTGTATTGTAAAGCGCGGTCGCGGCGTCGAGACTTATCATAAAGACCGGATCAGCCTGACCCGGGATCGAAATGCTGCCGAGATAGCTCCTAAGCACCGTATGGTCTGACCTGGCGATGATTGCCAGAGAAGTATCCAGGATAGTTATACAACCGTTATGGGAGAGGGTGTAAATATCCTCGGTTCCATCGTGGTCGAAGTCAGCCATCCATGCGGATTGGATACGCTCCGGGAAATCCGCGGATCCCAGTATGTTTTCGTCACGATCAATTTTCGAGAGCCGGTACACGTTTGGCGGCAGGCTCAGGGTATCTGACGGCTTGATGAAGTCAAAAGCATGGAACACATAGAATACGTCGTCTGTCTCACCGCGCCATAGTCCCGAGGAACCGTGCTCCTCACATAACAGGCGGTGGTAAACGATTTCTCCCCGTTGGTTGACCTTAGCCAGGGAGCTGAAATGATCGGTGAAGTTCTCGTCGCTGACACCGTTCTTGTAGTTGTATGTCCTGAAAATAACAGACGGGCTTACCGAGTCACGGCAGGAGAAGAAATACCGCCGACCCACAGACCCCGCCACCGGCAGTGACCACTCAATTCGCTGGTTTTCGGGTTCAAGGCAGAAGAGCACTCGTGGTTTCAGGTCGCGCGCAGGCCCCACCCATATGAATACTTCATCCAGACCATCGAAATCGTAATCTTCTGCCAGTACAAGAGACACTCCGGCCTCCCAGATGTTGTCTCCGGAGTGGTCACTTCCGGTAGCGAGAAAAATCCAGGTGCCCCGATCGAGACCGGGGGCAGTTACAACCGCAAACGCTGAGTCATTTCGCAGACATCCGACAACAACGCCTTTGTCACGAATCTGGTTATCGTGATAGAGTATCAGTCCGCTGATAGTGGCGCGCATCGGGTCCTGATCAATCACTCTTGGGTCGGTTGCGTTCAGCCAAAACAGGGATGCAGGACCGCTTGTGTTCAGTACGGGGTTGGCTGCCCTTACGACGAGGGCGGTATCATTGGCTTCTCTCATCGGTCGATAGACCTGAATGCTCCCGGCTACCGACTTCCTCTTTGCCCCCGTGTGGGTAATCTCCAGGTCAACGATTGAATACGGCAGGAAAGATGGATCGTCCGTATAATCAACGCTCAGTTTTTCTGCAGAATACGCCGCGGGCACAGTGGTGGTCAACACGACGCTTAGAAATAAGGCTGTCACGAGTAATCTGGTCATGCTACATCAATATAATACCTGACTGGTATCGTAAAAGCAATTCTATACCGTGATTGTCTCAGGCGGGCCCTGGTCCGGCCCGGTCAGATATTTGCCCCACCAGCACCGGTTGCGGGCAAATGAAAGGCCCGCACCGCCTCGAAGGTGATGGTACGGGCCGAATTTGAGAATGTACCGTCCTAACGGCACCATGCCGGTAGACAGTGGTTCGGTTACAGCGAGTCTTCCGTATAGCCGGAGAAAGGCACCCAGGGGCTGCGCTCGGTAGCCACCACGGTGCTATACG
>CAZVUZ010000209.1:0-4963 GCA_964630485.1 uncultured Ignavibacteriales bacterium
TTTTTTGTTGAACGCCACGGGGGATGTTCGGTTATAAGAAATACACAAGAAAGGAGGTGGTCGTTATTAATAAATCAGACTTATGTGAGGTGACTGATACTTAGTTGCCGCCTCGAACGGATTTGGTTGGGGTAGCGCTAAGTAAATCCCAACAGTTTAACCGGCCTGACGGCTTTTCGAAGCCGTCAGGTTTTTTTGTGACCGAGATTTCCGTTAGAGAATCAGCATGGCGTCGCCATAGCTGTAGAAACGCATGCGGTTCTCGATAGCGCTGTTATAGGCGTCGAGAATACGGTCGCGGCCCGCAAAGGCGCTGACCAGGATCAGCAATGACGATTTGGGCAGATGAAAATTGGTGATCATATGGTCGACCAGCTGAAACTTGTGCCCCGGCTTGATATACAGGTCAACCATGCCCGAAAACGGCTGTACTTCTCCCCCGTCCATTGACGCCGATTCGAGCGTTCTCACTGATGTCGTGCCGACGGCGACAATCCGCCCCCCTCGCGAACGCACCAAGTTCAGCCGCTGGGCGGCCTGATCGGAAAGGGTCGCCATCTCCGGATCGACGGTGTGGTCATTGATATCATCGACCTTGACCGGCTTAAATGTCCCGGGGCCGACATGAAGGGTGACCTCGATCAATTCCACGCCCATATCCTCGAGCTTTTTGAGCACCGGCCGGGTGAAATGAAAGCCTGCGGTGGGGGCGGCCACGGCGCCGACCTTGTCGGAATCGGCAAAAACCGTCTGGTAGCGGCGGATATCGGTCGGCTGATCGTCACGACGGATATAATGTGGCAACGGTACATGCCCGAAGCGCGAGATTATGCGCCGTCGTTGCGACTCGGATCGGAACTGCACCACCCAGGCCCCCTGGCCTCGGTAGCTGTCCAACCGAAGACGGTATTCTTCGAATTCAAGTTCTTCACCTTCTTTAACGCGACGCGAAGGCGACACCAGGGCAATCCAGTTGAGGGAATCCTCCCGGTCAACCGGGCGCACCAGGAAGACCTCGACCCGGGCGCCGGTGGAACGCCGTCCCCAAAGACGCGCTTTGAACACCTTGGTGGTGTTGACCACCAGGGCATCGCCGGCCTTGAGGTAATTCACGACATCGCGGAATGGGCGTAATTGGACGCCTTCGCCGGAGCGATCAAGCACCATCAGGCGGGACTCATCACGCTTGCGCGCAGGAAACTGAGCCACCAACTCACCGGGCAACTCGTAATCGAACAGGCTTATATTCATAGAGGACAGACTTATTTCCTGAAGAGGTTTACAATGACCGTCAGTAGAATCGAGAGTATCAAACAGGTAATGACGGGGAAATAAAAGCTCACATTGCCTTTCTTGAAGGAGATGTCGCCGGGGAGTTTTCCGAGAAAGGGGATTCGATCCGCGAAGACCATCACCAGTCCGGCAACAACCAACAAGCCCCCGAATATAATCAATGCCCGGCCGACATGTTCCCCCATGAAAACTACTCCTGAGACACCTTACTGCCCATTGTCAACTTATCACATGATACTATCAAAACACGCCAATCCCTCAGGAGGCATCCTTCCTGGTCAGGCGTTTAATCCACCTCTCCAGAAGGAGTTGCTGTTGGACCGTGAGAGCTTGCTTCGGCACCCGCCCTTTGAGGCGATCGTCCAGCGCCGCCAGGGCGGCCCGGCAATCGCCTACGGTGAGGACATGGCCCGACTCGGCTTTCAACTCATGCCGTAACTTGACCGTCTCGTCAATCAGCTTCGAGACCGTGGCCATGACATTGGCCCGGTCTTCCTCGGGCATCTCGCGGTTTATCACTTCCGCAAATACTTCCATGAAGGGATCGGGGTTCTTTTCCGTCATAGTCGTTCTACTCCACCGTACGGCTGCCGTCGTCGTTAGTCTCAATGCCCATGATTTTATCGATGTCCGCGCGGACTTCCGATGTCGCCTCGCAGTATTTCACGATTACCTGATTGGAGTCGCGGTGGCCGGGTTCGATTCCCAGCAGGTTATCGACCCGGGCCCGGACTTTTGGCGGACGGGTGCGATAAACCGGCCCGAGAAACATGTATTCGGCGGCGTTCAATGGCTCTGGCATATGACCCTTTCTAAAGACGCTTTCATACGAATTACGCCTGCCGGCGGCATTTATTTGAAGAGGCTGGTCTGGTCGGAGACATCGGGCGGTCGCATACCGAGGTGTTTGGCGGCTTCGGCCGAGGCAACCCTTCCCCGCTTGGTGCGCTGGACAAAACCGATTTTGAGCAGGTAGGGTTCGACCATATCGACGAGGGTATCGACCTCTTCGTTAAGCGTCGCCGCCAGGGCCTCGATACCCACCGGACCGCCGCGGTAGTATTCCAAAATCACCTGCAGGAGTTTGCGGTCAAGATTGTCCAGGCCAAGGGAGTCAACGCCTTCAGCATCAAGCGCCCTTACGGCTATCTCGTTATTGATAACACCGTCTCCCTTGACGTCGGCATAGTCGCGCACGCGGCGCAAAAGACGGTTGGCGATACGCGGTGTCCCCCGCGCGCGCTCGGCGATGATCAATGCCGATTCTCTCTCTATGGCGGTCTCAAGGAGACCGGCGGAACGGATCACGATCTCGGCAAGATCCTCCGGCGGATAAAAATCGATATGGTAGTAAAGCCCGAAACGGTCGCGAAGCGGCGCCGAAAGCATACCGGCCCGGGTAGTGGCGCCGATCAGGGTAAATCTTTTTAGCGGGACATTGATCACCTTCGCGAAGGCGCCCTTATCGACCACGAAATCAACCTTGAAATCTTCCATGGCCGGATACATGAATTCCTCGATCACGGACGACAGGCGGTGGATCTCATCAATGAAAAGGATGTCGCCCTCGTTGAGATTCGTAAGGATGCCCATGAGATCACCAGTGCGCTGAAGGGCGGGCCCGGCGGTGGAGTAAATCTTGGAGTCCATCTCGTTAGCGATGATATGGGCCAGGGTGGTTTTTCCCAAACCTGGCGGACCGTAGAACAGGACATGTTCGACAGCTGCCCCGCGTCCCTTGGCGGCATCAAGCGTCACTTTAAGTTTCCCGCGCAACTCTCTCTGCCCGATATATTCAGACATCTTTGAAGGACGCAGAGTGAGCTGTATTTTGTCCTCGTCAGGGGTAATCTGGGAGCCTGAAATCATCCGTTCGCGGGCCATTATTCGGTCACCTGGCTAAGTTGCTGACTGCGAAATATCACGCTGATGAGTTCCTCGGCATCGCGAATACGGGAGTTGTTCCTGATGGCCTCGCGCACCATTTCCTCGGCCTCGTGACGCCGGTATTGCAGTTGCAGGAGGACTTCGATGGCCTCATCGGCAAAGGGCGCGGCGACTTTGTCTTTCCGGGCCAACGGCTCGTCTTTTTTCGAGAGGGCGAATTTGGCGGTTTTGCCGTGTAATTCGGCGATGATTTTCTCGGCCAGCCTCGCCCCCACACCGGGCAGACGGTTCAGACAGGCCGGATCTTTGTTCTCGATGGCGGAGGCTATTTCTCTTATGGGAATTACCAGCGATTTGAGAGCCTTCTTTATTCCCAGTCCCGGCACCTGGGTCAGCAACGAGAAGAACTCGCGCTCGACCGGGTCCTCGAATCCAACCAGACGCGGGTAATGGCTTGATTTGCGATCACCGGCCTCAATGTAGTAAATCGTCTCAAAGGATATCTCATGTCCGATTTGGCCGCCGCCCTTGAGCCGTTCGGCCAGGGCCGATGGCAACAGCACCTGATACGACAGGCCGTTGTTCTCGACCAGAGCGAAGTCGTCGTGTATTTGCCTGAGAAGGCCGCTGATTCTACTGATCATGCCGTCACCATCTGATTGTGCATCATTGCGCGGCAGTGGCATAGGGCAACCGCCAGAGCATCGGCTACATCCGGCGGTTCGGGGACATCGGCCAGCCCCAGAGTGGATGTTATCATAAGTTGCACCTGACGTTTGGGAGCACGGCCGTTGCCGGTCAGGGATTTCTTTATCCGCGTGGCGGCATAGGGAAACACCTCCAGGCCCGCCTCGGCGGCTTTTAGAAACACGATTCCCCGGGCGTGGCCCATGATAATGGCCGTCTTCGGATGACCGTAATGGGAATACAAGTCCTCAATCGCCACCGCTTCCGGCTTGTGCTGAGCGATGACCGCCTCGATTTCGGCGGCGATTTCCACCAACCGACTAGCCATCGGAGCCTTCGCGTTGGTGCGAACCACACCCGCCTCGACCACGGTCATGTTGTCGCCCGCGGCGTCGAGAACACTATACCCGGTTATGTTAAGGCCCGGATCTACCCCGAGAATACGCATATACATTGTAAATAGGCGTTTACCCCGTAAATATCAATCAAAAACTGTTGAGGGCCCCGGAAAGTGAGTATCATGGCTTTGTCGCAACCATGCCGCGAAAGAGCCGTAGGGTAATGAATATGAAATCCGCATCCTCCAGACTCTTCAACCGCAATTTCTTCCTCCTCTGGCAGGGACAACTGGTCAGCCAGGTCGGCAATCAGGCCTTCATGATCGCCCTGGCCTTCTGGATCAAGCACGAAACCGGTTCGGCGACCCTGATGGGGCTGATCATGATGTTGTCCCAGTTGCCTTCAGTGCTCCTCGGGCCCATCGCCGGGACTTTCGCCGATCGCCACAGCCGTCGCACGATTATAATCGTCTGCGACGCCATAAATGGCTTTTTGGTGCTGTCGCTCGCGGCGGTAATGTTTCTGCAACCCGAGGCTACCGACACCACCCTTATCTGGCTTTTCATCGTCTCGATCGGAGCGGCCTCGTTCGGGGCATTTTTCCGCCCGGCGGTATCGGCCGCGATCCCGGATATTGTGCCCGCCGACAAAGTGGCCGGGGCCAACTCGCTCAACCAGTTCTCCATGCAGCTCTCGCTGTTTCTAGGGCAGGGAAGCGGCGGTGTCGCCTATCGCGTGCTCGGTGCACCGCTGCTGT
>CAZVUZ010000210.1:0-4959 GCA_964630485.1 uncultured Ignavibacteriales bacterium
CCGACGCGTACTTCCTGTACGTTAGGATTTGGATTTCTTGCAGCAACGAAGCCAGCGGGCAATTATGCAGTGCTTCCCTAGTCGGTTTGATTGAACGTGTCCCAGTGCACCTTGCCCTGGCAGCGGTACTTGAGCGTCGCCATGCCGTTCTTGAGCATCTCGATTGACTCGAAAATGCTCTGGGCAATCACCGGTTCCATGACATTGAGCTGTAACTGCCCCGCCTCGGCGGCGAGAGTAACGGTCAGGTCGTTGCCGATGACTTTGAAAGCGATCTGGTTGACAACCTCGGGGATCACCGGGTTCACCTTGCCGGGCATAATCGACGATCCGGGCTGCATGGCCGGCAAATTGATCTCGTTGATCCCGGCCCGCGGCCCCGACGAGAGCAAACGCAGGTCGTTGGAGATCTTGGAAAGCTTGACGGCCAGGCGCTTGATGGCCGAGGAATACATGACGAACGCCCCGGTGTCCTGGGTGGCCTCGACGAGGTTCTCCGCCAGGATCAGTTTCATGCCCGATATCTCGCACAGGTAATCAACCGTTTTGGTCGAGTAGTCGGGGTGGGCATTGATACCGGTGCCGATGGCGGTGCCGCCCATGTTGATCTCAAGAAAGAGATCGGCGTTTTCGCGCAGGCGGGTGACTTCCTCCGCAAGCGTCGTGGCAAAGGACTCGAATTCCTGGCCGAGTGTCATGGGGACAGCGTCCTGCAACTGGGTGCGGCCCATTTTGAGCACTCCCGCCAGCTCTTTTCCCTTGGCTCGGAATGACTCGGCCAACTCCTCCAGGACATCCACGAGCGATTCGTTGGCCTTGATAAGCGCAATTTTCAGCGCCGTCGGGTAGGCATCATTGGTCGACTGCGAGAGGTTGATGTGGTTGTTGGGATGGCAGTATTTGTACTCGCCCTTTTCATAGCCGAGGATCTCAAGGGCGCGGTTGGCGATGACCTCGTTGGCGTTCATATTGGTCGAGGTGCCGGCACCGCCCTGGATCATATCGACCACGAAATGGGTGTGATACTTGCCATTGATAATTTCGCCGCAGGCCTGGACGATGGCGTCGGTGACCGGCTGAGAAAGCAGCCCCAGGTCGCGGTTGGCTTTGGCGGCGGCTATTTTCACCATAGCCAGGGACGCGATAAGGACTGGGAAATGGGTCAGCGAAATACCGCTGATATTGAAATTCTCGAGGGCGCGCAAAGTCTGGATGCCATAATAATATTCGTAGGGGACATCGCGCTCGCCGAGGAGGTCGTGTTCGCTTCGGGTGCGTCCGGAGATATACTGGGCGGCGACATTGACCACGCGGGTCGAGGCGTGCCGCATCCGCCGGGAGATCACCCGGGCGACATGCGAAAGAGTCTTCATCCCGATCGCGGGAACTTCTTCGGCCAGCTTGTGGAAAGTATCCCGGGAGATCGCCAGGACGGTGGTTTTCAAGAGCGCCCGGGCCGAGGTCGAATGCGGGTAGTCATCCATGAGGGAGCCCTCGCCCAGGAAATCATACTTGCCGAAAAACGAGAGACGTTTTTCCTCGCCGAGGGGCGTTTTCTTGAAAAGCTCGACCTCGCCGTTGTAAATCAAATACAGCTTCTTGCGGGGACTGTTTTCCTCAAAGAGCAGTGATTCGGCTTCCAGTTCAATTGTTTCGACGGCCGTAGCGAGCCGCTTGAGTTCTTCTTTATCGAACTCCTGGAACAGTTCGACTTTGGCCAGGAACTCATCTATTTGCGCGTTCTGCATATTTTTCGCTCCTTATGCGTTTCATTCAAGCCGGATGGTAACCCGAATCGGCCCGGCGCGCAACAGCAAAGGTGGCGGTTGAAGGGCTGTTTTCCGCACCTCGCAGTTTAACCGTTGGCGGCAACTCCGCTCAGCGGCACCGGCAGCGGCGAACGCACATGCAAATCGCGCTGGGGGAACGGGATCTCGACGCCGTACTCGCGGAACTTGTGCACGATGGCGCAGTTGATTTCCGAGCTGGCCATGTAGTAATGCTTCGGGTTGGGGAGCCATACACGCAGTTGCATGTTCCAGGAGGAGTCTCCGAAACTGCGCAGGAGCACGCTCGGCTCGGGTCGGTCCAGGACATTGGGATGGTCGGCGGCCACTTCCTTGAGGGCCTTTACCACCGTATCGAGGTCCGAGTTGTAGCTCACCCCGACATCGATCACGAGGCGAATAATCGGGTCGCCATGGGACCAGTTGGTAACCTGGCCCGAAATGAACTCGGAGTTGGGCACGATGATGGCGATACTGTTGAGGGTCTTAATCGTCGTGGCCCGCATGTTGATCGCGACCACATCACCTTCGGTATCGCCCACGGTCACGCGGTCGCCGACCTTTATGGGCTGTTCGAAAAGCATGATTATCCCGGAGATAAAATTCGACGTGATATTCTGCAGGCCGAAACCTATACCCACCGACAGCAGGCCGAAGATCACCGCCAGACCACCGAGGTCAATACCGACAAACTGGAAGGCCACGATGGCGCCGGTGGTGACGACAATGTAATGACTTATCCGCTGCATACGATAGCGCGTGGATTTGTCGATTTCAAGTCGCTTAAGAATTCGGCCCAGGACCACCCGGTTCAGGACGCGGGAGGCCAGAAAGAACACTAGAACCACGACAATGAACATGACAATCGACGCCACGGTGACCGGTTGCTGGTTTAATTCAAAAAGCTTGAACTGAAGGATTCCCGATAATGAATCCGTTATCCGCGATACTCCGTCCGGCATATCCATAACTACCCGTCCTTTTATAAAGATTCCGATAAAGTCCGATTTCTGTTGACGGGAATACGTTAAGTCAGTCGACGGCTACGATCAACTACTTTTGAGTTGAGGTTCCGGTATGGTGCCCCCCGGCGGGTTGCGCGGTTGGGCGAATTTACAATTCCAGCCCGATTCCGAAGGCCAGGGAGATTTCACTATAGTCGTAAAGCGGATCGCTCGAATCGTTGTCGGTGTATCCAAAATAGACGGTTGGCTTAAGAACCGAGCCGCCGGCAGAGATCGGATAGGTGACATCCAGGAAGGCCGTGATCCGGGTCTCATCGCGAACGACAACATGGGACTCGGATTGATTACCGGAGAAAAGCTCCATCAGCGGCACATAGGAGCGATCACCGTAGGCACCGCCGGTGTTGAGAATGACTCTCCCGGCCAGATAGCTCTTGACCCCGATCGAGGCCAGTTCGCCCTCCCAGTCGGATTTCCACGGGGAGAGGCTGAAGGTTGTCAGGTCGCTTACGGCCAGGAGGTCGGAGCGCAAAAAACGGTGAATCTCGTAATTGAGGTTCAACCCGGTGCGTGTTCCGAGGGGACGCGAATATCTCAGGCCCACGCGATAGCCGGGCAAATCGTCCCCGGTGATTTCGTCTCGGGATATGCCATTGGCGTAACCGTCCAGCACATCGATCATGCCGTCGTAATGTCGCCCGGTTAAACCGGCTTCAATATCAACGGTATTGTTACCCGGCAAGGTGGTGTTGAACCCGGCATAGACATCATAAGACCGGCTGTCGGCACTCGGCGAATTCGCATATTCGGACCGACCGACTGTCATCCCCGCCCGAAACCGCAGGGATGAACTCAGCTTGTAGGCAAGGCTGACGAAGGCATCGGCGGCGAGGAAATTATAAGTTTCATATGCAGGTCCATACTGGCGTCCGGCCGCACTCGCCCCGAGAAAAATCGACAGTGGTAATGAATCGGACAGCGGAAGAAACCCGGCGTCGGCGCCAAAGGCGGTGTTGCTCAGGTCGGATATCGTTTTGTAGCCGGTGTAGGCGGCATTGAACTGGATCCGAGTGGACTGCGACGGATACAGACTCATATTGGCGCCGGCCGAGGCATAGGAATCGCCGATTTCGTAAGCATCACCAAAAACATTGCCGGACCGACCAGCTGTGAAATCGATCTCCGAAACCAGATCGGCGCCGCACACCGCCGCGCCGATTACCATCCATACGAAAACAAAAAATACCAAAGTCCGTGTCAAGCTGTCCTCCAGTGCTCCGGGTAAAACACAGGACGGCGACTGTTACGGTCGCCGTCCCGGTTTGCCTTACTTACTACTTGCCGCCTTGCTTTCCCTTTGATCCCTTGGGACCGGTGCCGTCGCAGACACCGTCGCCGGTTCCGCCACCACTCTGAGTGCCGGATCCGTCGCCGCCGTTCTGGTACTTATGGCGCAGTACCGATTTGGACTGCGTCTGAGTCTGGGCGGCGTTGAAACGCTGCATGGCCGTACAGGTACCGTCACGCTTACCGTTTTCGCCCTTGTAGGCATGCTGAGAGCCGGTGCCATCCTGCGGATTCTTGACATAGTCAGGGTCAAGACCGTTCGGGATACCGTCACCGTCGGCATCGGGAGCATTGTCGTTAAAGCCGTCACCGTCGAGATCGACGAATTTGGGACCATTGGCCTTCTTGAAACCGAACATATTGCCGGTTCCATCCTCGGGGTTCTTCACCCAGTCGGGATCCAGGCCATTGGGGATTCCGTCGCCATCGGCATCGGGGGCATTGTCATTGTAACCGTCACCATCAAGGTCGACAAAGCCTTTGCCCTCGCCGACACAGGTCTGCGCCGAGACGTTTCCGGACCAGAGAACCATCCCTGCCGCAAACAGAAGCGCCATCGCCAGAATGCTGAGTTTTCTCATTTCTAACCTCCTTATCAAGGTTCGGTGTCTATTCATGTTCCTTCAGGCTTATTCCTGTTGCAAGCAGCGTGCCGCGTCCTGAATTAGACGATAACTCCTTACTGAATAGGCTGTTGAGTCCAAATCCATACATCCCGGTAAACCTTTATGTGTACCGGCCGGTACACTGGTATCGAAGATATGTACCATAATGGATTATCATAGTCCACTGACCGGCCGCCCATTCGGTGTACTTTTCCGATTGTGATCAACGGCCCGTTGGTGTTATCTTGGCCGGAC
>CAZVUZ010000211.1:0-4913 GCA_964630485.1 uncultured Ignavibacteriales bacterium
CGGCGAAACCGGCTTTACCATTCAAAGATCCGATAACGGCACAACAGGATGGACAAATGTAGTTACCGGTATAGCAACCCCGGTCGAGGAGGTCATGCGGGCGCTCGACGACATGGTCCGCTCCGGCAAGGTGCTCTACATAGGTATCTCCGACACTCCGGCCTGGGTGGTATCGCGGGCGAACACCCTCGCCGAGTTGCGCGGCTGGACGCAGTTCGTGGGCCTGCAAATCGAATACAGCCTGATCGAACGCACGGTGGAGCGCGAGCTTTTACCCATGGCGCGGGAATTCGATATGGCCGTCACACCCTGGGCCGCTATCGGGGGCGGTATCCTCACCGGTAAATACAACAAGCCCGGCGGTGGGTCGCGGCGCTATCAGGAGGACACTACCTCCCCGCGGCTGAGCGACGGCAACCTCGCTATCGCCGAGGAAGTCGTCAAAATAGCCGGTGAGATCGGCTGTGCCCCGGCGCATGTGGCGGTCAACTGGGTGCGCCAGCAGCCGGGACTGATGATCCCGATTATCGGCGCCCGCAATGCCGACCAATTGACAGAGAACCTGACCTGTCTGGATTACTCGCTCAGTGAGGATCATTTGAAACGCCTGGACGAGATCAGCCGCATTGACCTCGGTTTCCCGGCCGAGTTTTTGGGCCGCGAATACATTCGTGATCTCGTTTATGCACAGTCATTTGACAAAATCGACAACCACCGCACGCGCTAAACCGCGTCCGTGAACACAGGCAAAGCACTTTTCAATGCCGGAGTACACCGCCACGAAGAAAATGGTACTCCTGAAATAATCCGGTCGGCGACCTACGATGGGGGGACGGGTTTTCGCCCGTCCCCCATCTTCATGACCGACTTAAGGTCCGGATCGCTAGCCCCCCTGCCCCCTGTCCGTGAAACATATCCCCTCCCCCGCCGTAATTAATTCTAAACCACTAATTGAGATGCAGAGACGGAGACGATCGATACGCGGAGGTGAGAGATGAGCTCTGATTATAATCCGGGGAATACGGCAAAGAAATCCTATATGCAGTGTCATGCCGACGGGCTGTGGGACATCTACATTGGAATTGCGCTTCTCTGCTTCGGCCTCCTGCTATTTTTCGACCGCTCGGCAATGGTAGGAATTATCGTGCCGATCATGTTGCCTTTTGTTTTTATGGCCAAGAAGTCGTTCACCAGGGCACGACTGGGCAATATGGCGGTATCGCCGGAACGCCGGAGCAGGGAGCAGACGGCGCGCATGGGCATGTTCTTTCTGGGTATTGTTACGCTCGCACTCGGGGTCTTCGTCGCCATGGCCTTCACCAGCGATTCCGGCGCCCTGAACTGGGTCCGTCAACTGGAGTTGATTCCCCTGGGCTTTGTGCTTGCCCTCACCCTCGGCGCGTTCGGCTTGTTCCTGGGGATAAAGCGCTACATGGCCTATGCCGTCATTTTCCTTGGCGTGTTTATCGCAGCCAGGTTCCTGCACACCGATTACCGGGTGATTTTCGTGTCGCTGGGCGCGCTTTTGATCATCTCGGGCATACTGGTGATGGTGAGTTTTATGCGCAAATACCCGCGGGTTGAGACCGCCGAGGGCTACCGGCCAATCGAGTGAAGTCGGTCCGACGCACCCGCCCCGATCTTCTTTAATCAATTTGTCAGCAAAGACTTACCCCCACACATGGGAGCTAACCCCAAGGAAAGCGGTTTGCCGCCTAAAAGCTATTCATCGCCTAAAAGCGGTTTACCGCCTGAAAGTGATTTATCACCCTGAAAGTGATTTATCACCGTCGCGTTTTTTCGGGGGGTGGGTGTCTAATGAGTAGAGAGACACAGAAACCGACAAGGAGTCGAACATGATCAGATTGACGGCCATACCAAAAGCTCTGCTCCTATTCATCATTATAGTCCTCATTCAGGGCTGTGTTGAGCGCACCGAGGAGATAACAGTGGCTGAGAACGGCGATGCTGCAATTACGGTCCGTTTCGAGGGTCCCTATGAGGAGTTCAGGTCGCCCATCGCCTTGCCGGACGCGCCCGCGTGGGAGATAGTCGAAAGCTTCGTGGATTCTTCGGAGGACGGTAAGGTCAAGCTGGAGGCAACAAAGACCGTGCCCTATGGTGAGTCCTTCCCGGAGAGCTTTGCCGAGAACGACAAAGAAACCGATCACCTGCGTTTTCCCACCGCTATAAAGATGTGGACCGAGGGCGACCGGACGTTTTACGAGTTCAGCCGCACCTATAAGGGTCGGAGGCATATGCGTTACCACTATGCCGAGGAGCATAACGGCGAAGAGGAAATCGAGAAGAAAGTCTGGGAGTCGGGGATTTTCAGTCTTACGGAACAGGAACGGGAGAACTACCTGGACAACCTCGGGATGTCCTACGGCGTTTACTACTTCATGATCTACTCCGATGCCCTGGGTAACATGGTGCATCGCGATGAGCTTTCGGCGGCCACAAAACGTTCCCTGGAGACCGCGGCCCAGCCCCTGCTCGAGAACCTCCTTGCACCGGATACCCTTTTGAATCTCCTGAGTATGGATGACAGCACCATGACCGTTGCCTATGACCGCCTCACCGACGACATATACCGCAAACTGGGGGATCTCTGTGCGACCGGGGCCGCAGATTCCGGGGCGGTGAGAAGGGCATATAATGCCTCGCTGAACAAGTTTCGAACGGAACATGAGATAACACAATCTCTTGATGGCTCGGAAATTATGCTTTCCCTGGCCATGCCCGGTGAGATAATTTATACCAATGGCCTGACCGACCCGGAGGAACCGGGTAATGTCGCTTTTATGTTCGAGGGTCGTGACCTTCACGATGCCGACATCTCCTGTTATGTCCTCTCGGTCGTGGAACGATGATGAGGCTGACGCGAGACCGGCGAAAATTATGGAGACGAATATAACCGAAACCGTAACCCGGGCGATAAGGCTCCATTCCGACGGAGTCTTTCGCCTTGCCCTTCGTATCACGGGCAATCGCGATGACGCCCTCGACATCTCCCAGGAGGCCTTTGCGAAAACTCTGCGGGGTTCTTCGGACATTCGCGATATGTCGAAGCTGAAGGCGTACCTGTTTCGAACTGCCTACAACCTGGCCCTGAACCACAAACGTGATCGTTCCCGGAGACGGGCGCATGACACGGACATCATTGCGCAGACCTCCAACGCCCGCGCTCCGGGACCCGATGAAGTGCTCGATGAGCAACGGATTTCCGAGGGTCTTGAGAAGGCGATTTATCGCCTGGCCGACAGGCAGCGCGAGGCCGTCACGTTGCGTTTTTACGGCGACCTGACGCTGGTGGAGATAGCGGCGGCGATGGGAATCTCGGAGGCATCGGTGCGGGTCCATCTGGCCCGCGGACTGCAAGGCTTAAAGCAGGCCCTTACGGGCCACAAGGAACAGTTATGAGTTGCAAAGAATATCACGAGATGCTGGCGCTGTATGCGCTGGACGAACTCGAGCCGGAACGCATCGAGGAATTCGAAAAGCACCTCGCCGAATGCGAGAAATGCCGCGATGATCTCGAGACCTATCGGCAGATCATGACGGATCTCTCCCCCGCCGAGGATCCCGGTCTCAACGACCTGGAGAAACTGCGGCTGGAGAACCGTGTCCTGCGCGATTTGTCACAGGCGGTTGGGGATGGAACGCATGGCGGTCGCGGACGTGCTTCGTCGCCGATTTGGAGAGTTGCCGCGGCGGTGGTCATATTCCTGCTGGGGTTTGGGTTTAATACGATTCTCTCCAATCGCGGCACTCATGTCTCCGACCCGCTTATCATCGAGTCGCCCTCGGCAGTTGACTACGAATATGCCCAATTGAGGAGCAGTCGTTTTTCGGCGCGGGGGCTGAAGGTGATCGCCCACGGCAAGTCGGCGCTGGAGAAGCCGTAATTCACCTTCGAACGATAGTCGCGTTGAATATTCAAGCCCACCATTTGCTGTCGCTCCTATTGGGGTGCCGGCTATCTGAAATGGGTTCGTTTCTTGATTTTTAAGTTCGGCGCTGAAATGGGTTCGTTTTGCTATTTTTCATGTTTGGATAACAGGATCGGTGTTGATTCCGGAGCCGGGACGCAATGGTGGCGTTAAATGCGGCAATCTGTTTTGTGCTGAAGCTCATGGACGAGTCCTTTATGTAAAGGGACGAACGGCGCCGCTTTGCGAGGAGGTTGTAGGTATTTTGTGGGGGGGAGTGTCCTCGCACGTCCCCCCCTGCTTCGGCAGGCAGGGCTCGTGACCTACTGACTTGTCGGCCGGCATGATGGTTGAAACCTTCGTTGTCCGGAATCCCTCTTGACAGACCCCGTGGGATCACCTAATTGTAGCAATGCTTTGACCGCATCATTGAACCAACGGCGGCAGGTGTCTCTTTCCAAGAGGATATCGAAAACCAGTATGGACAGTATCACTTTTCTCGGCTTGATTGCCGGGACTCTGACCACGACGGCGTTTCTGCCGCAGCTCATTAAAGTCTGGAAAACCCGCTCCGCCAAAGACATATCTTTGCTGATGTATATAGTCATTTGCACCGGCATACTGCTGTGGTTGATTTTCGGTTTTTTGATCGGCTCGCTGCCCGTGATAGCGGCCAACGCGGTCACGCTGCTGATCGCAACGGCGATACTGATACTGAAAATCAGACTCCACTGAAACCCCGACTCCACTGAAACCCCGACACTCCAATCTGTAACGGCAAGACCGGCCGTTGACTATATTTATGCAGTGACATGTAGGCAAGAATCCGCTTCGGGTTCTGCCGCAGGGTAAATCCGCGGTGCCCCGAGGAGGCGGGCCACCGGACCTTCAAAAGCATAAAAAAGCCCCCGCCGGTTGGCGGGGACTTATCATATCGATCGTAAGTAGGGATCTTAGCGTTTTATCGGATACGTGGGCCGT
>CAZVUZ010000212.1:0-4912 GCA_964630485.1 uncultured Ignavibacteriales bacterium
CCCCTGCGAGGTATACTGGCCAATCAGCGCAATGTCTCGGTGAAGCTTGATGAGATGATCGGAATCGACTTCGAAGGTCAGCGTATGTTGCTGAGGGATGGTCACCTCAAGTATGACAACCTGATTATCGCCACCGGATCCGAGAATCACTATTATGGTAATGACCACTGGAGCGAGGTTGCTCCCGGACTCAAGACCATTGAAGACGCTCTTCACATTCGCAATCGGGTTTACTCGGCTTTCGAGGCGGCTGAGAAGCAGACTGATCCGGAAGAGCGTCTTCGATTGACGACATTCGTGATAATCGGCGGCGGTCCAACGGGGGTTGAGCTGGCCGGAGCCCTTGCGGAAATCGCCCGAATTACGTTACGGGACAACTTCCGATCCATCGATACCACTGAGGCGCAAATAGTCATTCTCGAGGGCGGCCCCGCCATTCTCGCCGGGTACCACGAGAAACTGCGTTCGGCGGCGACGAAGTCACTGGAGCATCTGGGGGTGGAAGTCAGGACGGGTGTATTCGCCGAAGAGATTGACGAAATCGGGGTGATGGTCAAGGAAGGCGAACGTCAGTACCGAATCGAGGCGACAACGGTTCTCTGGGCGGCCGGGGTCAAGCCGTCGCCCGTGGCTCGAATACTCGTTCCCGATGCCGATGGGCTGGATAGAACCGGGAGGGTTCTGGTCGATGCCAACCTCACTCTTCCGGGGCATGATGATGTGTATGTAATTGGTGATCTCGCTTCTGTCAATGATGACTCCGGGGCATCCATACCCGGCACAGCGCCTCTGGCCATGTCGCAGGGACGCTATGTGGCCGGCAGAATAATCGAACGGCTTCGTGGAGAGAAGGGGAAACCTTACCGATACCGGAACAAGGGGAGCATGGCGGTCATCGGTCGTGCCTCGGCCGTTGCCGATCTCGGTAAAGCCCGATTCTCGGGCTATCCCGCCTGGCTGTTGTGGCTCTTCGTGCACCTGATGTACCTGGTCGAATTCGATAATCGGTTGCTGGTTTTTCTCCAGTGGGCCTGGAGCTACTTCACCCGCAATCGTGGGGCGCGACTTATTACCTATGGAGTGGCCCCGTCAAAGAGTAAAGGTGAGGCCGGCTGAGAGGTAATGGACGGCGGTGAAATTGTACACCGTGTCATTATCCGCACCACCCTCAAGAATGCGATAACCCAGCCTCAAACGCAATTGCCTCGTCAGTTCGCCATAGGCCGCCAATAGTACATCCTCGGCCCGCCCCTGCGGCGCCGCCAGGGCGTCACCCTTAAGAACCAAACCCAGTCCCGAGCCTAATTGCCAGTCGAATGCGAAATTGATGAGCGGCACGAAACCGGTGTTGCTCTTTTCGGAAACCTGGTTCGCGCTCTCGATTTCAATCGAGGCATCCCGAATCTTGCCGGTTAACCCAAGATCGACGCGCAGGCGCTCTGACTTGTAGACGGCATAGGACCACGAGAGGCGGTAGGAATCGAAGCGGTAGTGTGAGGTCAATGGCTCGTTGGCCGCAAAAAGGGTGCCGTTGAAAGCGATCTCGCGGTCGACCTGACCCGATGCCGTGATCCTCAGGGGAGCCACGAGTACCGATAGCCGGTGGCGCTCGCCCAGACTCTTGGTAAGGCGCACCCGGATGAACGCCGCCGCATCGGCATCGAGATCCTCGGTGAGTGATATGGCTGTCCCGGTGTTGCCGGGGATCCTGACGTCATTGTAGCCGTTGAAGGCCGCGCCGCTTTCGATATCGACGGACCAGCCCGAGGCAACGATTTTCGGGGTAAAACACAGAGTCAAAATGAAAGCCGCAAGAACGAACCGTGACTTCGACATTTGATATCCTCCTGAAATACGATCTTAATAGCCGTCGCCAAATCGGGCAACCGCCTGTCAATTAGTGATAACAGTGCGGCAGGGGGAAGGTTCACGGAGGAGTGCGCACTGATGAATCGGTCGATTTTGCGGATAGTACCATAAGAAGCGGTTTGAGTTATTGTTGATATGCGATTGCCACTTTTGGTTTTTGGTATTAGTTTATGTTATGAGATAATGAAATCGCCGATCAAGCGGGTGAGAAAATGATCCTCACGAGACAACGTCTTCTTCTGGGTGCAATTCACCATTTCGCGGGCAATCCTGATCGATTGCAGTTAGTTAAATGGATGTTTCTGGCCAAGAAGGAGACTGAGTTGAGAAAACTCGACACGTTTTATGACTTCTTACCGTACAAATACGGACCCTTCTCATTCACTCTATATCGAGACCTGGAGATGTTCCAGAGGAAAGGCATAGCTCTGGAAGACAACGAGGGTTGGAGAGTTGGAGATCAACAAGAAATCAACGTCCTGCTGGCTCCATTGAAGCGCACATTTCTTGATGCCCTGAATCAGACTGTGTCAAAATACTGTGAAATGCGCCCGAGGAAACTCATTGACTATACTTATGATAAGTATCCTTGGTATGCTTCGAAATCTACACTCAATGTGGGTAATGGATATGCGACGAGAAGCGCCCAGACAGCGGTCTATACCGCTGGATACGAAGGGCGATCCATAGACAAGTTCTTCAATCGATTACTTGAGACCGGAATAGTGAGACTCCTTGATGTCCGTTCTCATGCCTATTCACGCAAATACGGATTCACCGGACATACTCTGCGCAGAATCGCCGAGAAGGTCGGAATAGAGTATATTCATATGCCGCAACTTGGAATTCCACCCACTGAACGACGCAATCTAAAGACATGGGAAGACTACCAGGAGGTACTAAACTGGTACGACAATACTGTAATACCGGCATCACCAGAACATCTTTCGGTCGTCGCTGAGTCGATCTCGGCGGCACCAACAGCCGTTATGTGTTACGAACGGGATCCGGAGTACTGCCATCGAGGGAGATTGGCTAAAGCTATATCAAAGCAGACGGGTTTGCCGGTGATTCATATTTGACGAAGCGCACACGGGGAGGAACATGGCAGAGAAGAAACGCATTTTTATCACGTGCAAAACGTATCCGCAACCATCGGTTAGGCACAAGGAAACAGTCTGTACCGGAGGGATGCTGGAAAGCGGCCAACTGATTCGACTGTATCCGATAAACTTCAGGGGGCTTCCCTATGATTCTCAATTCAAGAAATACCAGTGGATCGAGATGGCGATTGAGAAAAACACGAAAGATCCACGTGCTGAATCCTATCGCGTGGACAGGAACACGAAAATCAAGACGGTGGGGAATGTGATAGTGGACTGGCCCACCAGGCTCAGATTGATTTTGCCACAAAATATGACCACCATGTGTCGGCTCAATGCAGGCGACGGCATAGAGCGCTCGCTCGGCGTTATTAGACCCCGATTGATTTCTGATGTTGTTATCAAACCCGCAGAAGATCAATGGAGTCAGAAATACCTCGATTTGATGAAACAAGATGACCTGTTTGAGGGGCGTTCAAGACCGCTGGCAAAAATACCATTTGCATTTAAGGTGAAATTCAACTGCGAGGAAGCAGGCTGTAAAGGCCACATGATTACGGACATTGACTGGGAAGTGTACGAGTTATATAGGAAGACACTTCAGGGCTCGGTGTCCAGAGATGACGCAGCGGCTAAGGTTCGTGACAGATTAATGAACCGGGTCTTTGCCCCCGATCGGGATCCGCTGTTTTTTGTTGGTAATATGCTGAAGCATCCAAGATCTTGGCTGATTGTGGGAATCGCGTGGCCAAAGAAGGGTGTTCTGGCTCAGACTTCGCTTAATATCTGATTGCAGTATACTGGAGTGACAATTCGGAAAGTAACGCGCTGGACAAATCCCCCCCTACAACGCCATCTCGAATTCGATCTCGTCTCGGACGGGGATGCCGTATTGACCCACCCGTGGAATAACCGGCTTCATCCGCCGGGATACCTCCATGGAATTGATATGCACCGCCGCAATAGTCATCCCCCGACGCTGGTAAAAACGAATGGCATCCAGATTGTCATTTAGCGTTATCAGCCACAACCTCGTGCAACCCTCGGCCTTCGCCGCCTCGGTTACTTTCTCAAGAAGAGCGGTGCCAATCCCGGAGAATTTGCGCAGAGCGTCCAGCGTCACAACCTCGCACTGGTCGCCGACTATCTCATAGGTGACCAGACCGATCTTCTCGCCGTCCTCAGCCACAGCGTGGAAACCCTCGATATCGGCCGGGTAGATCTTGCGGCCGCGACTTACAATAAAGTCGGCGCCCCAGCCGCGGATGATTTCTATTATCCAGTCCCGGTCGGCGGGTGCATTGCGGCGAATCTCAAAATCCATGGTGAACTATCTCCGGTGATTCGTGTTCAAGCCCAATATATCCGGCAGGCATCGATGCGGCAAGCACTTGTCCGAGCAGTCAATTAGTCGTTGCCCGAAAAGGCGGCGGCGGGTATAATGGCACCACGATTGAAGCAACATTACACAGGAGAAATAGCGCATGAAAGCGATTATGAAAACCAGCAAGGGTGATATCAATCTTACCCTGCATGACGACAAGACCCCGGTAACGGTGGCCAATTTCGTCAACCTGGTCCAGAAGGGATTCTATGACGGCCTGAAGTTCCACCGGGTCATCGCCGATTTCATGGTTCAGGGAGGATGTCCGAGCGGCACCGGTACCGGTGGCCCGGGATACACCTTCGAGGACGAATGCACCCCCGATCTGAAGCATGACAAGCCGGGAAGACTCTCGATGGCCAATGCCGGTCCGGGAACAAACGGCAGCCAGTTCTTCATCACCCATGTGCCGACGGCGTGGTTGGATGGCAAGCACACCATCTTCGGCGAAGTGGTCGGACCGGAGGACCAGGAAGTGGTCAACAGCATCGCCCAGAATGATCGCATCGAAAGCGTGACCATTGAGGGCGACACCGCCGACCTTTTTGAGACCGCG
>CAZVUZ010000213.1:0-4812 GCA_964630485.1 uncultured Ignavibacteriales bacterium
AGATAATCTGTGGATTCGGCGCCGGTGGGGGTCAACGCGACAAAGATAAGACTGACGAATACGGCGGCGGCGGCGGCGGCGGCGCTAAAATCGAACCGGCCGCGTTCATCATTATGGATGACAAGGGCATACGCCTGCTTCCGGCCGGCAAGGGCAAATGGGACACGATCATCGAGGCCATTCCCGGATTCGCCCGCAAAGTCTCCGACTGGACCGACAAATTCAAGTCCGAAGAGGGCGAGGGTAAAGGCAAAGGCAAAGACGATTCCGAGCCTTCGGACGACTCGGCCGCCGAAGAAGACAAGACAAAAGAGTAGGATACATATCCGATTTTCAAGGCAGGGATCAGTCGGTCCCTGCCTTTTTTTGTTCATGCTTCCAACTGCGGAGTATGGCAGGCACAACTCATCCGGGCGTTCAAGACAGGGGATTCGGGTGGGATATACAGGCGATCAGAAAATACGGGCGCGCTGCAGGGCGCGGGCAAACTTGGACTCGGCCTGGCGCTCGTAGGGAATATCCAGCGAGTTGAACATCTTGCGCAGGGCATCCTCGACCGCTTCCAGACGATTCGTGTCGGGCAGTTCCACTTCCAGTTCGTAATCGACACTACCGTCGTTGAATTCGGTTTTGTCCAGTTCGAGCGAGTAGGTGTAGTCGCCGATCTTGAAGAATTTCTTCTGCCGCACATTCTCGAACTTGACCAGGACCATGACCCGGATATCGCCGACTTTTTCCTTGAGATACTCAATCGGCAGGACATCGAGACCCATCACGTCTTTCTGGAGAGCCAGGATTTCGACGGCATGCGAACGCGTCAGTTCCGCCTCCATCTCCTGGCGAATGAAAGCCGCACCTTGCTCGGTCGAGATGCTCTTGATCGTCACCAGGCCGCGATCGTTTTCGGCACGCACTCTCAGCGCCCAGCCAACCCCGGCCAGTTTACGATCCTCGGTGTCGAAGAAGGCATTTAGTTGACGTTCCTCTTTCTCGACCTGACCGAGAAACCCGATCAGCTTGAGATAGTTTGTGAAAGACCGCAGATCGAGTTTGATCTCTATCTCTTTTTTCATGTCTTGAGAATCAGTCATGGCTTCTTATACTATACTATAAACGCGAGTGATAATACACATTATTTTTGAAAAAAAGCAGTATCTCATCCCCCCGGGGCGGAATCGACGCCGTCGCGTCAGTCTGGGGCTGAGACCGTCTTTCAAAGCGGCGGACCCGTTGGGGCCCGCCTCTTTGAATCTTCTACGTAATCAGACGATGTATTTGTCGGTGATTTCTTCGTTGTTCTCGGCGTTGTAAATCTTGTACTCGGACATAGTCATGGTGGTATCGCGCACGAGATTTATCTTGAAGCTGTGGACTTTCATCAGTCGATCGATGCGACTGGTCCCGTTGTCGGCCATTTTCTCCGCCAGCAGGGGGCTGACGATGAGGTGGAAACGGGAGAACTGGCGGTCGGCCTTGGCTCGCAGGAACCACCGTTCCACCTTGGTGGCCATGGTGTCCTTGGAAATGATCCGTCCCAGTCCGGCGCAATAAGGGCAGGGTTCGGACAGGACATGCATTTGCGACGGCCTTATGCGTTCGCGGGTGAGTTCGATGATGCCGAAGTCCGTAACGGTGCTGATGGCGCGTTTGGCGCGATCCCGCTCAAAACAGCGGCTGAATTCCTCGTAAAGCTTGCGCCGGTTATCGCGGCTATACATATCGATAAAGTCGATGATAATGAGACCGCCGATATCGCGCAGGCGAATCTGCCGGGCAGCCTCGCGGGCGGCGATGATATTCGTCTCGAAAATCGTCCTTTCCTGATCTTTGCTCCCCACGAAACGGCCGGTGTTAACATCGATCGTCACCATGGCCTCGGTCTGGTCAATAATCAGGTAGGCACCCTTGCGAATCCACACTTTACGCTCGAGCATTTTCTCGATTTCGGGCTCCAGGTTGTAAAGATCGAAAAGCGGCAATTCACTGCGGTGGAATTCGACCCTCTTCTTCAACTGCGGCGCCACCTGGCGGGCGTAGCTGATGATTTTCTTGTAATCCTCGCGGTTGTCGACAATGAGGCGACTGATATCCTCGGTAAAAACATCGCGGATGCGAGAAACCGTAATTTCGGCTTCTTTATGAATCAGGGACGGGGCCGACGAGGTTTCGGCCTTCTTCGTCAACCGCCCCCAGAGCCGCATAATACGTTTGATGTCGTCGCGAAAATCCTTCTCGGACTTGCCCTCGCCCTCGGTCCGGATGATAATTCCGAATCCTTCGGGACGCTGCGGTTCGACGATTTTGCGCAGGCGCTTTTTCTCGGCCCAGCTCGATATCCGCTTGGAAACACGAACGTGATCATCGTCGGGAACCATGACCAGAAACCGTCCGGGAATGGATATTTCCGTGGCGACGCGGGGTCCCTTGGTCGAAATCGGCTCTTTGATGACCTGCACCAGGACTTCCTGGTTCTTCTTGAGGACCGTCTCGATACCGGCCCGACGTGTTTTGCGGATGATTTCCGCGGGCGCCTCTTCATCCATCGTTTCCGAGTCGCCATGTCGGGCATAGACTTTGCCGACATCCGATGAATGCAGGTAGGCCGCCTTCGGGAAGCCGATTTCCACAAAGGCCGCCTGCATTCCCGGCAGGACGGTTTTGATTATGCCCTTGTAGATGTTCCCGGCGATGCGGTCGGCGTCCGACCGCTCGACCTGCAATTCCACCAGCTTGTCGTCTTCGAGAATCGCGACACGCGTCTCATAATCGGTGGAATTGACCAAAATTTCTTTCTTCAAAACTTACTCCTTGCCCCCATGTGGCATTTCGCCAAACAACTCTCCCGCCACGGGCCGGAACCCGTTGACGAATGAACCACCGTCCATCAGTTTCTTTCCCTCGGGCAACAAACTGGTAATCTCGATGGCAGAGTTGGCACATTGAACCAGCAAACGCTTGCGGTTCTCGAGGACGGAACCCGGCCGCACGGTGGCGACGCCGGTTTCCGAGGCCACCCGACAGCCGAACACCTTGATTTTTTTGCCGCGAAAATAGGTGTAGGCGCCGGGGTTTGACGATAGCCCTCGAACAAAATTGTATACTCTGTCGGCCGGAAAACCGAAATCGATCAGGGCATCAAACGGCCTGATTTTCGGCGCCGGCGTGGCCTGGATGTTATCCTGAGTTTGCGGCACGAAGTCCGGCTGCTCGATCAGGTCCAGTGTTCGCAACAGAAATGGCCCGGACATCTCAGAAAGCCGGGCAGAAAGTGTGTCATACGTATCATTTTCCGCAATTGCGGTTTCTTCCTGTAATATGATATTGCCGGTGTCAACCGTTCGATCGAGTGAGAAACTGGTTAAACCGGTCTCTCGGTCACCGTTGATTAATGCCCAGTGAATCGGCGCGGCGCCACGATATCGGGGCAGTAGCGAAGCATGAATGTTTATGGAGCCGTACCGTGGCAGGGTGAACAGTCTTTCGGGCAAAATTCGAAAGGCGACGACCACGAACAAATCCGGCTGATACTCCTTCAGCGCCTCGTAGAGCTTGTTGCTCTTGAGGGATTTGGGAGTCATAACCGGCAGGTTCAGGCATTCCGCCGTTTCGCAGACCTCGGTCGGGCAGACCGCGCGGCCGCGTCGTTTGTCGGTGCCGGTCACTATTGCCTGGATCTCATGACGGCTTTCATACAAAGCCGTCAGAGGCCTGCAGGCAAACGCCGGCGTACCCATATAGATCACCTTCATCGGTGTTGTCTACCGTGGAATGAGCGCGTCGTGTCGACGCCGGAACGGGAAAGGCGGAAAACGTTGGGGCGGCCTAGGCCGCGGACGTTTCCCTGGCCATCTTTTTCAGGCGGCCCTTAAGCAAAGTGCGGGTCATTGGCGACATGCGATCAATAAAAAGCGTCCCCTCGAGATGGTCGTATTCGTGCTGAATGGCGCGGGCGGCCCAACCACTGGCGGAAATTACGAATTCCTTGCCGTCTAAATCCATCGCCTTCACTCTTACTTTCTCAGCACGCGTAATTTTTCGATAAAGCCCCGGAAATGAAAGACACCCCTCCTCCATCTCAACTTGTTCACCGCTGATCTCGAGGATTTCCGGATTGATAAAGACCCTGAGGGTTTCGGTGATGTCAACCGCGGAAAGGTCGACTATAAAAACACGCTTCAATACTCCGATCTGGACCGCCGAGAGTCCCAGACCCTTTGCTTTTCTCAAAGTGCCCGACATTTCGGACACCAAATCTTTTACTTCCTGATCGATGGTTTCGATCTTCTCGGAAGGATCCCGTAATACCGGTGTGCCGTAAGTGACAATCTTTCGCTCAGCCACGGTGGCTCCTTACTCTACTTGTCTACCTTACCGGCGATCGACGATTTAAGAAATTCCAGCTTGGTATCATTGCCGATTTTCAGCACGATACGACCGTGCTCTTCGTCGATGGCGAAAATAATGCCGAACATTCCGCCGGAGGTAACCACTTTGTCACCTTTTTTCAATTCTGTGAGCAGTTTTGCATGCTCCTTCTGCTTCTTTCTTTGCGGGCGGATCAGAAGCAGGTACATGAGGACAAAAATCAGTCCAAACCATACGAGGGTGAAGATACCGCCGCCGCCGGCTCCTTCACCGCCTCCAGCCATTAAGATTGGCCAAGTGTAATCCAAAACGACTCCTTATATATATCGACAAGCTGCTCAATATCTGAACAGCGAAAAATCGTAAACTTAATTATACTTGTCAACCACTTGTTTGCCAAGCGATTGTTTCAGTACTTGCAACACGTGATTTGGCCCTCTGGTTCCC
>CAZVUZ010000214.1:0-4812 GCA_964630485.1 uncultured Ignavibacteriales bacterium
TTGAGAAAAAGCCACTAATAAGTGTAGTTCGGCCGGAGATCCTGGCGGGGGTGATGGTGAGTGAAGGTGAAGTGGGGTTCAGCGGCACCATGGCCTATGGGCTCCTCTTCGAGAAGCAGCGCTACCTCGCAATAGGGGTCGGCTGGGGCGAAATCGCCGCATACCGCTTCGTGCCTATGTTTGTTCGTTTTCGGATCAACACCATGCCCTCCGGCTGCAGCCCCTATATGTACGCCGATGCCGGGTATGCCATAGGCTGGCGCGAAAACATGAGCGGATCGGATTACGGCGGCTTTACCTTCGGTGTCGGCGGCGGGGTCAAACTGCCGCTCACGGACAAGGTCGATATAACCGGCAGGGTCGGGTATCGTAATCAGGCCGTAGAGGACGGTGACTGGGACTCGTCGAGCCTTGACATGTTCACCGTCATGGTGGGTATTATCCTGTAGATCGAAATGCGGTAACCGGGTGTATAGCCCGGTATACCAATCACATCGGCAACGGCAAGCGGGCGGGACGATATCCCGTCCGCTCTTTGTTTTCCCTCGATGCGAACGACCATAACTTGACACGTAAGTCAACCTGTAGTATCATTAATCCGCAGGAATTCTAATACATGAAAGGATTGTCTCTTGTCCAACTTGTTGACGGGGATAAGGCGGTGGGGGTTAGTCGTGTTGACCGGGATCCTGGCGGCCGGTCTGTCGGTGTCATCAGCGAAGACTCAGACCTTTCCGGACAGCGCCTATACCGATGTCGTCGTGCTGGATAACGGCGCCGCGGTGAAGGGTAAGATACTAGAGACGGTTTCCAGCAAGAAGATCGTTGTTGAAAGGATAGACGGCCAGGTTCTCGAACTGCCCCTGAAGAAGGTAGCAACCATCAGCGATTTAGACAACTACCGGGTGATACAGGATTCAATATTGCAGGTGATCCGGGAAAACAAGCTGGAATTTCAGCCCCGTCTGGACATCCTGGTTGGCAAGATATATGAGGGGGACGATAACGGATTCTCCGCGGCGGCAATGTGTGTTGCCCCCGTGATCAGGCGTGTGCATCTCGGAGTCAATCTCGGATGGGAGGATATCGCCAAAAGCCGCTTCCTGCTTTGTCTCCTGCATTTACGGGCTGAGCTCGGTCATTCGTTGAACCGCCCGATCCTATACCTGCAGGCCGGCTACTCCGCCGGCTGGCACGATGATGTTCCCGGGTACGATGACGGCGCCTTTACCTACGGCGGCGGATTTGGATTTGTCTTTGATCGTGTCGATTGCGTCGCCATTACCGGCTGGCTCGGGTATCGGCACCAGAGATTCTCCGCCGAGTACTGGGGTACGGACAGCTACGATTTTTTCCCCAACGCTATCGGAGTTTCGATAGGATAGCTTTGTGTCTCACGCCGCGCGCTTCGTGAAGCGCATCGCGGCGAATCCGAAAATCACCACCCCGAATATGATCAAAGGATAAATATTCGGCCACAGGTCGATGGCCGTGGATCCCTTCAGTATGATCCCCCGGGCAATCTCCGTGAAAAAGCGCATGGGGTTGATATACGTCAGGGTCTGCATCCACGACGGCATATTGGCGATGGGCGTGAAAAAGCCCGACGTCAGCAATGCGAAAATCGAGAAGAACCAGGCAAAGAACATCGCCTGTTGCTGAGTTGAGGTCACCGTCGAAAAGAACAATCCCACGCCGAGAGTCGTCAGCAAATACAGAAGTGACAACCCGACCAGCAACAACGGTGATCCCATGAACGGTATCCCAAACCAGATAATACCCACCGCCAGTGCGATCACGAGTTCAACGAGACCGAGCACGGCAAAGGGAATGGTTTTGCCGAAGAGAAGGGTCATCGACGAGATCGGTGTTACCAGAAGCTGCTCCAGGGTGCCGTTCTCGCGCTCGCGAACGACGGCCATGCTGGTGAGAATGACGGTAATCATGGTCAGCAGGGCGGCGACAATGCCGGGTACCATGAAGTAAACCGATTCGACCTCCGGGTTGTAGAGCATACGGTAGCTCACCGAAACCGGCGAGCGCACTTCAAACTGCCTCATAGTGAATTTCTGGGCTATCTGGGCCATGTAGGATATGCCGATGGCGGTTGAGTTGGCATTGGTGCCGTCGGATATCAATCCCACCGCCACCCGCTCGCCTTTTTGCATACGCTCTGAGAAATCCACGGGTATGACCAGCGCCATCTCGCTTCTTCCGCTCGCGAATTCGGCCTCCATCGCCTTCAGTGGCAGTGCGGTCGTGTTCGGCACGAAGTAATCACCGGCGCGGCAGGAGTTGATGAGATCCCTCGATAAAGGGCTCTGGTCGAAATCGTAAATGTCAAGATCGAGATACTTGACTTCGGTGTTGGCGACATAGCCGAAGAGGACCATCTGTATCAAAGGCATAGCGACAATCAGCCGGAGCATGATTTTGTCGCGGAATATCTGGATAAACTCCTTGCGTATCAGCCCCCGTAGCGCTCTGAACATGATCAGGCCACCCTCCTCTTGAATTTGAGCGAGGCAATTGCGATCATGACCGTCATAAGGAGCAGTAAATACCCTCCCTGCAAAACAAGCGTACTCAGGCCGGCGCCCTTGAGCATAATGCCGCGAATGATGGTCAGAAAATATGTTGCCGGGATGATGCGGCTGATGGCCTGAAGTACCCAGGGCATATTGTCGAGGCTGAAGATGAACCCCGAGAGCATCACTGACGGCAACATTGTGGCGACAATGGCCGTCATCATTGCCACCTGTTGGGTTTTTACCAGCGACGATATGAGGATGCCGATGGAAAGGGAAGTCACCACATACACCAGGCCGAAGCCCAGCAATAACAGATGCGAACCGACAAAGGGCACATCGAATACCAGTTGCGCAAAAAACAGCACCAGGATACCGTCGATAAGAGCGATGCCGACATAGGGCAGAATTTTCCCGATAAGTATCTCGAGTGGTGTCACCGGCGCCGTCAGCAGTTGTTCCATCGTACCCGTTTCTTTCTCGCGGGCAATGGTTATCGAAGTGAGCAGGGCGGAGATCATTAACAGAATTATCGCCACCAGGCCGGGTACGAAGAAATGCGACGACTCCAGGTCAGGATTATAGAGGATCTGCGATGCAATGCGGATACCCGGCGGTTCCACTTCGGGGTAGAAGCGATCGAGCAGGTACAGGTTGATCAATTGCTCGGAGTATCCCTGTACGGCGGAGGCGACGTTGTTGTCGGCGCCGTCGATCAGGAGGCCCAGTTCGAATTCCGTTCCGGTGCCTAAAGCGCGCGCGAAACCGGGTTTTATAACCAGCACGGCATTGGCCTCACCGCGCCGGAATATTCGCTCGGGATCGGTCGGGGCGACTTCGCTTTCGGCTCTACTGAAATAAGTGGAGGCATAGAACCGGTCGGTCAGATCCCTTGACTCGGCCGTCTGATCGTAATCGATTATGGCCAGCGAGAGATTCTCGATGTCGAGGCTGATGGCAAAGCCGTAGAGGAAGGTCATCATGACCGGCATGGCCAGGGCGATGGCCAGCGAGCGGGCGTCCCGCAGGACATGGTAGAATTCCTTTATGGCGATGAACTTAATTTGCCGCATGGTTCTCCTCGCGGGATCGGATGAGATCCACGAACATCTCTTCGAGATTGAGGGCGGAGTGCTTCGCGATCAATTCCAGTGGGCGGCCGAGTTCGATTATCCTTCCCTGGTGCATGATCGAAATGCGGTCGCAATACTCGGCCTCGTCCATATAATGCGTGGTCACGAAGATGGTGACCCCGTCCTCGGCGATTTGATAGATCAACTCCCAGAAACGCCGGCGGAACACTGGGTCGACGCCGCCGGTCGGCTCGTCGAGGAAGACTATTTGTGGCCGGTGGAGGATCGAGACCGCCAGGGCCAGGCGTTGACGCCATCCCACCGGGAGTGATCCGGACTGGCGATCGATGAATTCCTGAAGAGAAAGTCTGTCGGCCAGTTCCCGTGTCCGCTGTTCGATCTCCGTTTTGCCGAGACCGTAAGCGGAGCCGTAAAAACGAAGGTTCTCGCGGCCGGTGAGGTCGGGGTAGAGGGAGAATTTCTGCGACATATACCCGATGGATCTCTTGATCTGCTCGGCCTGGCGGTTGATGTCGAGTCCGGCCACATGCCCCTCGCCCGACGTCGGCGCCAGAAGGCCGCAAAGCATGCGGATGGCCGTAGTCTTGCCGGCCCCGTTGGCGCCGAGGAATCCGAAAATCTCCCCGCGGCTCACAGTCAGGGATATGCGGTCAACGGCTCGGAAGGAACCGAAATGCCGCGAAAGGTCCTTTATGACAACCGCGGCATCATTCATGACGGCGACTCCATCAATTGAATGAAACAGTCCTCAAGGTCCGGGGCCGCGGGTGTCAATTCCTTCAAGTCGATGCCGAGCCTCGACAGATCCTCGCTTATCTGTGAGAGGCGTGCCTCCTCGGCGAGGTGCAGGTGCAAACCGGAGCCGAAACGGCGGGCCTGAACATGATCGATACCGTTGATGCTCTTGACCAGGGACGACTGCGGCGGCCGGTCGAGACTGTAAATAGTGCCGCGAAACAGCGCCGTCAGCTCCGACGGGGCACACTGGGCAAGCTTGCGTCCGTTCATTATGAAGCAGGCCCGATCGGCGCGGGCGACTTCGTCCATATAGGGGGTAGATACGAAAACGGTGACTCCCCGGCGGCGAAACTCCGCCAGAATTTCCCAGAACTGCCGACGTGAAAGAGGATCCACCCCCGTAGTCGGTTCGTCCAGCACGAGGACCTGGGGGTTATGGATGAGTGCGCATG
>CAZVUZ010000215.1:0-4798 GCA_964630485.1 uncultured Ignavibacteriales bacterium
AAGCTCGCTTCCACTTTTTTCACAATTCGGTAAAAAAAGACTTGGAGTTTCTGCGAGAGCACCTTATTTTTTTTGCAACAATACGCAGAAGGCATCGTAGTAGAATTTAATGTTTAACTAAACCGCCACATATTGGATTGAAGGAGAGCGCAATGCTCAGCAAGAATTTTAACAACATCCAGATTATGGTCGCAAAGACCCGTGGCGGGAGGCGTAACAGACGATTGTGAACTTTTTCACGATAGATGTTAACCCGCCGCGACAGAGAGTTTCGGCGGGTTTTTTATTTGGTGATCGGCCCGCCGGGGATGCAGGCAAGAACCATTCAGATACAAAGGCAAAGCCATGAGTGCTGCTGAATTTTACGAAGACGAAAAAGTCTCCTCACGGGAGAAAGACATAAGTTCCGGGAAGGCATTCGGCCAATTACTGCCACTTCTCAAGGAGCACCGCGTGGGCCTGACGTTGTGCCTGGCTTTGCTTGCCGGCGCCACTTTGCTCTCGCTGTACTGGCCGATCCTGCTCAAGGACGCCGTCGATATCAACATCAAGGGCAAGGACCTCAACGGTTTGCTCCTGACGGCCCTCCTGATCTGCGGTATCCAGGTCGTTACTATCGTCCTGCAATATGTCCAGCGGGTCAAGCTGGAGATTATCGGCCAGGACATCATGGTAACGCTCAAGCGTCGATTGTTCAACCACATCCTGTCGCTGGACGTTTCCTTTTTCGACCGTAACCCGGTCGGGAGACTTCTGGCCCGGGTGGAGTCCGACACCGAATCGCTGCGCATGCTGTTTACGAACACCGTGGTCCTGGTAATCGGCGATCTGTTGCTGGTCGTTGGAATTTACGCCATCATGTTCTACTACAGCTGGCGACTGGCTTGTCTGCTGCTGGTGGTGGTACCGATTGTCGCCCTGCTGGTAGTAGTTTTTGAGAGACTGACCACCCGCCGGTTTCTTAATGTGCGCAAGAAGATGGCAGAGGTGACGGCTACTCTGACGGAGTTTTTGCACGGCATGTCGATCGTGCAGATCTTTAACCGCGGCGCCTACGCCCGACGTCGAGTAGATACCGCCAACCGGGATAAGGCCCGCGAGGACACCTATGTCAATATCGCTGTGTGCGTTTTCTTTAATACGGTCTTCTTTTTGCAGTCGGTGATGTTCGGTGTCGTTTTGTTTTTCGGTGACCACTGGCGCCAGGCGCAGGTGATCACTTCGGGAACGATCATCATGTTCATCATATTGATCTGGCGGTCCTTCGACCCGATATGGCGCGTCTCGGAACAACTTGCGACGGTGCAGAAAGCGATTGCCGGCGCCCGGCGGATATTTGCCCTTCTCTCCGAACCGATGCGTCTGCCGGACCCGGAAACCCCGGTGGAGTGGCATGGTCTGAAGCAATCGATCCGTTTCGAGGAAGTCTGGTTCTCGTATACCGATGACGACAACTGGGCACTTGAGGACGTTTCCTTCGAGATCCAACGCGGCGGACGCATGGCCCTTGTCGGGGTCACCGGCGGCGGCAAGTCGACCGTGATTTCGCTCTTGTTGCGGCTCTATGATCCGCAGAAAGGACGCATCACCGTAGACGGCATCGATATCCGCGAGATACCCAAGGCTCGGCTGCGCGAGCAGTTCGCCCTGGTGCTGCAGGATATCTACCTGTTCCCCGGCGACGTGCGTTCGAATATCGCCCTGGACTCGGAAGAAATCACTCAGGAAAAGATCTTCCGGGCCTCGGCCACGGTGGAAGCAGATCGTTTCATCCAGAGGCTTCCGGATAACTACGATACCAAGGTATCGGAGAAAGGCTCCAACTTCAGTCGCGGCGAGCGCCAGTTGTTGTCCTTCGCCCGGGCTTTGGTAAGTGAACCTGACATACTGCTTCTCGACGAAGCTACCAGTTCGGTTGATCCGGAAACCGAGAGAACCATCCAGGCTTCTCTGCAGAAACTGATGAAGGGGCGGACCTCGATCGTCGTGGCCCACCGACTCTCGACAATTCTCGATGTCGACCAGATCCTGGTCATACGCCAGGGCCGCATAATCGAGCAGGGCACGCATACGGAACTGATTCTGGCGGACGGCTACTATTCGAGGCTGTTCCACCTGCAGTTCAAGCATAAGAATGGAGCATTAGCTGATGTTGGATAAAATAAAGTGGTTCTGGCGCTACTATCGAAACTACCGGTACGTACTGGCGGTGCTGATTATTCTCACACCGGTGCAGACCGCAATACAGGTTTCGATACCGCGCCTGATCCAGTTCAGTATAGACTACTTCGACCAGGACAAGGTTCCCGATGACGCGGCGGCCGTCTGGTTGAACGATATAGGAAGCAGTCTGGGTCTTAACACGGCGGGCACCTTCGCCCTGGCGTTGATCACGCTCGGGCTCTTCGCCGCCGTCCTCTATGCCTTCGTGCAGTCGCACCGGGCATGGATGAATATCAAACTGGAATGGCTCTTCAGGCAGGACTCCTTCAACCGCGCCACTGTCAAGGGACCGGACTTCTACAACCGTTTCCGAAGCGGTGACCTGGTGACACGCATGACCGACGATGTCGCCGAGAAACTGTCCTGGTTCGCCTGCTCGGGTATTTTCCGACTGTACGAGGCCCTGACCATGGTGACGTTTACGCTCATCATGATGGCCTCGATTGATCCGAAACTGACTTTGTGGTCGGCGGGACCGCTGCCGGTGTTGATTGTCATCTTCTTTTTCAGCGCCTCGGTGCTCGACAAGCGATACGAGCACCTGCAGAAACGCATCTCGCATTTCAACGATGTCATGGAGGCCTGTTTCTCGGGCGTCCGCGTGGTCAAGGCCTACGTCAAGGAAGAGGCCCAGAAGGGCAAGTTTGACGAGGCCGTCGAGGACCGACGCAACGCCGAGATCTCGACGATCAAGGCCATGACGGTGGTCGAGTCGATGTACTTCTACATCTGGCAACTCGGCATTATCATCGTCCTGGTCGCCGGCGGTTACATGGCCATAAACTCCGGCCTGTCGGTGGGTAAACTCGGGGCTTTCGTGTACTACACGGTATACCTGATCTTCCCCATGTTCGATATTGGACAGTTCCTGGTCAAATCGCGCCAGTCGGCGGTTTCTATCAACCGCCTGACGGAACTCGAGAATGTGCCGCCCATGGTTACCGACGGCGGCAAGCGCGGCAACGGCGAGATCAAAGGGAATCTCAGTTTCGAGAACGTGAGCTTCTCCTTCGCCAATGCCGACCGCAAGATCGTTGACGATGTCTCGTTTGAAATTCCGGCGGGCCAGACGGTGGCGCTGGTGGGCAAGGTCGGTTCGGGAAAGAGCTGGCTGGTCAACCTGGTTCCGCGCCTGGTGGATCCCACCGGCGGACGGATTATGCTCGACGGTCATGACTTGCGCGAGTTCAACCTTGATGACCTCCGACGCAATATCGGCTACGTGCCGCAGGAACCGGTGCTGTTTTCGGACACCGTCCGTAACAACATCCTTTTCGGACGGGAGGACATCGATGAGGCCCGCCTGAACTGGGCTATCGAAATCGCGCAACTCAAGGGTGAGATCGCCACGTTCCCGAAAGGTATGGAGACGGCTATAGGCACGCGCGGGATGTCCATCTCCGGCGGCCAGAAACAACGCCTGTCACTGGCGAGGGCCCTGGTCGGACAGCCGAAAATCCTGATTCTCGATGATTGCACGTCGGCGCTGGACTCACGGACCGAAACGGCCCTCTGGGACCGCCTCATCGAAGTGATGCCCGGCCTGACGGCTATCCTGATCACGCATCGACCGGATACACTCGAGAAGGTCGATCGCATATACGTCCTTGACGACGCCCGGATCGTGGAATACGGAACGCATGAAGAACTCATGGACGGCGAGGGTCAGTATGCGCGCATTTACAAACGCTATCGACTGGCCGAAGAAGTCGGAGCCTAATCCACGCCGCGAGATTCTCCGGAATAGTACGATACCAGTCAATGGTTATAAAAAGCCGGGCAATGCCCGGCTTTTTCTTTGCCCTCTCCCCGGTGACACCCGCGCTTTACCTCCCGAGAGTACATATCGTCAGATCCCAGAACATTATACTTTCGTAACGTCAACTTACCGGTTACAGCAATCTAACGTCATCTTGCATGCACCTAAAAACACACTATTAAGTATAGGTTTATCTATTTTGCCCACTAATATTTAAAAACGATAACGTTATTGCACAATAAGTTACAAACACGAAAAGAGACAAGGGCAACTTATGTTCAATTATTATCAGCCGATAACAACTTGACAATCTGATTTAAGATTGTTACAATGTTCACAATCTAGCCGGGGTTGTGAGGCCCCGTTGATGGTACTGGGATAGGTACGGGAGAACCTGAATGAACATCTTAGGCGTTGAGGCCTGGTCGTGGGAAATCGACAAGAAGGTCCTGGCCGACCTGGACAAAATCAAACAGCAATACGACAGTGTTCACGAGTTTGACGTCAGCCCTGACGGTGAGCGGATTGCTGTCCCGGTCAAGACCGGGGAAGGATTCACCGCCTGCGTCAATGGTGAACTGTGGCCGGATATCTTCGAGATTCTCTGGTATCTGAGATTCTCAGCCGCCAACAGGCTCACCGGGCTGGTGCGTATCGACGACGAATGGACCCTTGCCGACGAAGGCAAACCTTGGGAAGAGCGCTTCGAGTATGCCTGGAACCCCAGGTACAGCGCTAACGGTAAAGGTCTGGCTATGGCCTGCAAGCGCGACAATCAATACGGCATAATTCTTAATGGCAAAGTCTGGGAGAACA
>CAZVUZ010000216.1:0-4708 GCA_964630485.1 uncultured Ignavibacteriales bacterium
TACCTGTCGTCCGATCCCGACCGGTTCTTCGCCTACGACCCCCTTGATACGGTCGGCCTGGCGGCCGGTAACCCCGCCTACGGATGGCGGGTCTGGAAGGCCTCACAGGGCAGCTATGTATATAATGAGAACTACAGTCCGCTCCAAACTGCCTATATACCCGGCGGACCGACATCATTGCAGGAATCACACTATCGTTTCAACGATGTCGCCCTGGGGTCTCCCCTGCTGGGACTGGAGCTGACTCAGACCATCATGCAGTGGAACTACTGCTATAATGAAGACTTCATGTTCGTGGTCCTCGAGATTACCAACACCTCCGAGGAGGACTACAGCGAGTTTGCCTTCGGCCTCTACATCGATATTGATGTCGGCGGTCCCGACGGCACCGGCGAAAACGGCCGGCTCGAGGATTTGGTGGCTTTTGATGAGACCGAGAACCTGGCCTGGACCTATGACAGTCGCGGCTGGGACCCGGGCTGGGGGCGCAATGTCGCCACCGGCATCATGGGTACCAAATACCTGGAGACACCCGATAACATCGGGATGACGGCGTTCCGCACGGATGACTGGGCGATCGTTACCGATATCGAAGACGAGAATATGTTCGACCTGATCAACAGCGAGCAGTTCGACACTTCGCTGCCGCCAACGGATCAGTTCTATATCCAGTGTACCCGCGGCATCGACCTGACCGCCGGTAAGACGGTGCGGGTAGTTTTCGCCCTGGTCGCCGGTGAAGATGAAGAAGACTTCATGGACAACGCCTCCCTTGCCCAGGACCTTTACGACAACTACTTCATAGGCCCGCAACCGCCGGCCACCCCGACCCTGACGGCCCGCAGCGGCAACGGCAAGGTCTACCTTAACTGGAATGACAGCGCCGAGGTCAGTGTCGACCCGCTTTCGGGCGAACAGGACTTCGTCGGTTACAAACTGTACCGGAGCGAGGACCAGGGTCAAACCTGGGGCCAGCCGAATTACAATACTGGCAATAACTGCCTCGTTCTGGACTACCGCACGATCGGCTATTACGCCGTGGCCACCGCGGGCGATTTGATTCCGCACACCTTTGTCGATACCGGCCTTTACAACGGTGTCGAATACTGGTATTGCCTGGCGGCCTTCGACGCCGGTGACGAAGCCACCGGTATTGACGCCCTCCAGTCGGGCTTCGGAGTCGCCGGCGAAGTGGCCAATGTGATTGCGATCACGCCGCGAGCCGATCCCGCCGGCTATTATGAGGCCTCCACCACCGTGGAGCACCAGTATACCGGCGCGCAAAACCCCTCCGAGGGCACCGTCACCCCCATCATCTTCGATGATGCCGAAGTGACGGGTGAAGAATACCGGGTCGTCTTCGAGGATACCCCGGGCGCGACCTACTGGCACCTGATCAATAACACAACCGGCGACACCATCCTGGCCAACCAGACCAGAACCGACGGCGAACCGGACATGTTTGAGACGGCCGAGGGCATCCGCGTGATGGTTACCAACGCCGAGCGGGCGCCGGCCGATATCGGCCAGACCTCGTTCGCCGGCGGCGACACCACGCTCGCCGTGGCGGCCTATTATGGTCCCTCCATACCAGCCCTAACCGGCTACGATACGGACATATGGAGCGATTCCCCATTCCGGTCGACCTACGAACTGCGTTATACCGGCGATTCCACCTACGCCCCCTGGATACTTGAGTACTGGTACGGACCGGTTTTCGAATACTGGGTGCCGTTTGAGGCCTGGAACACCGAGACCAACCAACGCGTCTCCCTGGCCGTGTACGATTTTGCCGAGGACGGCGTGTGGGGTCCCGAAGATCCCCTGGCTATCGTCGAATATCCCTACGATCCGGACGTGTCCCTGACGGACGAAGCCTTCCCGGTCTACTACAGCTGGCTGATCGGGCTGGACGATGAGATCTATGCTCCCCAGGCCGGCGATGTCCTCACTGTCGAGGGGGCGCCGATGAACGGACCGGACGACATCTTTGTCTTCCGTCCGGATGGTGTCAATGCAGGCCTGGCGGGACCGGCCATGAAGGATATCAAGGTTGTTCCGAATCCCTACTTCGGCCGCAACTCGGCCCGGGTCGAAACCGAGAGCAACCCCACGGTCATAGCCTTCAAGAAGATCCCGGACAAGTGCACCATCAGGATCTACACCTTGGCAGGCGATCTTGTAAGGACCCTCCAGCACGATGACGGCACGGGTGAGGCCGAGTGGAACCTGTTGAGCGCCAGTGGCCTGCAGATTGCCTCGGGAATATACCTGTTCCATGTTGAATCTGAATACGGTGATCACCTCGGTCGCTTCGCGGTAATAAAGTAAGGAAGGTGTGATGTGAAAAGACTAATACTACTTCTGTTGGTGTTGTCGCTGGCCGCTAGCACCTCTGCGGAATTCACCAAGGTCGGAGCCAGCGGGGCACAATTCATGAAAATCGGCGTGGGGTCCAAATACCAGGCCATGGGTGAGGCTTCGGTGGCGATTGTCAACGACGTCTACGCCATGTATTGGAACCCGGCCGGACTGGCTCAGGTCGAAAATTCCGCCGTTGGCTTCACTAACGTCAACTGGGTTCTGGATGTCGACCTGAATTACTTCGGTATGGCCCACTATTTCGAGGACATCGGTGTTTTCGGAATCTCGGCCCAGGTCCTCTCTATGGACGACCAGGAGATTACAACTGTCGATCAGCAGGACGGAACCGGTGATTTTTACTCGGCCGCGTCCTACGCCGTCGGCATCTCATATGCCCGCCAGTTGACCAATCGGTTCGCTTTCGGTGGTACCTTCAAGTACATCGGAGAGAGGATTGCCGAGGAAAACGCACAGGGATTCGCCTTTGATTTCGGCACCATGCTCGAAACCGGGTTCAGGTCGCTGCGCCTGGGTATGAGTATCACCAACATGGGGCCGGCCATGAATTTCGAGGGCTCGGATCTTGACGTCAGTTACGACGAGCTCGAAGGCGAAGGCGCCAATACTCCCATCGGCGCTTCGGTCAAGACGACGGATTACGATCTGCCTATGACCTTCCGCGTCGGTTTTGCTTACGATGTCGAGATGAACGCCAACTCGATGCTGACGCTCTCGGGTGAACTTAAACACCCCAATGATGCCCAGGAACGGGGCGGATTGGGCGCCGAGTTTAATTTCTCGGATAAGTTCTTCCTCAGGAGCGGTTATAAGCTCAATTACGAAGAAGAAGGGCTTACCCTCGGCGGCGGTCTCGCCACGGAATTTTCGAACCACACCACGCTGTTGATCGATTATTCCTGGCAGGACTTCGGACGTCTGGAATCAACCCAGCGTTTTTCCATCGGGTTCGCCTTTTAATGAATAGTCTCCCGAAAGAAAAGCCCGCCTGAGGCGGGCTTTTTTTTGCCTCGGTTCTGGACTTGAGATGTAAAACATGATACTTTTGCATGCATAAGCCTTTTCAAACTTACAGGAGAGCGTACGCATGAGGCTTAGGTCCCACATCAATGTTCTGTTGCTCCCGGTTACCCTGGCGGTGGCTCTGGCGGTGACGGTACCGGCGCATGCCCAATCCGATCACATGAATACCCTGAAGGACTACTTCGACCTGTTGGTCAGCGGCAATGTCGAATCCGCCAAATACCTCTGGACCGCCGAGGCCCTCGAACGATCGCAGAGACTCGGTATAGAATACACCGATATTCCTCTGAAAACCGACTGCGGCTCGCCGATTGTCAGGGACCTGAACCTGATGCGCGGATACCTGCGGCCGCCCGTTAAAACCGTCCACGACCTGCCAGACAGGAACTTCGTCAAGCTGGAATTTGCCAATGTCGTCAAGGGCGACATGATTCAGCATTTTTACTACCTCTATTTTGATGGCGAGTATTACTGGTTAACCTATCCGCAGGACTATTACGGGAAGGACTGGCCCGTTACCGAGTCCGATTTCTTCCGTATCCACGTCGATCCCGGCGCGGCCCCCTACATAAATGAGGCTTGCCTCGAACAGGCTGACGACTGGGTGCGCGGCATGGGCCGAACCCTGCAGTTGAGTAAAGACGATATGAAACTGCTGGAAGAGACGAAAATCGAGTACTTCTACTGCAGTCACGACTCGGTCGTGCAAAGTATCACCGGGCATCTCATCAAGGGCACCTACGACCTCGCCTCGGGCGATATCATCTCGGCTTTTTTCCCGCACCACCACGAACTGGTTAACCTCCTGGTCAGTTTCCGCCTGCGCCGGCTTCCACTCTATACCCAGCCGCTCTTTCGCGAGGGCCTGGCAGTATATCTTGGCGGTCGCTGGGGCAAGGCGCCGGCGTCGTTGATGGACCTGGCCTGCTTTCTCTACCGTGAGGAACTCGTGCACCTCGACTCACTCCTGACCATGGAGGGTTTCGAAAAGAACTCGGCGGCCGACATTTCCTACCCCCTGGCCGGCCTGTTCTCGGGTTACCTGGTCGACGCGGTCGGACTCGAGAAGTACCTGGAACTGTATTTGAAAATGTCGGGGAAGTTTGACGAGGTCTCGGCGGCAACCGACGCCGAAGTCCGTGCCGCTATCGTCGAAACCACCGGGCTTGCCGACTGGGCGACCGTCAAAGAAGCTTTCGAGGCATACATGGGTGGCGTAACCGGCGAACGGGCAGTTGTCTTGCCGGGCCTCGCCGGCCTCGACAAGCAGATCCTGGCTGGCGCTGGTTGCATCGTCACGGGC
>CAZVUZ010000217.1:0-4708 GCA_964630485.1 uncultured Ignavibacteriales bacterium
CGTCCCGAAGGCCTCCCGATGAAGGCGGTTGGCTTCGACGATACGCAGGTCCCTGTCCTGAATAGAAATGAAACAGGGCGCTTCCTCGAAAAGCAGCCGGTATCTCTCCTGGCTGTCCCGCAACTGGTGCTGAAGCTGCTTCATATCGGTGACGTCGGTGGACATCTCCATGACGGCAGTGATGTCACCGGCGTCGTTGCGAATGGGCGTGGTGTTGACCACGACCCAAAGCTCCCGACCGTCCAGAGTCTGGACCAGCTCCTCGCTGTAGTACTGCTCACCCGTTCGGAAGGACCTCTCAACGGGGCAATTCTCGCATTTCTCAGGCCGATGCTTGTAGATCTGGTAACAGTGGCGGCCGTCGTAATCGCCGAAGCTGTCGACAAATCTGCTGTTGGCATCGATAATACGAAAATCCCTGTCCTGCACAGTCAGGAAACACGGCATCGCGTGGAAGTAGTCTTTGTACACAGAACCATTCATGCGGCTGCTCCTCGGATCAGGTCTTCTCCACCGGTTCGCCTTCCGGATGACTCACCTTGAGGATGCGCCTGATATTCACCAGGAGACTCTCCTCGCTAATCGGCTTGTCGACGTATCCGTCCGGCTTGCTCACGGCCCGCTCGTAGATGAGCTTGCGGAGTTCAGGCTGACCGGTGATAATGCACACCAGCATCGACCGAAGCTCCTTGATTCCTTTGATTTCCTCGAACACTTCCGTCCCGGATTTACCGGGCATGGTGATGTCGAGTGTCATCAGGTCCGGCTTTTCGCGCAGCGCGATCTCGATGGCCTCGTCGCCGCCGTGGGCCGTAAACACCGTCGCCCCGTGGTCCTCGAGCAGGGTCGAGACAAAGGTGACGAAGTCCGGCTCATCGTCGGTAACCAGTATCTTGAGATCCTTCAGTTCGGCGGCAATACCCGGCACCGGGACTTCCTCGACCGGCACGATTACCTTCTTCTCGATGACGAGGGCATTGGCCACCAGGTTCACCAGCTGTGACACCTGCATACCCAGCTTGTAGTGCTTGATGAGGTCGGAGAGGCCGTCCACGCAGTTATGACACGAGGTTACGACGATCTCGGCGCCGGTAGCTTTGAGCTGGTCGGCTTTGATTTTGGCCGATTTGAGGCGCCGGGGCGTGTATTCCGACATCGACATGGCGCCGCCGCCGCCGGTGCAGCAGTAGTTCTCGGCGCGATTGGGATACATCTCGCGGAAGTCGGAGCAAACCAGGTTGAGCAGTTCGCGGGGTTCCTCGAACAAGCCGCAGCTGCGGGCGTTGTTACACGAATCGTGGAACGTCACCGGCGTGGTGTTTTTGCTCTTGTCAACCTTGATCCGGCCTTCTTTGATATAGCGGATCATGGTATCGACGGAGGACTCCATGGGGAAATCAATGTCCCACTGACCCCAGTTCTGACCCTCACACCGGGTCGAGCGGTAACCGTGACCGCACTCGGAGATAACCAGCTTCTTGCCCTTCAACGCGGCCACCTTTTCATACAGACGGCGCGCCACGGCTCCGCCGAGGTCGTCGTCACCGGAGAAGAGGCCGAAGTTGGTCATGTCCCAGCCTTCGCTGGGCATGGTCCAATTCTCCCCCGCCTGGTAAAAGATCAGGGCCGCATCGGAAATCGTGCGCGGGTCATACTTGACCTCGCGCGGGTTGATCGAATAAACGACATCGGCGTTTTCCTTGTCGATCGGGATGGTCGCGTTGGGGTCGCCGTACTCCTCCTCCATTTCCTCGGCCAGCCACTCGAGTGTATCGATGTAATCTTCTTTCAACACACCCATCTGGTTGCCTATTTCCCACTGGTCCTTGCTGACCACCGCCACGCCTTCGGGCATGACCCCCACGGATACCAGCAGTCCCCGGGCCATGCGGTTGAAGGTTGCGAAGTCGACACCCATCGGGCAATTGAGACTGCAGCGACGGCAGTTGGTGCATTTGCCGAAAACAGTGTCCTTGAGTTCCTCGAGATCCTCGTCGGTGTAAAGCGATTTGGCTCCCACCCACCCGGGGAAAACACGGCCGGTCCAGTCGTAATGGGCCTTAAAGAACTTGCGAATCCGGTCGGCCTTGTAAGCCGGGGCATATGTCGGGTCGCCTGGATTGGCCAGAACGTAGTGGCACGAATCGGTGCACAATCCGCAGTGAACACAGGCCACCATTGAGCCTACTATCTGACGGTTAAGCTTTGTGCCCATCCGCTCGATTACTTTTTGCGCCTTATATGATCTTTCTTTCTTAGCCATTTTTCTCTCCAAAGGATGTTACTCTCACATTCCTGCTTGATGCCGACTCTACTGCGGCACCCGCTTCATCGGGTAGACTCCCCGGTGCCCCATCGTTTTGCCGAGATAATAGCGGGTAAAGGGGTAATACAGGTAATGCGATATCTTGCTGAACGGCACGTAGACAAGGAAGAAGGCCGTCAGGATAAAATACGTGATCAGGTGCCACTCGCCGCCGTCAATGCGATTGGGTACCGAGAGGAAGGCGAAGGCAAACCAGGTGGTCAGCAACCACAACGAGAAATGATCGTCGGGAGAACTTATGGCCCGCATATACTTGTCGGTGAGGCGCCGAATAATGCGCAATACACCGATCAGGCAAGCCGCTCCGATAATGGCCTGAAGCGCCATGACCAGCCAGGAGGCCTGGAGCAGGTCGGGCGCGTAGGGAATGACAAAGGAAAGACCGATGGCCGCCGTAACACCGAGGTGGAAGACCACGAACTGGGCGTACATAAAGCCCTTCGTGCGGGTACTTTCCATGGCCCAGGGCATGGCCACATTGGCCCAGGAATAAATGTAACCCCGGCGCGGGGTGGTGTCGGTGGCGCCGGTGGCAGCCTGCCGTTCCCGGCCGGCTTTGAAACGCGTCAACCAGGTCAGACGGGTAATGTAAACCAGCGCCATGAAACCCAGAGCAATCTCCTGAAGAGTATGGGCTGAGAAATGAAGGGTGTCACTCATGATGGCTCCTCACACCTTTGACAGACTCTTAAGCCTGGTTTGAAACGGTTTGAATTCACGGTTATCGAGTAAACTTATGACCACATCCGTGATCCCGGTGTCGCCCTGCGCATACTCACCGATAGTATCCAGCATCACCTCAGCGCTGGTCTCGAGCGGTACCCCGTAAAAACCGGCACCCATCGGCGGAAATGCTACCCGGGTGATGCCCTTCTCGTCAGCCAGCTTGAGCACATTGACAATCGTCCGGCGCAACTTGACCTCGAGATCTTCCTCCTGGAAGGCGGGCCCGACGGCGTGGATGATATATTTGGCCTTGAGATCGCCGGCGGAAGAGATGACGGCCTCGGTAAGATCGACCGGCCCGATCTCCTTGAGCTCGTCCTGTATGGCAGGGCCACCGCGCATGGTGATCGCCGTCCCGAAACCGGAACCCAGAATGAGATCCGGGCGGGCGTAGTAAACGAAGGAGTCAATTTCCAGGTCGGTGATGTCGGCGATTGTCAATTGGACGCTGATTTTGCCGAAGCTGATTTCGTCTGTCATGGACATCTCCATCTTAATGTATCTGAACTCTCCATATTTCGAGCGTGAAAGGGCCGGTCCCCTACAACACAGACAACCCGGGCTCAGGCCGCTCGCACGTTGCTGATGCAGAGGAGCAGCTGATCCAGGGTGAACGGCCGGGTGATCCAGCCAAATACCTCTTTGTCGCAATAGTCCTTTAACCTGGTTGTCCGCGAGGCCAGGATAACCCGCGGTACGGGAATCCTGGGGTCGTTGAAGAGAGAAGTGCAGAAGTTCCCGGTGCGCTTCTTACCCAGGCTGCAATCAACAACCACGTAATCGGGCCGGAAGCGTTCGATCAGCATGGCACATTCGTACTCGGACGCTGCCGTTTCTATCTGCAGACCCTCGACATGCTCCAGTTCCGAAGGAATACGAAGCATAGTGCTCATATTACCCAACAGAATCACGTGAGGACTCTCGCCCTGAACCATCCGGTAATAATCGCATTCACTGCAGTTCGACTTGCAGTATACACGGAGACAGCCGAGTCCCTCGGGGAGATCGCGCAGTTCGTAACAACGCCGGGATCGTGACCGATAAGTGATACACTCCAGACACTCCGGCTTTACCTCACCGCCTTTGGCAAGATATTCCCAACAGTACTGGTGTGTAGCCGGTGGCTCCTCCACCCGGATCAGGCCATCACCCGCCCTGGCATCGACACCGGAAAGGGCGGTCTTGGGAATCCGGAAATGCCCTCCGGGAGTGCGATAGGCTTCGATCTTGCCGGCCCGGGCCCACTTCAAAACGGCGTCAGGCGACACCGACAATATCCGCGCCGCCTGCGAGGTCGTTAGATAGTCTTTCTTGTTTAACTCACCAGCCATATCTGATATTTCTGCTTTTTCTGAGTTTTATTAAATATATCGGTTAATTGTGACCTGTCAATAGTTTTTTCACGACATCGCCTCGATGTTTTATAGCATTGGTAGATGGTTGGTTAGCCCCACCGACTCAGAGACAAAAGACCGGATCGACCGACGAAAGCAGTCGAAACCGCCGATTCGTAGATAAATGCAGTCTTGTTTTATGGAATAGCCCGGCGGCAAAACGCCTGACCGATTTTTCGTGATTTTCCGGGCGTCAGATCACAGAACGGTATTATATTAACTCTCTGATATGAGTAAACTCGCCCGGGCGACAAATCTGAAC
>CAZVUZ010000218.1:0-4492 GCA_964630485.1 uncultured Ignavibacteriales bacterium
TGTCGCAAACGTCGCCGAAGGTGTCACTGTCGGCGTCTTCCTGCCCGGGATTGGGTTCGGTCGGACAATTGTCGCAGAGGTCGCCGAAGGTGTCACCGTCGGCGTCTTGCTGACCCGGGTTGGGGTCGTCAGGGCAATTGTCGCAAACGTCGCCGAAGGTGTCACTGTCGGCGTCTGCCTGTCCCGGGTTGTGGTCGGCCGGGCAATTGTCGCAAAGATCGCCGAAATCATCACCGTCGGCATCTTCCTGGCCCGGGTTGGGGTCGTTGGGGCAGTTGTCACAGAGGTCGCCGAAACCGTCGTTGTCGGCGTCGGCCTGATCGGCGTTAAACACGGCGGGGCAGTTGTCACAGGCATCGGCCCAGCCGTCGCCGTCGTTGTCGACCGGATCGTCCCAGCAGGGATCAACCTGGTAGCAATGGGGACCGTCCCAGCTTGGAAAGAAGGACGGCTGACCGGCGGCGGCCCATTTCCAGACGCCGCTCGGTAGGTAGAAACTCGAGTCCAGACAGATGGTTTTGGCCGTCTCGTTGCCTATCGGACCGATTTCCATTGTATATGTGATTTCATCAAAGCCGTCCGGTATTCCGGGAGAAAACATGCGAAAGGCCGAAAAACCAACGGTATCAGCACCGGATCCAGTAATGCTGAACGGGTTGACGAAACGCTGTTCGCACATCGCCGATGTTATTACACCCGGTAATGTGTCACCAAATGTAGTTCCCCATGTTGCACCATCGTCCGAAAATACACGAATGCCATTGGTGATTCCGGACAGAGAAAATCCGGTGTTATTGTGGAGGCGAAGATAGAACGTTGCCGTGCCGCCGGACGGCAGGCGCCCCTGGGCGGTCAGGCCGTCGACGTGGTCAACGGTCATCTCTCCCTGTTGACCATAAGCCGCACCAAAGGTCAGCAATAGCAGTGCGGAGAGGACCAGTCTAAGAACTGCACACTTCATCATTAATCCTCCTACGGAAGGAAATTGAGGGATTTGTGCTCTCATAAACGCACGGATGCGCCTATCGAACGCTGTTGTATCGTTCCAGATTTTGCTTGGCAGGACTCCGCATCTTGGCCTACTATAAGAAACCAGACCGGTCGTCTTTTGTCAAGTGAAAAAATTACCTGTTCTGACCATGTTCGTTTGGCGCGCGCGCAGGGGGAAGCCAGACGAAACCAAAGAGGCGAAGGCGTTCGAGCTTTAGGGTTGTGGCGACGGAGCGATTGGACTATAATGCCCATCAAATCCTTCAATCGTTGACAACAGGACCAAACAATGGATCGCAAAACCGGCAATATCATACTCATTGGAATGATTCTCGGCGCCGTGTTGGGCGCCCTCGGCGGATACTATCTCGGAGACTGGTTTCTCAAAATAGCATTCCTGGGAACGATGTTCCTCAATGCTCTCAAGATGGTCGTGGTTCCTCTTATCGTGGCTTCGATGATTGTCGGGGTAACCTCCCTCGGTGATGTCAGCAAGCTGGGACGGACGGCCGGCAAGACCGTGTTTTTCTATTTCGTAACTACGGGCGTGTCGGTCTTTATCGGGCTGGTGCTGGTAAACCTGATAAAACCCGGGTCGGGAATCGAGAATTTTGGAGCCTTCGTCCCCGACCTTGTGGCGGAGAGTCAGCAGAAGACCCTGATTGACGTTTTGGTGGGATTGATTCCGCCCAATGTGATCAAGGCCGCCGCCGAGGGGAAAGTGCTGCCCCTGATCGTGTTTTCACTCCTGTTCGGAGGCGTCCTGGTGTCGATCGGCGAGAAGGGGCGGGTCGTCGTGGATTTCTTCCGAGGGCTGAACACGGCCATCATGAAACTGGTGACGCTGATCATCTATTTTGCTCCCATCGGTGTCCTGGCCTTGATCGGGGCGATTGTTGCCGAGAATCGTGGCTCCGTCGATGAACTGATATCCGGCCTGGGGTGGTACGTCCTGACGGTTCTGTTGGGATTGCTCATCCATGCCGTGGTGGTCCTGCCGCTCCTTTTAAAGGCGTTCGGAAGGAAACGTCCCTTTGAGTACTTTATGAACATGGGGCAGGCGCTGGCGACGGCCTTCACTACCGCCTCATCGTCGGCGAGCCTGCCGATTACGATGGCAGCCGTTGAGCACAAGAACAAGGTGGACGGTCGGGCGGCGGCGTTTGTTCTGCCGCTGGGAGCGACCATCAATATGGATGGCACGGCACTGTACGAAGCGGTCGCGGCCCTGTTTATTGCGCAGATATACGCAATTGACCTGAGCCTCGGCCAGCAGGTGGTGATTTTCCTGACGGCCACTCTGGCCTCAATCGGCGCGGCGGGGATCCCGCACGCCGGAACGGTGACGATGGTCTTCGTTCTTTCGGCGGTCGGCCTGCCGCTGGAGGGAATCGGCCTCATCTGGGCCATTGACTGGTTCCTCGATCGCTGTCGAACGACGGTGAATGTCTGGGGAGATTCGGTCGGAGCGGCCGTTATCGCGCAGACCAGGGAGATGAAGAACAGCGTCTGATGCACAGGCCTTGAACGATATCCTAATATAGAAAAACCGCCCGATCCTGTTAATCGGGCGGTTTCAGTTCATGCTGCAGAACCAGTTTTTCCTGGGGGTTACATTCCCGGTATTTTCGCCTCAACCTTTTTGTATCCCTCGGGTATTTCGAAAGCGCCCTCGGGAGCGTCCTTCTCCTCATAGCTGATCAGTTCATCCGTACTGGCGAATTCCATCCCCATAGCCTTCACTTTGCCCTCGCTTTTGACCATTACGCCATCCATTTTCTTGAATTCCTCAAGAGCATCGGCAAAGCCGGGCATGATGGTTACCATGGAGTTCATGGTCATGGCCATCAACTCCCGGTCGACCTTGATTTCATCAGTGAACCACATGTCCGAGGTGTTCTTGGCCGGTCCCATGTCGATTTCCGTAACGTATTTCTTGCAGTTCCAGTCACCGATCTTTTTCACTTCTTCGGTGGGAGTAACGGTCATGTTCACCTTCATCATGGCCATCATTTGCTGGGCCATCATAGCGGCGGGATCACTCTTGTCGGCCGCCTTCTCTTTGAGCTTGTCGCTGACGGTGTTCAGGTTGAACTCCGAATACGTTTTGTTCTGGTGATTGAGCATGTAAATGGTCTTCGTCTCGCCAATAATGATGGTCGAGGCGGTGTCGGCCATGTCCGAGCGGGCATTTCCATCCGCGAGCCAGGTCGAGGTTGTATCGTTCGTCTCCGGCATTTTCATGCCCTGCATCTCGGCCGCGTCGGTATGACGCGCAAAGACAAAATGTGCTCCGGCCTGGGCAAATGCGGGCAGAAGCACGGCCGCTACCACGGCAAGAATTACCAAATTCACCACACCACTCTTCTTCACTGGAAACCTCCTTTGGGTTTGATTAATAAATCGAATCGCGTTCGTACTGTCGTGTTCCTCATTTAAAACTGCGTTTGAAGCGCTGAATTCCAGACACCGGTAATCAGTCAAGAACACAACCGACATCATGGTTAGCATCGAAAGCTAAAGGGCTTCAATCTATTGCACAAGCATTTTCTAAACCTGTCGATGTCCCTCGCCGCGGGGGCTCGCACGCTTAAGTCCTTGACGAGGCGGAAGAAACGCCTATATTGTCGATATATGCGGCCGGTCGCTACATTAGCGACTTGTATTTCTACAGGACTACGATTTGCGTACACATCATCATGAATCGGGCTTCTGCGATATCCTATCCACCCAGAGAAAATGCTACTATGTGGCCAGATGGTCGCTATCTACCGACTATCATAGGTAGCTGGGTTGACGCAGTCCCAAGAAGGAGAGAGACGATGAGGCAAGCAGGCAGGAGAACACACCGCCTTTGGATAACCGCCACCGCCTTGATAACACTACTTTTGCTGGTCGCGCTGCCAGCGGCGGCCGACGACAAACTCGAACTCGATTATACTTTTGAACGGCCCGAGATTCAGTCGGTTTCCATTCTCGGTGAGATGTTCGACCGCGTAATCATGGAAAACGCTCCCCGTGGTGGCGTCATAGGTGAACCGGCCCTGCCATCGCGAGGGGCATCAATCCTTCTTCCGCTCGGAACCGTTGTCGGGAGTATCGAGATTATTAAGGGCGAGAGAGTATACCTCGGAGACGGTTACTATATAGAGCCGGCACAGCGTCCGGTCAGGCTCTCCGGCGACCCGGGCGTGGCCATGCCCCCGGTGCCGGATGCGGCCATCTATGGCTCCAGTGAGGTTTTCCCGACTGCGAGCTTTCAGGATGCCGGGACCCGGATGTTCCGAGGTTTCAGTATCTTATACCTGCGGTTGCAGCCGGTTGAGTACATCCCCACGACAGGCGAGCTTTACTATTATCCCGATATGAAAGTTGTCGTGACCACGGTTTCCTCGGGTCAAACCACCGAGCTTTATCGGGGGCTGGCCGAGGATGAAACGGAAGTTGCCGCCAAGGTTGACAACCCGGAACTGGTATCGTCATACTGGGCGGCTTCGAAAGG
>CAZVUZ010000219.1:0-4066 GCA_964630485.1 uncultured Ignavibacteriales bacterium
GCACCAACTAAATCGCATCCGGTTGATTTACAATGCGATAAAAGACAAGGCGGTCTGCACCGGGCCGTGCGATGGCAAACGAAACCACCTGCTGTGGCATCGCTCCATGGTCAAAGTGCGGATTCGGCCGTTCAGGGTGCGGATTTCCCCGTTCAGGCTGCGGATATCACCGTATGGAGTGCGGATTCGGCTGTTCAGGGTGCGGATTCGAGTGGTTCAGATACGGATTCAGCCATTTTGGGTGCGGAATCGAGTGGTTGAGCTGCGGATTTGGCCGTCTGGGATGCGGATCTCGGGATTTCGAGTGCGATGGGGAGAGGTGGCCGGTCGCCGCTACAAATGGGGTGTCGGAGGGGTTAAGTTGTTCGTCTATCGCGGGGTGACGGTGTTCGATTCACGGCGTATGACAGCCGCCACGACAATGGGAACCAGCACAATCTGAATCACGATGCCCGGCAGGCCCGACCACAGAGCGCCGCCGGTCGAGAAAAACACCGCCGCCGTATACGGCAATTCCATAAACATCCCCAGCACGAACAATCCCAGCCCGAACATGAGGCGGCCGAAGATCATGGCGGCAACCAGGGAGACATAGATATTAAGGTGCAGTTTGCGGTAAGTCAGGCCGGCAATGAGGCCGTAAATGGGCAATTCCATGCTCATCAGCGGGACGGCGTAGGTGGGCGGCATGCCGGTGAGCAAATACGACAAACCCGGGGCCAGCAGGCCGACAATCAAACCGCCGGTGGGGCCGACGAGGAATCCGGCCAGGAGAACCGGGATGTGCATTGGCAGAAAGAGACGGCCGCCCATGCCGAAAGCATGAAAACCGATGGGCAGAAGTACTGCCAGGGCTAAATAGAGGGCACTGTGGGCGGCAAAGCGGGCTCTTGTCGGCGCGGGGACGCCGGTTTGGAATGATTCACTTGACATTTACGGCGGATGCGAGATACAGGCCCGGGTGGTCATCAATCTTGATGTCGGTGAAGGCGCTGTTGGTGAACATATCCCGCAATTTCCCCTCCGAAGGAATTTCATCCTGGGCCAGCACACCGCCGACGCGGTGGTGTATCTCGGAAATCTCCCGCGAGGAAATCAGGTGGATGATGTAAAACTTGGCGCCATTCTTAAGGACGCGATGGAGTTCATCAATCGCCTGCTGTTGGTCGGAGAAATGCGGGAAGGCCGAGAAAGCCACGCCCATACTGAAGCTGGAATCTTTGAATGGCAGGCAGGTAACATCGGTATCGACTACATTCACGTTGGCAAAGGGGAAGTTGCGATGCGCCTTCTGGACCATCTTCAGCGAGAAATCGATGCCGGTCACGGAGCCGCCGGGACCGACCTGGCGACGAAGCATGTCAAAAAGTATGCCCGTGCCGCATCCGAGATCAATGATATCCGTGCCCGGTTCGACCCCGATCTGATCGACGATATGTTGCAGTCGCTCAAGGTCTTCGGCGGTGAACATGAGGTCCCATTCCTCCGCCAGGAGGTCGAAAAATTGTTGATGTTTATCGTGCGACATTTGGCCAATTTATCCTTCAGTCGGCTGTTGTCAAGCTATTTCACCTCACGGAGGCGGCGTTAGACCGTTCCACCAGAGCTTTTACGTCCCTCGCGGCACAAATGTGAAATCAAAAATGCGATTAGCCTTTAATTTCGGGATCCCGTGGAGTATATTATGGGTTGCTTCTAATTGGAGACGACATGGCCAACAACAATGCGCGAAATAAACGAAATCAGCAGTTTCTCTATGTCAAGGGGGCGCGAGAGCACAACCTCCGCAATATCGATGTGCGCATTCCGCGCAATACCCTGACGGTAATCACCGGTCTGTCCGGCTCGGGCAAAAGCTCGCTGGCTTTTGACACGATTTTTGCCGAGGGCCAGCGCCGGTATATGGAGTCGCTTTCGGCCTATGCCCGGCAGTTCCTGGGCATGATGGAAAAGCCCGATGTCGATTTCATCGAGGGCATGTCGCCCACGATATCCATCGAGCAAAAGGGCATTCCCAAAAACCCGCGGTCGACTGTGGGCACGATGACCGAGGTGTACGATTACCTGCGGCTGTTGTTTGCCCGGGTCGGAGTGCCGCATTGCGTCAGGTGCGGTCAGCCGATTACTCAGCAGACGGTCGAACAGATCGTCGATTCGGTGCTGACCTTCGAAGAGGGTACCCGAATGATGGTGCTGGCGCCGCTGGTGCGGGGCAAGAAGGGGGAGCACAAGGAGATTATCGAGGAGGCCCGGCGTGAGGGTTTTGTGCGTCTGCGGGTCGACGGCGAGTTGGTTGAGACGGATTCCGACATTGAGCTCGACAAGAAGAAAAAGCACACCATCGAGGTCGTGGTCGATCGTCTTTTGGTCAAGGCCAAGTCCAAACGGCGACTGGCGGATTCGGTCGAAACCGGTTTGAAGACGGGAAGCGGCACGGTCCTGATCAACGTCAAGGGCAAGGATCTGCTTTTCTCCGAGCAATTTGCCTGTCTCAACTGCAATATCAGTTACGATGAACCCACGCCGCGGATGTTTTCGTTTAACTCACCCTTCGGCGCGTGTCCCATTTGCGACGGTCTCGGGCGAAAAATGGAAATCGACCCGTCTCTGGTCGTTCCCGACCCCTCGCTTTCGATCAGCCAGGGAGCTATTCAGCCCTGGGGTGGGGCGGATATGTCGAATTGGTACCGCTACATGCTGCGTGGCGTCGCCAAGCACTACGATTTCAAATTCAGTACCCCGCTCAACCAGCTTCCGGAAGAGGTCCAGAAAGTCGTTCTCTATGGTTCCGGCCGGGAGGAGATCGTTTTCGAGTATGAACACACTTCAGGCAAGGGACAGGGATCGGGCGTTTACAAATCACGATTCGAGGGTGTGATCCCACACCTTGAGAGGCGCTACAAGCAGACCGAATCGTCCGGCGTGCGGCAGTGGATCGAGCATTACATGTCCATCACCGACTGCCCGTCGTGCAAGGGTGCGCGCCTGAAGGCGGAGGCGCTGGCGGTCATCCTGGATCGCGAGACCATTGACAGCGTCACGGCCATGTCGGTCAAACAGGCCCTGCATTTCTTCAAGAACATCAAACTGACCAAGCGCCAACAGATTATCGGCAAGCAGATTTTCAAGGAGTTGCGCGAGCGGCTCGGTTTCCTGTGCGACGTCGGGCTTGATTACCTGACGCTCAACCGTTCGACGGCGACGCTTTCGGGCGGAGAGGCCCAGCGCATCCGCCTGGCTACCCAGATCGGATCGCGCCTCGTGGGGGTTCTTTACATCCTCGACGAGCCCTCGATAGGTTTGCACCAGCGCGACAACCGCCGATTGCTCAATACCCTCACCGAACTGCGCGATATCGGCAACACTGTACTGGTCGTGGAACATGACCGCGAAACCATCGAATCGGCCGACTATGTTATCGACCTGGGACCCGGTGCCGGAATAAACGGTGGCAAGGTGGTGGCCGAGGGCAAGCCGAACGCCATTAAGCGAGCCAAGGATTCGCTGACCGGTCTTTACCTCTCCGGTAAACGTCAGATCGATATCCCGCCGGACCGCAGGACGTTCAACGGCAACCTTCTCAGGGTCAGGGGCGCCAGCGGCAACAACCTCAAGAACGTTGATGTCGATATACCCCTGGGGGTGTTCGCGGTGGTCACGGGTGTTTCCGGCTCCGGCAAATCGAGCCTTATCAATGAGACGCTCTACCGCTTCCTGGCCCGGCATTTTTACAAGGCTCGGAAGACGCCGCTGCCGTACGAGAGTATCACGGGCATGGAGCATATCGACAAGGTCATTGACATCGACCAGTCGCCGATCGGGCGTACGCCGCGGTCGAACCCGGCCACTTATACGGGGGTGTTCACGCACATCAGGGATCTCTTCGCCGGTCTGCCTGAGTCGCGGGCGCGCGGATATTTGCCCGGGCGGTTCTCGTTCAATGTCAAAGGTGGCCGTTGTGAGGCCTGTGCCGGCGACGGCATAATCAAGATCGAGATGCATTTCCTGCCGGACGTCTATGTGCCGTGCGAGGTTTGCAAGGGCAAGCGTTACAACCGCGAGACGA
>CAZVUZ010000219.1:4076-4380 GCA_964630485.1 uncultured Ignavibacteriales bacterium
GAAGTCACCTTCAAGGGCAAGTCCATCGCTCACGTGCTGGCCATGACGGTTGACGAGGCCCTGACATTCTTCGAGAACATTCCGCGTATCAAAAACAAACTGCTGACGCTGGCCAATGTCGGGCTGGGTTATATAAAACTGGGCCAGCAGGCGACGACGTTGTCCGGGGGAGAGGCCCAGCGCATCAAGCTGGCCACGGAGCTTTCGAAAATCGCCACCGGCAAGACGCTGTACATACTCGACGAACCCACGACCGGACTTCATTTCGAGGATATCCGGGTGCTGTTGGGGGTCCTTCAGGAAC
>CAZVUZ010000220.1:0-4322 GCA_964630485.1 uncultured Ignavibacteriales bacterium
AATGGCCTTTCGGAGCTCCACACGACATTCATATCCGGTTGATCCGGCGCCCCGGGGCCGTTTGTGCTTGACTGAGGCCTGATGCACCAGTAATCTGATAATACAGCGATCACATTGATCAGTACGCCCCGCACACAGTGGCCGTATCACTGTATATACCGAGTTTGTGTTCCAACGATCTTCAATTGGCGAGGGTCACACGAATGATTAGGAGCAACGGCATACATAGCTCAAGAGACATGGACATATGAAAGAAATCGACAAACTGGATCTGGACGGCGCGGCCGGGGACAAAGCCGGCAAGAGCGAGACCCGGGCCGAGGTCGTGGACGGAATTCGCAGCCTGGCCGAAGCTCAGCCCTACGGCGTCCTGTGCACCCAGACGGAAGGGCAACCCTACGGTTCCCTGGTGGCGTTGGCTTTCACCGACGACCTGACCCGAGTTGTCTTTTCGACTCCAAAGGCCACCCGCAAATACAACAACCTGACCGAATGCGACCGGGTTGCCGTCGTCGTGAACAATCTCGATAAATTCCCGGACGAATTGATGAAGGTGAGTGCCTTCACGCTTACCGGGAAGGCTCGCGAAACGGCTTCCGAGGAGGAGCGCAAGAAGTGGTCTTCCCTGCTGGCGAAACGCCATCCCGAGCTCAGAAGCTTCATCGAGTCGCCGACTACGGCGGTTTTCAGCGTGAAGATCCTGCGATTTTTCTTCGTGAGCACATTTCAGAAGGTCGCCCAGTGGACGCCACCAGGTGACATGGATTAACCGCGAATGAATGTCAAAAACGGCAAAAGCCTCGACGGCTCAGGCGATCCTCGGGATATCGTAGTCCGGCTTGCCGATATTGATGAGCAGCGTTACGGAGTGGTCGGCGGCAAGGCCGCCAATCTGGCCCGACTGCTCGATGCCGGGTACCGGGTCCCGACCGGATTCTGCATTTCCATCGACGCCTACCATCTCGTGGTCGAATCCGCCCTTATAACGCGAAAGATCGAGCTGGAACTTGGAAGAAAACCGCTGGATAAGATGCGTTGGGAAGAGATGTGGGATACCGCCCTGCGGATACGGTCGTGGTTTCTCAACTGCACCATCCCGGGTTCGGTCGCCTTCGCCATTGAGCAGGCTTACAGGAATATGTTATCGGATGGCCCCCTTGTCGTGCGATCCTCGGCCATCGGAGAGGATTCATCGGCGCTTTCCTTCGCCGGTCTCCACGAATCGGTCGTGGATGTCCGGGGGCTCGACGCGCTGATGCGGGCAATCCGGGTGGTATGGGCCTCGCTTTGGTCGGATGCGGCCCTGTTGTATCGCAGGGAAATGTCGCTGGATCCGCGAAGCAGCGCCATGGCGGTGGTCGTGCAGGAGTTCATCCCCGGCGGGCCCTCCGGGGTCGCTTTCGGGCGGGACCCGCGGTCGCCCCGCTCCGAATATGCCATGTTCGAGGCGGTCCCGGATCAAAACAGCGAACTCGTGGATGGGCTCGTTGATCCCGACCGCTGGCTGATCGACCGAAACTCGGGCAAAACAAAGGAGTGGTTTCCGGGAAAGCGGGACGAAGATCGAAGGTCCGCTCCGCTCCTGAATGACGAAGATCTGCAGTCACTCCTGAAACTCGTGCAGGAGATAGAGTCGCTTTTCGGCTGGGCGGCCGACGTGGAATGGACGGGTCATAAGGCCACCCTGACGGTTCTCCAGGCGCGACCGATCTCATCTCTGGAGACGGACAAAGATGATGATGAACGCCGGTGGTATTTGTCTTTACGACCGAATGCCAAGAGACTCAGGAAACTGGCTCGCCGTGTCTCGGAGGAACTGATCCCCCGGCTCGATCGTGAGGGGCAGTTGCTCGCCGGGGAGAATCTGGAGGCCCTGAGTGACAAAGACCTGTCGGCATCGGTTCGCAATCGGTTCGAGTCGCTGCGCCGGTGGCAGAACATCTATGTCGATGACTTCATTCCCTTCGCCCACGGGGTCCGCCAGCTGGGCATATTCTACAATAATGCGGTAAACCCGAGAGATCCCTACGAGTTCATGGGGCTCCTGCAGCAGAAGGACATGCTTGCCTCCAGGCGCAACCGCCACCTCGCCGCAATGGCGGAGATGGTTCGGCTCGATAGCGCCCTGATGACATTCCTTGACGAGTATGATGCGGCAATACACTCCGGCGACAAAAAAACCTGGTCCTCCATCGCCGATAGGATGCGCCGGGACGGCGTCGGGCTGGCCTTCCTTGAGGAGCTCCGGGATCTCCTGCAATCGGAGGCCGACATCGCCTACAAGGGAGAAAGGCTGACGCAACACCCGGAATTATTCATCCACGCCATTCTCGAACTGGCTTCGGTGGATGATACCATGCGGGCAAACGGCGGGATTGTGGATTCGGGATATGAGTCGGTCGAGGACCTGGAGCGAAAACTGTTCGACGCTGTCGGCGAAAGGGGAACCGCGGAGGCTCGTGAGGCCCTGGAGCTCGGTCGCCTGAGCTGGAGACTGCGCGACGACGACAACGTCCTTATGGGTCGCCTTGAAAGCCAGTTGATTCGCGCCCTCGAAATAGCTTCCGGGCGGTTGCGGCAACGCGGCCTGCTTTCGGGAGGTGCCCCGCTCAATGACCGGATTTCTCTGATTCTGGCCGACGCCCTTATCCACCCACCCGACGAGGCAATAGACCTTGCCGAGTACGGCGAGAGAGAAGCTGTGGCGGGCACCGAAAAGGACATAAAGGCCCGCCAGCTAATCGGGCAGCCCGCGGGCCGGGGCGTTGCGACCGGATCGGCAAGAATTGTCGCCAATACCGGCGATTTGCTGCAATTCAAGGCGGGCGATGTGCTCGTCTGCGACGCCATCCAGCCCACAATGACGCACATCGTCCCCCTCGCCTGTGCGATAGTCGAACGCCGGGGCGGGATGCTTATCCATGGCGCCATAATCGCCCGCGAACTGGGCATTCCCTGTGTCAACGGTGTCGCCGACGCCACCCGACTGATTCAGAACGGGGAACCCGTCACGGTTGACGGTTACCTGGGTATCGTAACCATCGGTCCCCCGGAACTTCTCATGGAAACCGCCGGTTCTATTGCTCCGACGATCGAACCGGCATAGGACCTTTAATCAGGTAAGACCATTTAATGAACCCGAATGCGCAACAGTCCGAGTGTATTGTCATCGGGGCCGGGATCTCCGGCCTGATGTGCGCCGCAGTACTTAAGTCCGCCGGAATCGGCGTGAAGGTTCTGGACAAGGCCCGGGGCGTCGGCGGTCGCATGGCCACCCGCCGGATTGATGAGTATCGCTTTGACCACGGCGCCCAGAGCATAGAACAGGGCCACGGTAGTTTTGCCGCCATGATGCGACCCTGGCTTGCCGACGGTCTCATTCATGAATGCCCTCCCGGGGCGCTTCTCGCTCCCGTCAACCGCGACGAAAGAGGTCCTGTGTATTGCTCCCCGGGCGGCATGACAACGCTTCCCAAACACCTCGCCCGTGACCTCGACATCGAACTCGGCTGCCGGGTGACGGACATGAAATATGTCGGTGGCGGATGGCGGCTCCTGACCGATGCGGGACGCACCCTTGAGGCGAAGGCCGTTATCCTGACTTCGCCGGTACCGCAAACCCTTGAGATCCTCGGGGGCGAGGCACGGCTTCTTAAGAACCAGGAGATCGCCGGGCTGGCACAGGTCAGTTACGAGCCCTGTATTGCCCTGATGGCAATTTATGACAGCGCTCCGATGAATTTGGCAGGTATCTCGATTCCGGCATGCTCACCGATCGCGAGAATTATCGACAACTTCATCAAAGGTGTTTCAGAATCGCCCGGCGCCATTACGATCCATGCGGCGGCCGAGTTCAGCCGGGAGCACTTCGAAAACGCTGATGACATTGCCCGGGACCTGCTCCTGGCGGAGTTGAAATCGCTAACCGGGAGAGCGCCGTCGCTTACACGAGTTCACCGCTGGCGCTACAGCCGGGTGACACGGGGTCTGGCCAAGTCGCACCTGCTCGTGAACGACCCGGCGCCGGTCGGGTTTGCCGGAGACGCTTTCGCGTGGGGAAGTATCGAGGGCGCCGCCGTATCCGGGGTCTCTGCGGCCGAGGCGTTGCTCACAACGCTTCGCAGCAAGGGCTGATAGCGCCACTTGGATGCTCACGCTTGCCGCAACTTCTTGCGATCGAACGTAATTAAGCTTGTCCGGTCGCATCGCCGTCAGTAAATTCGAGGCGTTTAAAGTGGAGCAGTAAGATCAGCCCAGAACAGTCTAACGGCAGAATCTGCCGAGAATACAGGTTGTTATTGACGCATGCATGAACTGACTTT
>CAZVUZ010000221.1:0-4321 GCA_964630485.1 uncultured Ignavibacteriales bacterium
TCTCGCGATGAATTGAAGCAGTTCGAAATGGCCCAGCTTTTCCCGGCCGACAAATACCCGCAGATGCGCTTTTTTATTGGCGATGTTCGCGATCGGGAGCGTCTCAGCCGAGCTATGGAAGGAATCGATGTCGTCGTCCATGCTGCTGCCCTCAAACAGGTACCGGCTTGCGAATACAACCCCTTTGAGGCCATCAAAACCAATGTCATGGGCGCCCAGAACGTCATTGAGACGGCCATGGATCACGGTGTCAAAAAGGTCGTGGCGCTGAGCACCGACAAGGCTGCGGCCCCGATAAATCTCTACGGCGCTACAAAGCTCTGCTCGGACAAACTCTTCGTGTCAGCCAACAACTACAAGGGCAGTCGCGACATCAAATTCTCCGTAGTGCGCTATGGCAATGTCATGGGCAGCCGCGGCAGTGTTATACCGTTTTTCCTCGATCGCAAAGATGACCGGGAATTGCCGATTACCGATGAGCGCATGACCCGTTTTAATATCACCCTTGAAGAAGGCGTGGATCTCGTAATACGCGCCCTGGCCCACATGTGGGGTGGCGAGATCTTCATCCCGAAAATTCCCAGTTACCGCATTATCGATGTTGCCGAGGCCATCGCGCCCGGTTGTAAACAGAACATGGTCGGCATTCGGCCCGGTGAAAAACTGCACGAGGAGATGATCACGGCCACCGATGCCATAAACTCGCTGGAGTTCGATGACTATTACGTCATTTTGCCGTCGCTCAAACTCTGGGACATCGACAGGTATCTTGAAGTTTACAACGGGAGACGCTGCCCTTCCGGTTTCTCCTACTGCAGCGGCACCAACGATCGCTGGCTGTCAGTGAAGGATATCAGGCAATTGATCAGGGATAATGTCGATGCCGGCTTCGATACCGGAGTGACGGTTGACTGGCGCCCGCAGGCCGAGACGGCCGTGGATAAGGAACCGATCGACGCCGACACCGCTGCCGAATTCATGATGGTCGCAAAGAAGAAGCATATCTCCGCCGGACAATCACCGGTGGCAGTGTGAACCGTTGAGTTAACAATAGGGAAAGGGAATTCCCCGAAATGACATCGACTACCATCAGCAAGACCAGATTCCTGCCCTATGGCAGACAGCATATCGAGGAAGATGATATCGAGGCCGTGGTGGCCGTCCTGAAATCAGACTGGCTGACCCAGGGGCCTGAAATAGAGCGTTTTGAGGAAGCGCTGGCCCGACGCGTCGGCGCCCCTCATGCGATCGCCTGCTCCAGCGGAACGGCCGCCCTGCACCTGAGCATGATGGCCCTGGGCCTTGGTCCCGGCGACAGCGTCGTCACCAGTCCCATCAGTTTCCTGGCATCGGCCAATTGCGCCCGTTATGTCGGCGCGGATGTCCGTTTTGCGGATATCGATCCGGCCACGGGCCTGATGGATCCCGAGGCTCTCGAAAGAGTCCTCGAAGATGACCCCGAGCATCACATCAAAGCCGTCGTCCCGGTGGATCTCGCCGGACAACCGGCGGATATACCCAATATCAAGCGCCTGGCGGATGCTCACGGGGCATGGGTGGTCGAAGACGCCTGCCACGCCATCGGCGCCTGGTACGACCACGGCAACGAGCGTTTTCTCGTCGGTAGCGGTCGTCACAGCATGCTGACTGCCTTTTCGTTTCACCCCGTCAAGCATGTCGCCATGGGTGAGGGCGGCGCTGTAACCACGGCCGATCCCGCCCTGGCCGAGCGCCTGCGACTTTTCCGAAATCACGGCATGAAAAAGTCCGATTTTGCCTGTGAGAAGTTGGCGCTATCGGCAGACGGCAGTCCGAACCCCTGGTACTACGAAATGCAGGAAATCGGCTTCAACTACCGCACGACCGACATTCATGCCGCTCTCGGATTGAGCCAGCTAAGGAAACTGAACCGGTCGATCTCCGAGCGCCAACGCATCGCGGATACCTATCGAGTCTGTCTGGCCGAAATGTTCGCCAACGGCGAAGTCTTGCCGCTCGAGACGGTTCCCGGTGCCCAACATGCCTACCATCTCTTTGTGGTGAAAATCGATTTCGATTCCATGGCCGTTTCCCGCGCGGAGCTTATGCATCGCCTGCGCGAGGCCGGCATCGGCACTCAGGTACATTACATCCCGATACATTTGCAACCATACTATCAAAATCAATACGGCACCGGTCGCAGGGATTTCCCGGGGGCCGAAGCCTATTACCAGCAGGCCCTGAGCCTGCCGATGTTCCCGGGTCTGACCGATGACGATATCCGGAACATCGTGACGACTCTTCGCGAGATACTCACGGGTGAAGTATGAATACGGTCATGATTGTCCAGGCGAGAATGGCCTCGACGCGTCTTCCGGGGAAAGTCCTCCGAGAAGTTCTCGGCAAGCCCCTGCTTGGCTATCAACTCGAGCGCCTGCGGCGGGCCGGCACGGTCAATCGTACCGTTATCGCAACCACCAACCGTGGTGTCGATGACGCCATCGCCGATTTCTGCGAGAGCAATGAAGTTGCCTGTTTCCGCGGCTCCGAGGACGATGTCCTGGACCGATATTACAACGCCGCGTTAGAGAACGACGCCGATATCGTGGTTCGGGTTACCTCTGACTGCCCGCTCATAGATCCGGCCGTAATTGACCGCGTAGTAAAGACATACCTGACGAACAGTGATAGGACCGATTACGTTTCCAATACCCTCGAGAGAACCTATCCGAGGGGAATGGATACCGAGGTGGTGTCAATGTTGGCTCTGGCGGAGGCGCACCATGAGGCCGAGTCAAAGCCCGACCGGGAACACGTAACGCCGTTTTTTTACCGCCAGCCGGAGCGTTACCGGCTCATGAGCGTGCGAAATGATGAGGACCTAAGCGCGCATCGCTGGACGGTCGACACGCCGGAGGATTTCGAACTGATCAGGCGAATTATAACCGCCCTCTATGCCGAGAAACCGGAATTCACCATGCGGGATTGCCTCGACCTCGTCGAGCGTAACCCGGAATGGCAAAAACTGAACCAAGATATTATGCAAAAGGCCTACGGACAATGAGAGTAATCATTCGCGCGGACTCATCGGAAGCTATCGGCACCGGTCACGTGATGCGGTGTTTGACATTGGCTGATCACCTGAGGCAAACGGGAAACGCCGTGTCTTTCGTGTGTCGGGAATTGCCGGGGAATATCATCTCCGCCGTCGAGGCCAAAAACTTCCCGGTCAAGCGTCTGCCGTTCGGAGATCCCCGGATAATGCATGACTCCGGTCGGACCGAATACGAGCGTTGGCTGGCCGTGCCGGCCGAAGTCGACCTGGTTCAGACGCGCAACATACTCACCGAAATGAGCGAATGCATCGACTGGCTGATAATCGATCACTATGCCTTAAGCGCGCGGTGGGAAAGCCGCATGCGACCGCACGCCGGTTCGATATTGGTTATCGACGATCTCGCCGACCGGAGTCACGAGGCGGACATTGTCCTGGATGCGAATGTGTATACGGGCGCCGATAACCGCTACCGGGGAATCGTCCCGGCCTCATGCCGCGTCCTGGAAGGGCCTGAATATGCGCTTTTGCGGCCGGAATTTACCCGTCTGCATTGGGTGACATCTCCACGTCATGGCTCCGTTCGCAATCTTCTCGTTTTCTACGGTGGGGCGGATCTTACCGGTGAAACCGAAAAGGCGCTGGGTGCCCTGAGAGATCTGGCGGGCGAAGATCTGAAAATCAAGGTCATCGTCGGCGCCGCCAATTCGCGCCATGATAAAATCTTGTCCCTGTGTGCCGGTGACTCTCGAATTTCCTGCCTGCGATCGGTCGATAACATGGCAGAACTAATGGCCGACTCCGACCTCTGTCTGGGTGCTGCCGGGACCACTACCTGGGAACGGTGTTGTCTCGGACTGCCGACCCTGACGACGGCCGTGGCAGAGAACCAGGTCCCCATCGGTCGGGAGGCCGATCGGGCCGGATTGCTCCGATATCTCGGGAGTAATGACGAAGTGTCACAAGATATGCTGATCCAGGCAATCAATGAGGCCCTCTCGCAACCGGAGGTCCTTCGCAATATGAGTGTCAGGGCGATGGAGGCCGTTGACGGCGAAGGCGCCGGGCGCGTGGTCGGGATAATGCGTGAAAAAGCATTTGAGGAAATTGCGTTATGAAGATTCTCCTGCTGGGACCGGGACACCCGCGGCTGGAAAAGTACCTGGCCGAATCGGGTGACGAGGTTGTGCGCTGTGAGAAGCGCCTGACCCGCAGTTCTATCGAACTGAAGAATGTCGATTTTGTCGTGAGTTATGGCTATCGCTACATCCTGAAGGACTCCGTGCT
>CAZVUZ010000222.1:0-4228 GCA_964630485.1 uncultured Ignavibacteriales bacterium
TTGTGCTTGTCAGCAAGTGAATGGCTATAAACCAATAACGAAATGGCAATTGTGACCGTTCAATTCATAGGCGGTGCAGACCTTGATTTCGTCGAAGTCGTCCAGGACGTCGAGCTTGGTAACGGCGATCGATTCCACGCCGTTGATGCGGGTGGTGTGCCTGAGGAAAACCAGGTCGAGCCAACCGCAACGTCTCGGCCGGCCGGTGGTGGCGCCGTATTCGTCGCCGGTGTTGCGCAACTCCTCGCCGGTGTCATCGATCAATTCGGTGGGGAAGGGGCCGGCGCCGACGCGGGTGGTGTAGGCCTTGATGACGCCCACCACTTCATCGATCATCTTCGGTCCGACACCCAGGCCGGTCAGGACGCCGCCGACGGTGGTGTTGGACGAGGTCGCAAAGGGATAGGTGCCCAGATCGACATCGAGCATAGCCCCCTGGGCGCCCTCGAACAGGATGGTCTTGCCCTGCATATGGGCCTCATGGAGGGCGCGGGAGACATCGGTGATCAGGGGCCCGAAAACCGGCACCAGGTCCATCAGCATGCGGTAGGTGCGATCGATGTCGGCGCGCTCATCGTCGGAACCGGCGAGATAGCTGTCTTTGAGTGTCCGTTGATAGTCCAGCCGTTTTCGCAGGCGCTCGGGCTGGAGCAGGTCGACCATGCGAATGCCGTTGCGGGCGATTTTGTCACAATAGGCGGGACCGATGCCCCGCTTGGTGGTGCCGATACTCCCCGTGCCTCGGTTCTTCTCCTGGACGGCGTCAATAAGCTTATGATACGGCAGGACCAGGTTGGCCGCGGGGGAAATCCACAGGCGGCCGTGGTAGTCGATTCCCTTTTCGGCGAGCAGATCCAACTCCTCTTTGAGTCCGAGCGGGTCGAGGACGACGCCGTTGCCGATATAGCAGGTCTTTTCGGGGTGAATTATCCCCGAGGGTATCAGGTGGAACACGTATTTCTCATCGCCCACGATAATCGTGTGGCCGGCATTGGCGCCACCCTGAAAGCGGGCGATAATATCGGCATCGGAGGCCAGCAAATCGACAATCTTGCCCTTGCCTTCGTCACCCCATTGACATCCCAGTACAGCTCGATTCTTTCCCATCTTAATCTCTATCTTCCATGGCGTTACTTTTCGTTTATCAAATCCCCTATGGCCTGCAACAATTCCTGTTTGCCGATGCCCGACAAAGAGGAGAAAGCTATGGCCGAGAGGCCCAGTTCTTTTTCGGTGGCCTGCACCTTTCTGTTGATTTTGTCCCGGTTGAGTTTGTCGGCCTTGGTTATGGCGATCATGACCGGCAGGTCCCGTCCGATCAGCCAGGAGAGCAGTTGCGCGTCCTCTTCGTGTAAATCGCGGCGGCAGTCCAGGAGGAAAACGAGGCCCTTGAGACTCTCCGATTTCTCCAGGTAACTTTCGATCATCGTACCCCAGCCGGCCTGCGTCGTCTTGGAGACTTTGGCGTAGCCGTAACCGGGCAGGTCAACGAAGTAGAAGGTCTCGTTCACGAGGAAAAAGTTGAGTGAACGCGTTTTACCGGGGGTGTTGGAGACCTTGGCGATTTTTTTGCGCCCGGTGAGTTTGTTTAGCAGGGTCGATTTGCCGACATTGGATCGTCCGGCAAAAGCGACCTGCGGCCGGCGATCCTTCGGCAATTGATCGAGGCCGAAGAACGACCCGACAAACTCACATTGTGATATCTTCAGAGCGATTATAAAACCTCAATAAGAGCCCGTGGAACCGATTTCCGTAGTCCCGTCATTATCGGCGCGCCGCGCCGGCGGTACGGCCGTGTCCCCGACCGGAGTTTTTTACATAGGGTGATGTCTTCAGGGCCGTTTTAAGTACATCTGCAACCTTCTCGATAAAATGCAGGGTCAACCCGTTGAGCAGTTCGGCCGGCAACTCGTTGACATCATTCCGGTTCTTGCCGGGCAGGATAATCTCGAAAACATTCTGCCGTTTCGCCGCCAGGAGCTTCTCGTTAAGGCCGCCCACCGGCAGGACGTCACCGCCGAGTGTGATTTCTCCGGTCATGGCGACATCGGTGCGTACCGGGATGCCCGTCAGGGTCGACACCATGGCCGTAAGCAGGGTGACACCGGCCGAAGGTCCGTCTTTGGGCACGGCGCCCTCGGGGATGTGCACGTGTATCTCCCGGGCATCAAAGAAATCGGCATCCAGTCCAAAACTGCCGGAATGATTGCGGATGAACGACAGGGCGGCGATGGCCGACTCCTGCATCACATCGCCGAGCGAACCGGTCAGGGTGAGCTTGGCTTTGCCCTTCATGGGGACCACCTCGACCGGGAGAATTTCGCCGCCGAGTTCGGTCCAGGCCAGTCCCAGCGCGTAACCGACGGTCGGTTTGGTCTTGATGCCGGTGTCGATATACCTTGGGGCGCCCAGCAGCTTGTGTATCCTGGCTTTGGTATAGGTCACTTTTCGCAGACGTTTGCCCTCGGCGAGACTGACCGCGGTTTTGCGCAGGACGGCGTTCAATTTCCGTTCCAGTTCGCGAACACCGGCCTCGCGCGTATAGTACCGAATTATCTCGTAAATGGCCTTTTCCTCGAAAGTAACTTCGGTCTTCTCCACGCCGATTTGCTGTATCAGCTTGGGCAGTAAATACTCGTTCGCAATGGCGTATTTTTCGAAATCGAGATAGCCGGGAAGTCGAATTATTTCCATACGGTCGCGCAGGGCCGGCGGAATCGTCGCGGTGGAGTTGGCCGTGGTGATAAACAGGAGATTCGACAGATCGTATTCCAGTTCGAGGTAGTTGTCGACGAAAGTGCAGTTTTGTTCCGGGTCGAGTACTTCCAGCAGGGCCGAGGCCGGATCGCCGCGGAAATCCTTGCCGGTTTTGTCTATTTCGTCGAGAAGGAAAACCGGGTTCGAGGTCCCGGCCTTTTTGATGGACTGGATGATTCTCCCCGGCAGGGCGCCGATATAGGTCCGTCGGTGGCCCCTGATCTCGGCCTCGTCGTGGACTCCGCCCAGCGACATGCGCACGAACTGCCGGCCCAGAGCCCTCGCTATCGAGCGGCCGACCGAGGTCTTGCCGACACCGGGAGGTCCCACCAGGCACAGGATCGGCCCGCGAACCTTGCCCGCCAGCCGAATCACCGCGAGGTGTTCGAGGATGCGCTCCTTGGCCTTGTCCAGGCCGAAATGATCCCCGTCGAGGATTGCCTTGACCTCTTTGAAATTCGTCCGGTCGACGGTGTCGTTGCCCCAGGGTATCCCCAGGATCCATTCCAGGTAGGAGCGCACGACGCCCGCCTCGGCCGAGTAGGGATGCATCTTGGAGAGCTTCTTGATCTCCTCTTCAGCCCGTTCGCGCACATGCTTGGGATAGTCGCCGGCTTCGAGATCGGCGTAAAGATCGTCAACCTCGGCGGCCGGTTCGTCGAATTGCCCCAGCTCGTCCTTGATGGCCTTGAGCTGTTGCTGTAAATAGAATTCTCGCTGACTGCGCGACATCGATTCCCGAACACTGCCGTCAATCTTCTGCTCGAGCTTGAGGATCTCGATTTCTTCTTTAAGGATTTTGGAAAGCACCAGGAAGCGGCTTTTCAGCGAAAGGCCTTCCAGGATTCTCTGCTTGGTCTCGAGTTTCAACAGGATATGGGCGGCAATCGTGTCCGCCTGCTGCTGGTAGTCTTCGATGGAGGCCAGGGTGACGAGGACCTCGTCGGGAATGCGCCGGTTAAGGCGAACATAGTCGGCGAATTTTTCGCCCACCGAGCGCGAAAGAGCCTCGACCTCGCGATGATCGGTGTCGAGATCGTCGGATACCACCACGATATTCGCCGAGATGTGCTTGGTAGACTTGGAAAACGACTTCACCCGGGCTCGAACGATGCCCTCCATGAGGACCTTAAGCATGCCGTTCGGCATTTTCATGACCTGCAAAATCCGGGCGACGACACCGATGCGGTACATGTCGCCTTCGGCCGGGTCCTCGATATCGGCGGCCCGCTGTGCTACCAGGAGGATTTGCTTGTCGGCGACCATGGCCTCGTGCAGGGCATTGACGGTAAATTCCCGCCCGATCAGGAGCGGGTACATCATATAGGGGAAAATCACCACATCCCGCAACGGTATCACCGGCAGGCGCGACTTGACTTCAATTGTCTCTTTTTCGTTGACCAAATCTTTCCTTAACTATGTCTCTGGGTTTGCTGTCAGCCAAACACAGCAAGATAGGGAATTATCAACC
>CAZVUZ010000223.1:0-4144 GCA_964630485.1 uncultured Ignavibacteriales bacterium
AGGACGAGGCGCCCGGCGACGGTATCCGCGCCGCCACGATCATCGCCGGCGGCCGCGAGCTGACCATCGTCTCGGTGCAGGGCCTCGCGAACGCCAAGACGGTGGCCCGGGGGGTGCTCGCCGGCACCCGCAAGGCGCGCCACGCCGGCCAGGCGCTGGTAGTGATTGACCACGACATAGGGATCGTCCCCGTGACGCTCCTTCAGCATATTGGCATAGCGTCGCGCATCTTCGAATTGTCTCAGGAGAAGGCATATGGTGTTGAGTTGGCTCAGGGCGGAGGTATTGTCGGGGAATTTCTCCAGAAGCTGTTCGGCTTCGACCTTTGCCTCTTCATACCGGCCCTGCTGTATGTAGACGCGTGTGAGACGTTCGTAGGGTCCCTCGGTGTCGGGGTAGTATTTCTTGATGAGGCCGATGGTCTCGATGACCTTGTCGAATTCGCGGTCGGCGGTGTGAATATCCAACTTGATCGAGAGAGCCAGTCGGTAGCGCGGATCCAGCATCAGGACCGTATCGATCTGGGCCAGGGCAGCAACCGGGTCGCGCCCGAGATTGAGCAGCATGGTGCCGAAGAAAGTGCGTACTTCCTTGTCGTCCGGGTAATTGGTCACGAATGACTTGGTCTTGATCATCCCGGCATCATAGTCCAGCTCCAGCCAGAGATCGCGGTAAATGTCGAGCAGATTGCGATCCTTGAGCGGCAGTTTGTGCTCGAAGCGGGACGCTATCTCAAAATAGGGCTTGGCCGGCTGGGCTTTTCCCTGCAAGCCGTATGACATGCCGATGCGCATGTAGGGCAGGGCAAAGGTCGAGTCGATTTCTATAGCTTTCTCGAACTCCCTGTTGGCTTCATCGAAATCAATCTTGTTGAACTTCTCCATCCCGAGGATGTAGTGTTTGTAAGCTTCGGGTGAGGACGAAGTAATATCGGCCACCTGGACATTGCTGCCCATCATCTCGCGCACATTCAGCGACTGGGCGATCTTGCTGGTGAGGCTGTCGACGAGGGCGAAGGGATCGTCCCCGACCACTTTTTCGCCGAGGATGACGCGACCGGTCTCGGAGTCCTCCAGGCGGGCATCGATCCTGATCTTGTCGCCCATCTTGTAAAAGGCTCCGGAGAGCACCGTCACCGCCCCGAGCGTCCGGGCGGCATTGACGCACAACTGGTGATTCGGGTTGCTCTCCTCGGGAGCGATCTCATCGGCCAGGTAGTCGAGAATGCGGTTGCAGGAGATGAGACTGACCGAGCCGCTCTGGGCCAGGTCGGTCAGGAGGATTTCCGGCAGGCCGGCTTCGAGCCAGTCGAGCTCGGCGTCACCGGTTTTGTTCTCGAAGCCGAGAATGGCCAGGGCGTTTTCTCTGGCCTGCAACCCGGTCGGTGGCGCTTCTTCGCCGCCGCCTCCGAAATACCAGAAGAGAACCACGGCGATTACCACGGCCGCGACGGCCGACACGGCCAGTTTGGCGCCGCTGAGCGTGAATGACTTCGACTTCGGCATGCGGTCCATGGTCGCTGTTATCTCCGAAGTATCCGATATCCCCGAATCGAACTGCCGCCGCAGACTGCGCAGGTCCACCACCAGGTCGCGGGTGTCCTGGTAACGGTCATTGGGGTCCTTCTGAAGGCACTTGTCGATGATTCGTTCCAGTTCGGCCGGGAGGCTCTCACTTTTCTGCCGGATGGGAGTGTGCTTCACTTCGAGTATCTTGGCCAGGGTCGAGACGCGGTCACCACCCTCGAACGGGAACGAACCGGTGAACATGCGGTACATGAGGACGCCGAAGGAGAAGACGTCGGCCCGCGAGTCAACCTTCTCACCGCGGGCCTGCTCGGGCGCCATGTAGGTCACCGTGCCAATGATTTTGCCCGCGCGGGTCAGCTCCTCGGAGACGGTGTTGGTCGCATCGTCATCGGCCCCGGACATGGACAGGTCCGTGGGTTTGGCCAGCCCGAAATCGAGAATCTTGGGATCGCCGTTGTCGTCAATCTTGATATTGTCGCATTTGATGTCGCGGTGGACAATACCCAGTTTGTGCGCGGCGGCCAGGCCGGCGGCAATCTTCTCGGAGAAGCGCAGGGAAGACGAGAGGCCGGGGTTTTTCTCCCTGAGATAGTCGGTGAGCGATATCCCGCTGATATTTTCCATGACAATGAAGCTCAGTTCCCGGCCCGAACCCTCGTCAACGGCGGTGTCCATATCGTAAATCGCCATGACATTGGGATGCGAGATTTTCGCCGCGGTCTTGGCCTCGCGGATGAAGCGGGCACGGCGGTCGTCATTGTCCAGAAACTCCGCCAGGAGGATCTTAAGGGCGACCTCGCGGCTGAGTTTCTGATCCTGGGCAAGGTACACCTCTCCCATGCCGCCTTCACCAAGCTTGCGCATTATTTTGAAATTGCCGAATACCTGGTCACTTTGAAGCATCACTTACCGACCTTCTTTAGGGTAAGAATGGTTATGTCGTCCGATCGCGGCGCGTCACCCATGTGGGCATTGAGATCGTCCATCAGGCAATTGACAATCTCCTGTGCCGGTCGGCCGCGGTTTTCCGTTACAAGTTTCTCGGTTCTGTCGTCGCCGTATTGCTCGTCGCCGGGGTCAGCCTCGGTGACGCCGTCCGAGAATATGAAAATCAGGTCGCCGTCCTGCATCTCAACGGTCGACTCGGTCCACTCGGCCAGTTCGAAGGCGCCGATCATAATGCCCGAGGCCTCCAGGTGTGTCAGGGTGCCGTCGGGTCTGATGAAAAGCGGCGGGTTGTGGCCGGCATTGATGTAGCGCACATGACCGGTGTCGGGCTCGATGGTCGCCAGGAACAACGTTGCGAAATCGCCGGGATCGCTGTGCTTGAGCACCTGCAGGGATACTTTCTTCACGGCTTCGTTGATATCGAAAGTCTCGGCGTCGTAGAGAATGCGGAACGAGGCCAGGATATTCGACATGAGCAACGCCGCGCCCATTCCCTTGCCTGAAACATCGGCCACCATGAACAACAGGCGGCCGTCGGGCAGAAGTTTCATGTCATAGAGGTCGCCGCCGACGGAGCGCGACTGCTCCTGGAAGGCGACATAGTCGCAACCCGGCACCTCGGGCGGGTTGGTTTCAAGAAGCGTCTGCTGTATCATCGAGGCGCGGGCCAGCTCGGCTTCGAGGATCTGCTTGTTCTGGCGCTCGGCCATCAACTCGAAATTCAGGAGGCGCGAGGCTATGATGTTGCCGAAGGTGGCCAGGACGCGCAGGTGGTCATTGTCATAGCGGTGGGACGGGTTGGTCGTATCGGCATAGAGAATACCGAGGACCCGGCCCTCGTCAAAGAGCGGCACGGCGATGGCCGATTTCAGTTCCGACATGATAATCGACTGCTGAGCGGAAAAACGCGGATCCTCCATCGGATCGCAAAGGAGAATCGCGTTCTTGTTGGTCATGATATCATTTACGATGGTGCGCGAGAGAGTGAAAGCGCCTGGATCTTTGACGCCCGTCAGCAGTGTCGCGGCCGGGAAGACCTCGTCATGTTCTTCACTCACGAAAAGAACCGCCAGACGTTCGGCAGGAATTATTTTTGAGATCAAGCCCAGGGAGCGCTCCAGGATGACTTCCTGTGGTTCCGGGAGCACCAGCATTTTGGCCATCTCGAAAATGGTCGGGATGAGATCGGGTCGGTCGGTGACTTTCGCCGGCAGAGGTTGCAGGGCCTCATTGATGGAAAGGAAAACGGACTTCTGGGGGTCATCGGCGGTCAGTTGCACTCCCGAAGAAGGCCGCCTTGGAACGCCGCTGTCGTCGGCGCTGCTGATCCGGAACTCGGCCTCCCCGAATTTGATAATGTCGCCGTCCTTCACATATGAGGCCCCGGTAAGAGTCTGATTGTTCAGGTGCGTGCCGTTGTGACTGCCCAGATCGGTGATCGTGCATTTTCCGGCGTCTTCCGAGACCGTCACCTGGGCATGACGACGCGAAACGGTTTTGTCGGGGATGCAGAAGTCACATTCCGGTTTGCGGCCGACAACGTAGTCACCGGGTTCAAGGGGCCATGAATAGAAACGCTTACCATCGGTGCCGACGAGTTTTAGCATATTATCTCTGCTATTTTTGTTCTTAGTTCGTTAGTAAAAAACCCTGAGAGGTCCCACTAT
>CAZVUZ010000224.1:0-4060 GCA_964630485.1 uncultured Ignavibacteriales bacterium
GATCCTTACCGCTCCCGGCCGCGGTGCCGGGGGGTTGCATTGATCACGGATATTGACTATTCTCAAGAGTAGGATTCTTAATCCCTTGCAGGAGGAGCGGTGGATAACGGTCGCGAACAACTCGGCATCATAAGAAATGAGGTCGAAAGTCAGCTTCAGCGGTATCTTCGTCTCGACCGCGTCGTCGAGAGTTTCCTCTGCGCCGAAATCGAGCGCGCCATGAATGATCGTTCCGATGTCACGTTGCCGATCGCAACGGGGGAACTCAAAGAATACTGTATGGTGTTTAACGCCATGCAGCGCGGTTCGCTCTTCCTGTCCATCTTTTCTTTCATGGAATTTCAACTGGTGCGCGTTTGCCGCGATGTCTTTGAGGAAATCTCCGAGACTCGACTCATGAGTTTTAAGGGGAACTCGATTACCAAGTCAAAGCAGTTTATCGGCGAGGTGGTCCGGATCGACCTGCCGCAGTTCCTGAGCGACGGCGGCGAAATCGACATTCTCAACCTCCTGCGCAACGTCCTCATCCATCACTACGGCGCTTTTTCCAAAGTGCGCGAACAGAAGTTCAATCGCCTGGGCGCCTCGATCACGCCTTTCCCGGATGTTCTCGTGATGCCCGGCACCCGACAACTGGGCATGGGGGAGAAGTTCATCCCGGAGGTTCTCGAAAGAACGTCGAAGATGTTCGGCGAACTGTTCAACAGGATGGAGAAGGTAGTTCCCGGCGCGGCTGTCTGAACCGGTGCGGCTATCGGCCGGCGTTTTCGAGGCGGCCTCGTTTTATTACCCGAAATCTCTGCAGGCAACTTACATAAAGTTCTTCGGCCATGAAACGGGGCAGACCCGTTTCCGAAACGACGAGTTCGGCTATGAGTATCTCGTGTCCACCGTCATAGTAGGATACCATCACCGTCGGGATGAAATCCCGGTCATCATCGATATAGAATGTCTTGACGCGTTCCCCATGGAAATTTGCGATTGAATCGACAAGGGTGATACTGACAGCCTCGCCGTAGTGGCGGCGGATAGCGGTGGTGTCGACCTCGACGACGGTGCCAAAGGCATTGGGACCGAGTCTCATGAACGTGAGTCCGATTAGGGCTGCGGCTGAGTCGTAAGTGTCGGCATCGGGGATAAAGGCCAGCGACAGGCCGTCCCCCTGCGCCGCTGCCGTCTCGAGTTTGAATCCCGGCGGCGGCAACAGGATGTAATTGAGCGAGTCGCCTTCGAAGAGAACGGCGTTGCTGTCCACGACATACTGCTCGGTGGCAATGGCCGGCCGGGCGAGACCGACCAGGATCAGGAATATAATCAGGGTGAAATATCTCATCTTACTATATATCGGCTGTTACCGGGGGATTCCTGAAGATCTTCCGGAGTTCTTCGCAACATGTTATCGGGCGTCGGTAAATGCGAACTTGAGGCTTGTTTTTGGGCCTAATTGATCGTATAATAACCAATTATCGGAACTCCGAAAAAACATCGACTATCACTACCTGAGCGTTAACCATAGTACTCAAGAGGTTTCGTATGGCAGGAATTGTTGGATATGGCGCCCACCTCCCTCGACACCGGATCAAGGTTGAAGAAATCGCCAAGGTCTGGGGAGCGGATGCGCCCAGTTACAAAAAAGGATTGATGCTTCGCGAGAAGTCGGTCCCGCCTCCGGACATGGATACGATTACGTTATCGGTCGAGGCCGCCCGGCGCGCCCTGATCCGGGCGCAGACGGTTGATCCGAAAGATATCGGGGCGATTTACATCGGTTCGGAATCGCACCCCTACGCGGTGAAACCTTCCGGCACCACGGTGGCGGAGGCTATCGGCGCGACCCCGGATCTTCACTGCGCCGACTTCGAGTTCGCCTGCAAGGCCGGTTCCGAGGCCATGTTCGTGGCAATGAGTCACGTAGATGCCGGGGCCATGAAGTATGCCCTGGCCATTGCCGGTGACACTTCCCAGGGCGCTCCCTCCGATGCCCTGGAGTTCTCCGCCGCGGCAGGCGCCGGTGCTTTTATCATGGGCAAGGAGAATCTCATCGCCGAGTGCCTGTTCACGCATTCGTACATGACCGACATGCCCGATTTCTGGCGGCGCGAGCATGAATTCTATCCCCAGCACGGTGGCCGTTTTACCGGCGAAGAAGCCTATTTCGCCACCACCAAGGGTGCCTCCATTGCCTGCCTGAAGAAGTGCGGTATGAAGCCGTCCGATTTCAAGTACGCGGTGTTCCACCAGCCCAACGGCAAGTTCCCTCAGCGCGTTTCGCGTGAATTGGGCTTCACCCAGGAACAGATCGATCCCGGCTGGCTCGCCCCGCGTCTCGGCAATACTTATTCGGGCGCTTCCCCGATAGGCCTGACCGCGACGCTCGACATTTCCGAACCGGGCGATATGATTTTCATGTGTTCCTACGGTTCCGGCGCCGGCTCCGATGCCTTCGTGTGGAAGGTCACCGAGCGCATCAACGAGGTCCGCGACCTGACTGTGCGCACGCACAAACTCCTGGACGAAAACCTGACCTACGTCGACTACGGCACCTATGCCAAGTTCCGTCGTAAGATCAAAAAGAATTACTAAGGAGGTGATGTCACGATGAGAGATGTTTGTATCGTAGGCGTCGGCATGAGCAAGTGGGGCGAGGTCTGGAGAGAGTCCCTGCGCGGTCTTTTTGTCGATGCGGCTCAAGCAGCTATTAAAAACTCCGGCGTGGATCACCTCGATTCACTCTATGTCGGCTGCATGTCCAGCGGACTTTTTGTCCAGCAGGAGCACCTGGGACCGCTCATGGCCGACTATCTCGGCATGCGCGGTTTACCGGCGGCGAGAGTCGAATCGGCCTGTGCCTCCGGCGGTATTGCCGTAAGACAGGCGTTTTTGGAAGTTGCCTCCGGTGTGTCGGATATCGTCATGGCCTCCGGCGTGGAGAAAATGACCGACTGCTCAGGTGACGACGCCACGGCGGCGCTCGCGGCCGCGGCCGACCAGGAATACGAAGTTTTCCATGGCGCAACTTTCCCGGGTCTTTATGCCATGATGGCCAATGCTCACATGCACAAGTATGGCACCACCAGCGAAATGCTGGCGGCCGTCTCGGTGAAGAACCATAACAACGGTTCTATGAACCCGGTGGCGCAGTATCCCTTCAAGATCACCATGGAAGGTGTGGCCAATTCGGTGATGATCGCCGACCCGCTGCACATCCTCGATTGTTCGCCGATAACCGACGGCGCTGCGGCCATGATCCTGGCGTCCGAAGACGTCGCCAAGAAGCTCGGCAAGCCGTATGTGAAAATCATCGGTTCGGCCGTAGCGACCGACACCATCTCCCTGACTCAGCGCGAGGATATGACGAAGATCGAGGCGGCCACGATAGCGGCCGACCGCGCTTTGAAAATGGCCGGCAAGAAGCTCAGCGATATCAATTTCGCCGAGGTTCACGACTGCTTTACCATTGCCGAGATCGTCATCATGGAATCGATCGGGCTGTACAAACCGGGCAAGGCCGGTCCGGCGGTACTCGCCGGTGAGACGGCTCTCGACGGCAAGTTCCCGATCAACTCCTCCGGCGGTCTCAAGTCCAAGGGTCATCCGGTCGGCGCCACCGGCGTTGCCCAGGTGATCGAGGTCTACAAGCAATTGACCGGCCAGGCCGAAAACGGCCGCCAGATTCAGGGTTCGCCGAAGATCGGCCTGACCCAGAACATGGGCGGCACCGGGGCATCCTCGGTCGTACACATCATGGAGGTGGCATAATGGCTATGTTTAGCTCCCGGTCATGGAGAGAGTACCCCCAGCGCTATCGCATGGAGGCTACCAAGTTCAAGAAGAGCGGCAAAACCTATTTCCCGCCTCGCAAGGTCGATCCGGAAACCGGTGACACCGAGTTTGAAACCGTCCGCCTGCCTGATACGGGTAAGCTGATTACCTATACCGTCATCCGTGTGGCTCCGTCCATGTGGGGCGACGAGGGACCCTATGCCATCGGCGTGGCGGAACTTACCGACGGTACGAAAGTCATGGCCCAGGTCGTTGACTGCAATGTCGACGAGGTCAA
>CAZVUZ010000225.1:0-284 GCA_964630485.1 uncultured Ignavibacteriales bacterium
GAGGGACAACTCCCGCGCTTCGAGAGCCCCGGGGACCGTTATCAGCAACACAATTGTAAGTGCCAGGTATCTCATTTTGCCAATACTCCATTCAGGAAGAGGTCGACGGTTGCCTCCGGCCGCTTGGCGGCGAAGCCGTCGTGATCATCTATTTCCATGACGCGGTCGACGAACGGTGCCATGAGATAATAGCCCACATTCATGGTCAACAGCGAGGCGAAAGCCTGCTGGATATTCACCTTGCGCAGTTTGCCGGATGTTACGCCGGCGGTGAGAATAGCTGG
>CAZVUZ010000225.1:294-3807 GCA_964630485.1 uncultured Ignavibacteriales bacterium
CCTCCCATGAGAATGGCCTGCATAGCCGCGGGAATGCCCGATTTGGCCATTTGCCGTGCCAGACGGGGGACCAGTTTGCTTTTGGGGTCGGCCAGTTCGCGAAGCATAAGCCGGGGCATGGAGGGATTCTCCATAAATATGCGTTGCCAGGTTTCGGCTACGCCGAGCATGAGACTCCTCATGTCGGTTTCGCCTTCGATGACCGTTTTGACCCGGTCGGCAATTGTGGCAATGAAGTTGTCCATGACGGCCTGATAGAGTTTCTCCTTGGAGGAGAAGTGGTAGTATATCATGGCCTTGTTGACGTCGGCACGACGGGCGATGTTGTCGACGCGGGCCCCGGCGGCGCCGAACTCGGTGAATTCCTTTTGAGCGGCGGCGAGGATTTTCTCGCGGGATCCTTCGGCGGTGTCGTTTTTTTTCTTTTTCGCGGTTTCTCGCGGCATATTCACAACCAACTATTTAGTTTAACTATCTGGTTAGTTAATATATTCAATATCGTCCTTTTGTCAAGGGCCATAAACGCCTTTTTGTGAGTTTTTTGATCAGGTTGCTTGGGCGTGTGCTCTAAGTGTTTGGTAGTTAACGGCCTATAGCCCACCTAAAGCGAAGCGGCAGGTGGGATTCTCCTTTTGCAATGAACGTGATTGGTTCTCGATGATAGTCCGCCCTGAATCTTCAAACCCACCATCCGCTGTCACTCCTGGTGGGGTACGGGCATTGGCTTTTCCCAACGAGGAATCGTGGGCCATCTGATCAGATTCTCCACAACTTCGCTACAAATTACTAATGGCCCACTGTTGGTAAAGGGATGTACTATGTCTACGAGCAAAAAACAGATTGTCCCCAACCGCCTGCCGCTCAACCTCCTATTGGCCCAAATTTCAAAAACTCTACCGATTTTAACATCCAAACTTAAAAATATGCAAAACGAACCCATTTCAGCGCCAGACTTAAAAATACGAGAAACGAACCCATTTCAGATGGTGGATCGCGAGCCCGGTGCCCCATTCGCTTGGGCTTGTTGAAAAAGGTTGAGTTTTGGCTGTTTTATGAATAGTTGTATCTATGCAGCCTGGTAGCCCACCCGTCCCCGGGTGGGGTAATGCGGAGCTTTGAATGTTTCACTAGATAGGTAACAGAATAGACTCACTACATGGGTAACACTTTTTAGGTTAACGAGAAACCGAACACAAAGGAGTGGGCCACCCGAGGGAGTAATCTTGTGCCGAAAAGAATAAGGGCGACCGGCCGGCCGCCCCTACAGCAGATTCGTCAAAATCGCAAATACTAAATCATCATCTTCGACATGAAATCGGCCGTGTCGAGATCCTCACAGGCAAAGATGATATCGTGTACCTCCTTCTGACGCTCCGGCGCCAGAAGACCCTCCGACAAAGCATTGAACTTCGCCGTCAAATCATCCATAGTCATCGGCTCGCGCGGATCACCCTTCGGATACTCAAGGTACTTAGAGTACTCCTTGCCATCGGTGGTCCTGACAACGACCTTCGAAGGCTGTTTGGCCGGGAACATGGCCTCGAATTCCTCCGAAGCCTCACCCTTGATCTTATCGATGACGTCCCAGATGCGCTTGTCCTTGAGCTTCTCGTCCGAGAAAGAACTCGTGGTCACCTGGTGGTCGACCAATGCCGCGGCGACACAATACGGCAGGGAATGGTCGGCGGTCTCGCGCGATTCCGGGCGGTACTTGTGGGGATCAAAAAGGATATCGCAGGCGCGGGCGATCGTCGTGATCGTCACCTCGTCAATCATGTCGTGGGTGATGTTGTTCTCCCGAACAACCTCGAGCGTGGCCGAAAGGTGCGTGTGGGTGAGAGCCTCGGTCGGGAAGGCCTTCATACTGCAATCGAGGATTTTGTAGCTGTCGCCGAGACCGTCGGTCATCTTGCCCTCAGCCCAGTCGGGACCGAAGACGTCCATCAGCCCCTCTTTGCCCTCAAAAACAGCCTCCGTGCCGGAGAAGCCCTTCTGCGCCATCAGCGCGGCGAAGACCCCGGACTGCACCGCCATGGGATCCACGGTGTTCTTCATCATGGTCAGTTTGCCCGCGGTCGGACAACCGATAGTGTGGTTGTGGGAGCCGTTGATGCCGATGGCGTGGGTCATCTGGTCAACCGTCAGGCCGAGCAGTTTCCCGGCCACCAGCGGCGAGACGAATTGCGTCAGGGTGGCATGGTGCCACTTGCGCTCGCGAACACCCGGCAGGGCAAATTCGCACAGGCGCATCTCGAATTCGTAGGCCAGCACGATGGCCACGATGACTTCCTTCATCGAAGCATTGACCAGCTCACCCGCGGCGAGGGCGGCGGGGATGAGGTCGGACGGATGGGAGGGATCTTCCTTCCAGTAGATGTCGTTGAAGTCGAGCGCGCGGATCATGAGCGAGTTGACCAGAGTGGCGTTGACCGCCGGCATCTTGTCGCCGAAGGCCAGGAGGGTGGCCTCGCCCTTGCCGCCCATGTTCGTATAAATGTCGTGCAGGATGTTTACGTCCTTCGTGCGGTAGCCGCCATAGGAGCAACCGACCGAGTCGTAAAGGTAGCGCTTCACCTCGTAAACGACTTTCTCAGGGAGATCATCGAATGTCAGTTTGCTGGCGAACTCCGCCATCTGTCTTGAAATCGTTTTTTCCATTACTCTATTCCTTCAACCGAGTCATTTTTTCAATTAGAGTCTTTTCTTCACCCAGGCCTCGAGGCCGCCGTCGACCACCAGCTCCTGGGCGGCAACACCGACCGGGCTGAGGGCGTATTCTTTACCGTCAACGCCGAGCGTCGCTTTGGCGAAATCGATTTTTGCGACGAGTCCCGTTTTCACTGACAGCTTGTCGGTGCCGAACTTCTCTTTCAGGTCCCGGACCAGTTGCGGGGCCTCGATGGCGAGGAAGCCGTTGTTGAGGGCATTGCGCTTGTAGGTCTCGCTGAAAGAGCCGCCGAGCACGAGGCGGATGCCTCGGTACTTCAGCGAGGTAGCGGCCTGCTCGCGCGAGGAGCCGGTGCCGAAATTGAAACCGCCGACGAGGATATCACCCTCGGCAACCATCTTGCCGAATTCCGGGTCATAATTTTCCATAACCACGCCGGCCTGTTGTTCGGGGGTGAAGTCGTCGAGATAGGTGTATTTGCCGGGGTAAATGCCGTCGGTGTTGAGGTTGTCCTGGTGGCAGAAGATTAGCTCGCCCTCGACTGATGCCGGGAAGCCGTCAATGATAGCAACTGACGCGCCGCCGCCGGCCGGTTTCTCGTTGGTTTTGATGTCGCCAACCGGTTGAACATCGTCGAAGTCATTCGGCATATCGATATAGCCTGACAGGGCCGAGGCGGCCACCACGACCGGCGAGCCGAGATAGGCCTCGGCGGTCTTGGAGCCCATGCGGCCCTTGAAATTGCGATTGGTAGCCGAGATACCGACCTCGCCGTCCTGCAAAAGACCCTTGCCGAGACCGATGCACGGTCCGCATCCGGGCGGCAGGGGGATAGCGCCGGCGTC
>CAZVUZ010000226.1:0-3781 GCA_964630485.1 uncultured Ignavibacteriales bacterium
GACGGTGATGGCGACCTGGATATGGTTGCGCCCGACTTTGTCGGCGGGGCCAACGTGATCTGGTTCAACGAACTGAAGTAGGTGCGGCGAGCCGGGGTAGTGGAGCATGGAATGCCGGCCCCGGGATGCTATCAGGTTCTATTATTGTGGGCTGTACGCGGATCTTGATTCTGCGATGTCCTGAGCGATCAAGTTGGATCCGAGTCGCGGGTCCGCGTGGAATTATCTACGACTTACGGGGCAAGCTCCCCTTATGTGGCAATGAACCAAAACGGCAGTTTATCAAGTTCGATCCATCAATATTTAAGAGAGCCTTTGTGTCTCGTGGTGAGCCGCTTCCCATACCGTCCACTCCGTCGAAGCAAGCTATTTCGGAAAGCTGGAATCGACTCCACTTCCCTTGACGTCTTCGCGAAAGCTGAGATCTCTGTGAACAATGGCGATTTAGCTATGTTCTTAGGGTAAGAACTACCATTGATTGTAAAATCGCTCGGAATGCTAAGTTGGTAACGTGATGTCAGAGTCGGATATGAACAGAAACGGAAAACTCTCACCGAGCCACCTGCTTCAGGCGAAGCCGCTCGAAGATCAACTAATTCTCAAGGACCGTGCCCTGGAAGCTTCGGCCGAGGGCATAACAATTGCCGATGCCACCAAACCAGACTGTCCACTCATATACGTCAACAAGGGTTTCGAGAAGCTTACCGGTTACTCGGCCAGGGACACCTGCGGAACCAACTGTCGATTCCTTCAGGGCAAAGACACCGACCCCGACGCCGTCGATGAAATACGTCGGGCCGTGCGCGAGGGGCGCAGCTGTGTCGTCGAAATACTCAATTACCGCAGAAACGGGGAGCCGTTCTGGAACCGCTTGACAATCACTCCGATTCGCGATCACTCGGATGCCGTTACTCACTTTGTGGGTATTCAGTCCGATGTCACCGCTCGCCGGCAGGCTGAAGACGCCTTGCGCGCCGCGAAGGCCGAACTGGAAAAAGCAAACAAGCTAATTCGGCAGGACCTCGAGTTAGCGGCCAAAATACAAAAGAGTTTTCTTCCAGCCCGATCTCCCGAACTAAACGGCGCCTCGGCCGCCTGGGAGTTAATTGCCTGTGATGAACTGGCCGGTGATGCCCTCAATGCGGTCCGTCTGGATGGTCGATACAATATCTTCTACGTGGTCGCCGTCAGTGGTCATGGCGTCCAGGCGTCCCTGCTGTCGGTCACACTGAATCACTGGCTCACGGGCAGGATCGACCGGGGTGACGCCGCCGCCGGCTCGTCAGGCAATCTGGATGAAAACTACGTACTGTCGCCGACCAAGGTGCTTACACGGCTAAACAGGCAGTTCCCTCTCGATCCCAGCACCGGTCAGTACTTCACGCTTATCTACGGGGTTCTTGATACCCATACAAACGAATTCCGCCTTGCGACCGCCGGGCATCCACCCGCGGTGTACGTCCCGAATGGTGGCCCGCCGGTATCCGTGCAATCGGATAACATTCCAATAGGCGTGATTCAGGGTGCCAGTTTCTGTGAAACTATGGTGAAGATGCATTCCGGTGACCGAATGTACTTCTACTCCGACGGTCTGGTCGAGACCGAAGATGCGCACGGCGACAGGTTCGAGACAGAGCGTCTCCTGCAGGAAATCGAAAGCCACCGGGACATCTCACTTCAGGCGAGCGTGCCCCGGCTCATAAGCAGGTTACAACGGTGGTCCGGTAAGACTTCGTTCGATGACGATCTCTCTCTGCTGGGTTTCGAGGTTGACTGACTTGTTCTGATTTACCGTCAGGATTCAGGCCCGTGAGAGACAGTAATGACGACACTGCCCGCCTTGTGCAGCCCGTCAACATACCGGTGCGCCTCGGCAATTTCCTCGAACGGATAGCGGCGGTCGATGACAGGCCTTATAATCCCCGCCTCCATGAGCTCCTTGATAGAGGCCAGATCTCTCTTCTTCCCGGTCGGGATCGGTGCTACCGGAACTCCACGGCCCAATTCTGGACGACCACAATTTCCCCGGGGTTTGAATCGGATAAACGGCTATTAACCAGAAATCGCTTTCCGTCGGCGGTAACACAATAGGGGAAACTGACCGTGCTTGAGTACTGGATTTTGAGGTCAAACAGCTCGACCGGATTCTCCGCCACAAAGTCTCCGCTCGTATTGACTTTGATAGCCATGATGCGGTCGTCTCTGGTCAGGTAGAACAACTCCGTACCGTCGCCATTCCACCTGGGGCTGTCGGCGTTCTCGGTGGAGATCTGCCACTTGCCGCCCGTGCCATCGAGTTTTCTGACATAAACTTCACGGTTGCCCGACTCGTTGCTGGCATACGCCACGTACCGCCCGTTGGGCGATTCCCTGGCCATGGCCTCGAAGAAGGAGCTGTTGGCCAGCATGTCGATCCTGTTGCTATCGACGAGGGAGAGGATACCAATGTCCCAGCCGCCGTGCACTACGTGGATGAGAAGCCTGTTTCCGTCAGGAGCAAAACCGCTCGGGCCGAAGTGGCTGCTGTCGGAGGCGAGAACCAGTTCGGCATCTCCAAGGCCGTTAGCGTCTTTACGATACAGACTGAAGAGCTGTCCGTTGCGCAGCGAACTGAAATAAATGTAATCTCCATCCGGCGACCATATGGGCGCCCCATCCTGGGCCGGATCGAAGGTCAGTCGCGTCGGAACGTTACGTTTCAGGTCATATATCCAGATATCGTTCGCGGTGGCGGCGTCTTCGGAGGACGAGTACGCGATCCTGCTTTCATCGGGAGAGAGGGTCACATCGGCGTACCTTCCTACCCGGCCGATGGTTTCGAGCTTGTTGCCGGCTCGGTCGACCCAGGCGAGCTCGCTCAGGGATGACTGGTTATTCGTCTGGTAGAGCAGAGTGCCGTCATCGGTCACGCTGAATGCATAGGTGTTCTCGGCGGTGCCGATCTTCATGGCAATCGGTTTTGGTTCACCAGTGACTTCCAGCTCATCGGCATCGAATGGCAGTCCCATGAGATTCTCCTGCACGACGTAGAGTATGTACCCTTCGTTGGAGTACTCAATGCGGTCAATATTGAATTTCAGTTCATACAGCGTCGATGACGATGTGTTATCGACCGAGCCGAGTTTTATCCTGCTCAGGGGAGCACTGTCTTCGCCGTTTTTACGAACGGATGCCGTGAAGAGAAAGTGCTTGCCGTCGGGCAGAAACCACGGCCAGGCATAACCGAATTCACCAACGGTGGTATCGACCAGGCTGGCAGGTCGAGAAGGTCTGCGCCGAGCTGATCACGCGGGGCGAGGCCCTGCTGGCGGCGAAGAAACGCGAGGCGCGGGAGAATTCGACTCGATAGGAATCTGGCGGCGTGTTGAGCAGACCGCCGAAAGAGACGCGGCGTTCCCGGGAGGGGGCGCCGCGTTCGTTGCACTGAATATCGGACATGCGCCGAGCTTGAATCTCGTACGTCCTCTCGACTATCCCGCGGGCGCCGTAAGCGACCCGAGCCGCCGCCCCAGAACCGAGTCGGCGACCAGCACCAATATCAAGGCATACTGTGCGGCAAAGAAACGCGTAGAGGGCTGTGGAAACACTATCATGTGAATCAGCACATAATAGAGCGCCGAAAACAAAAGCAGAGCCACGCGCCAAAGATATGCCCTGTCACCCGACAAGGTCCATTTCCGCCTGATCGCCACAATACCGCCCGAAAGCAAGACGAACAGCACAATAAGGAGCCGCGGCGACCTCAGCAGCGACGAAACACCGCTGCCCAGCAATTGCATGT
>CAZVUZ010000227.1:0-3755 GCA_964630485.1 uncultured Ignavibacteriales bacterium
GTCGTCATCTCCTCGCCGGTCTCCATGTCCTTGAAAACCGCCTCGCGCGGAAATGCAAAATCCCGCTCGCGCGGATCGAGGATGTGAAAGACAATCACCTCGTGTTTGTTGTAGCGGAAATGCTTCAGCCCCGACACGATCGCGCCGGCATCGTCAAGAAGATCCGAAAGGATAATCACCAGCCCGCGGCGCTTGATGCGGTCGGCCATCTCATGCAGGGTCTGCGAAATATCGGTCTGTTTTGAGGGCTTCTGGGCGGCGATCTCATTGAGGAGAATGTGCAAATGCCCCGACTTCGACCTCGGCGGCACATACCGGCGCAGGCGCTGATCGAATGTCACCAACCCCACGGCGTCGCGCTGACGCAGCATCATATACGAAAGCGCCCCGCACAACAGCCCGGCATAGTCGAGCTTGCTGACACGGTCGCCCGACTGATACGCCATCGAGGCCGAGCAATCCAAAAGCAGGTAGCCCTTGAGATTGGTCTCTTCCTCATATTGCTTGATATAATAGCGGTCGCTCTTGGCAAAAACTTTCCAGTCAATATCGCGGATATTGTCGCCTGGCATATACTGCCGGTGTTCAGCGAACTCCACCGAGAAACCGTGATAGGGCGATTTGTGCAATCCGGCAATAAACCCCTCGACTACCATCCGCGCCTTCAGTTCCATCCCCTTTAGCCGCGAAACCGTCTCCGGATCCAGGTATTTGCGATAATCGTCGGGCATAGTTTACTCCGTCGGCAGACGTTCCATTTGATAGTGATTGGCGGTTTCCCCGGCCATGGTGAATCCGAGGCGCTCATATAAACGAATGGCCGGATTCGCTTTGAGCACCGAGAGCCGCACGGTGGTATCACCGGCCTCGTCGACAATATCCTGCATCAACTTCGTGCCGATACCGCGGGACTGGTGATCCGGGTGAATATAGATGGATTCCACGAAAATGTCATGCGAGCGTTTGATCACCGTCAGGGTACCAACGCGCGCACCGTCCACCGTGATAATCCGCATATTTTCACAACGCCAGTGCCTTTGATGGTACTCACGCTGGAAAACCTCATCCCAGCCCCAGGTCTTGCAGACATACTTTTCAATCGCCGATTTCTTGATCCCGTAGGCGAAATCGGAGTCTGCTTCCGTGGCCGGAATCAATTGTGGCGAAACCGTGAGGTTGTTTTTTCTCGACCTTGCCATTATCTCAATCCCTAAAGATCCTTACTACCACCTGGCCGCCCTTCATGAGGTGCCCCCGGTACATGCCCTCGGTGTTGAACGGGAGGGTGAAATTCCCCTGCCGGTCGATGGCGATCAGGCCACCGGTGCCTTCGCGCAGGGTCAGTTTGGAATGTATTACGCTCGCCGCGGCTTCTTCAAGGGACATATTCTTGTAGGCCATCAAGGCCGCGATATCGTAGGCCACCACGCCACGCATGAAATACTCGCCGTGGCCGGTGGTCGAGACGGCGCAGGTATCATTGTCGGCCCAGGTGCCGGCACCGATCAGGGCCGAGTCGCCCACGCGGCCGAATTTCTTGTTGGTCATACCGCCCGAAGATGTAGCCGCCGCGAGATTGCCCTCTTTGTCAAGAGCCACCGCGCCGACCGTACCATGGCGGTCGTCCTCGGAGAGACGCACCTCAAACGGCCCCGCGCCCTTGCCCGCCTTGCGCTCTTTTTCCAGGGCTTTTTCGAGTTGCTCGCGGCGCCGCTCGGTGTGGAAATACTTTTCATCGACGAGGTGCATACCCTCCGTGACGGCAAAAGTCTCGGCGCCGTCGCCAATTAGGAGCACATGCGGCGTTTTCTCCATCACCATCCGGGCCAGGTTGATCGGGTTGGCGACATGCTTCACGCCCGCCACTGCTCCCGCCATCCCGGTGGCACCATCGACGATGGTGGCATCCTGCTCGTTCTTGCCATCGTGGGTGAAGACAGCCCCCTTGCCGGCATTGAACAGCGGGGAGTCTTCCATCACATTCACCGCGCGCTGGACGGCATCGAGACTACTGCCGCCGGTTTCGAGAATCTCGTAGCCGGTGCGCAGGGTTTCGGCCAGCCGAGCGGTAACCTCGGCCTCCATCTCGGCGCTCATTTTTTCGCGCAGGATGGTCCCCGCGCCGCCGTGGATGACGATCCCGAAATTGCCGATGTCGTTAGCGTTCTTGCTCATATAGACAGGTATCCGCTGATATCATAGCTGTTCGTCCGAACCCGAAGCATCCCAGAGCGAGTCGAGTTCGCGGAATTTCATTGCCAGCGAGGCGCTGTCGGCGGTGGCGTCCAACCCGGTGTAAAGGGAATCCCAGCGCGGCGCCAGACGGGCGAGAGTATCGTGTTTGAGCGACTCGATATAGTCCGCCCGCCGGAGGCGGTGGATCTCGTCGTCGAAAGTAAGTTCCCGTTCGTCCGTCGCAGCCGGGGATACCTGATCCGCCGGGGCATCATGCTCCGACACCTCGTCCTCGGAACCCGCGCGCTCCGTTGACGTCTCCCAGAGGGAGTCGCTCCAGGACCAGGCCAGCACCACGATAAGAAGCACTACGATCGAGAGTCGTATGAGAATCACGCGCGAATCTTTGGCTTTGCCGGATTGCATGGTTACTTATAGTAATGACGGCCCGCCGGGGACTTGCCGCGTCAGCTCTTCTCCTTGATCGTGGCCAGGAGGCGCTTGATGATCTCCATGGTGTCGACCCCGTCCGCCTCGGCATTGAAGGAGGTGACGATGCGGTGTCGCAGGACCGGGTAGGCCGCAAAGCGGATGTCTTCCGGGCCCGGCGTCGGGCGTCCCTCGAGTATGGCCTTGGTTTTGGCCGCCAGGATAAGATATTGCGAGGCGCGCGGTCCGGCACCCCAGTTGACCCAGTTTTTGACGAAATCCGGCGCGGTGCTTTCGCCCGGGCGGGTGGCCCGCACGAGATCCACGGCGTACTCGATCAGGTGATCCGATACCGGAACCCGACGGACGAGATTCTGGAAGCCGGTTATATCCTTAGCCGAAAGGATCTTCTCCAGATCATAGGACTGCACAGCCGTGGTCGATTTGACGATGTCGCGCTCCTCGGTCGAGGAGGGATAGTCGACAAAAACGTTGAACATGAAACGGTCCAGCTGGGCCTCGGGCAGGGGATAGGTTCCCTCCTGCTCGATCGGGTTCTGGGTGGCCAGCACGAAAAACGGTTCATCGAGTTTGTACGTCTCACCGCCGACGGTTACTTCGTGCTCCTGCATCGCCTGAAGCAGGGCGGCCTGCGTTTTCGGCGGTGTCCGGTTGATTTCGTCGGCCAGGATGATATTGGCAAAAACCGGGCCCTTGACGAAGCGGAAACTGCGCTTGCCGGTCGATTGGTCATCATCGATAATCTCGGTGCCGGTGATATCCGACGGCATGAGGTCGGGAGTAAACTGAATGCGGCTGAAATCAAGGTTGAGAACCTGGGCCAGAGTAGAGATAAGAAGCGTCTTGGCCAATCCGGGAACACCCACGAGCAGGCAGTGGCCGGACGAGAGCAGGGATATCAACAGCTGCTCGATAACGCGGTCCTGACCGACAATGACTTTGCCGATCTCGGTTCTGATTTTCTTGTAGGCGGCGTTGAGGTTCTCAACAGCGGTAAGGTCGGATCCGGAATCTGCGGGCGACATCTATTCCTCCAGCTCGGGTTATTTCAAATGCCGTGATGCATACAGTAGAACTTATACGCTCGAAGTTGTCTAAGATAGCATCTATCCTGTTGAAAATCAACCCGA
>CAZVUZ010000228.1:0-3687 GCA_964630485.1 uncultured Ignavibacteriales bacterium
ACCCTTTGGCCTAGGACATTGTCCACCGCAAGAGGGACATGAGTCTTGGCCGGCAGATCGAAGGCGCTCTCGCTGACCGGGTTGAACGGGTTCGGGTAGTTCTGGCCGAGGCTGAAGCTCTGCGGCAGGTTGTCGTCTTCCAGGGTCTCTACGCCGACCTGATCAGTGGCGATGACGTAGCAGTGAGGCCCGTCCCAAGCCGGGAAAACAGTGATCCCACCTGATGCCCCCCATTTCCATAGGCCACTGGGTGGGTAGAAACAAGAGTCGATGCAGATTTCCTTGCCAATATGCGCTTCGTCGATAGGGCCAATTTCTATCTTGTAGGCGATCGTGTCGAAGTCGGCGGGCAGTCCGCCGGCGAGCATTCGAGATCCGCCAAAGCCGACCGTATCAGCACCCATTCCATCAATGCTGTAAGTGCTCAGTGCAAAAACAAGGTCAAACTGCGTCTTACCTAAAGTGCCGATGGTGTCCATGTCAGTAGTAGTCCATTCAGCGCCATCTTCTGAATGGACTTGGAAGCCATTGGTTATTCCATCATAGGACCGGACCCCATCATTAGTAATGCGAACCCAGAAAGTGACTATCTTGTTCGTGTCGATGGAGTTCTCATTTCCCGGCCACAGATTCGTTACCGAGTCAATCGAAATTGATTGGCCAAAAGCCGCCGGTCCGGCCAGCATGCCGCAAACCACAATAACCATTAGTAATTTGAATTTCATCTATTTGCCTCCGTGCACAAAAAATCTTAAAAGTCTCATTAAGTCAAAGTTCAAAAAAAGACAACGTTAACAAGTTTATCCGATCTCGTCACCTCCTTCGCATGCGAGGCAGTTCCCGCACTTATTCATTATTAAAGACACTTCAAGCTTGCCAATAATATAGACGTACGAGGGCGCAGTCAATAAAAAAAGAACGCAAATATTGTGTCAAAATAAAAGGGCGAGCCGCAAGGCCCGCCCGGTGCCGAAACACTGATCAATTGGGCGGTGGCGGGCCGTTATCGAAGAAATATTCAACCAAATACACCAGATCGGCAATGGTAATGCCGCCATCACCGTCGACATCGCCGCCGTAGGGATCGGTATTCGAGCCGCCGCCGAAGATATAATCCACGAGATCGACCATATCACCGATGTCGGTGACGCCGTCGCAGTTGACATCGCCGTGGGAGCAGGGCAGAATTTCTATATTTCCGGCCTCAATGACCGGCATATAGTCGCCCAAGACCGAGCTGAAGCGCGGGGCCTTGAAACTGGCCGTGATCGTGTCAATCGGGACCATTACCGAAGGCGTCGCAAAGGCGGGGACTTTGAAAAAGAGGTTCAAAATCGCGCCCGTATCCGGTTTCAGGTAATTGGAGCCGCCGCCGGCCGGGTCCGGCCGGAGCAGGACGCCGTATTTCTTGTTCGTCGACTGCGCATTAATCTGTATCAGGTCGAAATATTCAGTGCGCAGGCCTTCGACCGAGAGTGAGTCAAAGGTGATACCTTCGTCGTTCTGCATATTGAAGCTGAACTGGATTTCCTCGATCTGGACGGTGTTGTTGTAATATACCGGCACGACGACCTGGGCGCCTCTTTCGGCGATAACCGATCCGATACGAACGGTGTCAGCTTTCACCCAGATATACCCGGTAAGGTGTTCCTCGCCGGGGCCGATGGTAACACTGTCATCAACTACCAGGGAGACATCGTAAAGTCCGGGCTGCGAGTAGGTGTAGCTCGGGTTCTGGTCGGTGGAGCCGTCACCGGTGCCGAAGGACCAGTCCCAGCTCGTGGGCAGGTTGGGCGACAGGTCGGTGAACTGCACCGTGAGGGGTGCCTCTCCAACTGTGTAATCGGCCTCGAACTTGGCGCTAGCCAGTCCGGCCAGGGCCTCGTAGGCATTGATGCGTCCGGCGCCGAGCCAGCCCATGTAAGAGGGATTGACGGCATCGATATTGTCGCAGGTATTGATGATGATGGAATCAACCTGATATTTACTTAACGACGGCATGGCCGAGCGCACAAGGGCCGCCAGGCCGCAAACCATCGGTGCCGCCATCGAAGTACCGGACAAAGAGGCCACCGTCGGCGTGTACTGGCTGGAATAAGTGCTCAGGATGCTGGAACCATAGGCACAGACGTCAATCCAGTTACCCCAGTTGGAGTATGAAGCTTTGGTATCGTTGGAGTTAACCGAGGCCACCGAAAGGGTCTGGGTGCCGGTCTGGTTGTCATAATCGAGATAATCGGGATCGTTGGCGCCGTCGTTGCCGGCCGCGTGGCATATCGTTATACCGGCCGAGTCGACCAGAGCCATGGCAGCCATCATGGGCGTTGTCGCCGAGGAACCCCAACTGCAGTTGACGACCTTGGCGCCGTTGCGGGCGGCGTACTGGATGGCCGTGCCGCAGTTGTTGGAGTTGACATAGCCGTTACCGTCGGAACCGGTGGCACCGACTCTCAGGCACATGATGCGGGCGCCGCGATAGGATCGGTGGGCGCCGATCCAGCCACCGGCCACACCCGCGACATTGATGCCGTTATTTGTCACCGCCGCGGCGATACCGGCGCAATGGGTGCCGTGGCCGTTAAAATCGTTCGGATCCGGATCCGGGGTATTGACATCTTCGCTCGGATGCGGGTTGGTGATGCCGGTAAAGAAGTCGTAGCCAATTAAATCATCCACCACGCCGTTGCCGTCGTTGTCAATGCCGTCGAGGTCGTCGATGTCAAAAACCACCCCGTCACCGTCAAGATCCTCACCCGGGTTGATCCAGATATTGTCTTTGAGATCGGCGTGAGTGTGATTGACGCCGGAATCGACGATGGCGATGATAACCGAGTCTGACCCGGTCTCTATGTCCCAGGCGCCGCGGACGTTGGCATTGAGACCCATCAGGTGCCACTGGCTGGTAAACTGCGGATCGTCGGGATCGGCATAAAGGGGCAGAGCCCAGACCGGCTCGGCCGAACGAACATTCGGGTTCTGCTGCAATTCACTGATTATCTCCGCGACGGGAATGGAATCGGGAAACTTCAACTCATAAAAAGTAGTGTAATCGGGCAAACCGGAGTTGATCTGGCGCCGGTCCTCACCGGGAAATATTCTCCGGGCATCGGACACCGAATAGCGCTCCATGACGGCGTCAATGCTGTAAATGCCGAAACTGGCGGTACCGAAGCTTTTGTCAAAAGTGCGGACATTGGCCTCTTCCTCGAACTGCACGGTAACGAGACCCTCGATGATGTACGGTTTGGGTGTCTCGCCGTTCGGTCCCAGGGCAGCCGAGGCGGGCATGGCCAGCGTGAGAGCCAACGCCACGAACAGACCTGTGAATACGCATTCTCTAAGCCATCGCGTCATAATCCTACTCCAGACGATGTTGTTTATTGCGGCTTCCTGTTGTCTTATCGGTCGTGTTTGTCCGGACTGCACAGGCAGGGCGCGACGAATTAATGTGCGCGGCTCAGGCCTCCTTGGCGTGAGGACTTAATCGACCCATTATATCAATAACACCGTGAGTATCGACAGGTTCCTGAAGGTAATCGGTAGTCGTAGGATCGCTTCACATCGTTCAGCGATGGTTCCGGGCAGGTACATGCCGAGGGTCGGTATCTCGTAGTCAACTAATTGCAATATAACAGATTATGGTTCATTGACAAGCAAAAAACCGCCCCTGACGAGCAGGGGCGGTTT
>CAZVUZ010000229.1:0-1267 GCA_964630485.1 uncultured Ignavibacteriales bacterium
AGTCGGGTGACACCTGGTACAGCCAGTCGGACGGTCTTTTCTCGGAGAAGCCGCACTTTTGCCTGATGGCCAATCGCTGGGTCGATGACGCCGGCCGGGTCGAGGCGGACTTTCATGTCATCGACGCCGCCACCGGCGAGGTTACCTGCTATGCCAATTCTCTGCAGGCCTATACCCCGGACGAATACCGCGCCCTGCTTGACGGAGCCGGTTTTGAATCGATCGAAGTCCTGCCAGCCTGGGGTAAGAGCGCCCTCGTTGCGGGCGACGAATTTCAATTACTGCGAGCGCGAAAGCCCTGAGAGCGTCCGCCACCCCATCAATCCTGTTGACAAAACGACCGTTTCAGTGCATATTTCATTGTAAGGGGCGGTTTCAGACTTTCATCATTTGTGATCTCACATCAGTATCCTTGCCACTAAAGTAATTTTCTCTGGGATAACCACTACCCTGAGGAGGTCCCCATGCCTACACAAAGACTGAAGGACTTCTTGGAGCAAAAACACATCCCGTATGTGACGATCAATCATCCCCCGGCCTACACCGCCCAGCAGGTGGCCGCGGCCGCCCATGTACCGGGCAAGGAGCTGGCCAAAACGGTCATGCTGAAGGTCGGCGGCCGGATGGTAATGGCCGTTGTTCCGGCCTGTTGCCGGATCGACTTCACCCTGCTCAAGGCCGCCCTTGGGACGGAGGATGTTCGCCTCGCGGGCGAAAGGGAATTTGCGGACCAGTTCCCGGAGACGGAACCGGGAGCCATGGCGCCGTTCGGCAACCTATACGGTATGGATGTCATCGTCGCCAGGAAACTGACCGAGGACAAGGCCATTGCCTTCAATGCCGGAAGTCACACCGAACTGGTCAAGATCGCCTACAAGGACTACGAAAACAGCGTCCACCCCCGGGTGATGCGCTTCGCTTACGACTGAGCGAAACCGGCAACACGATATAAGGATCCAGGCCGTCTCGGCAACCGTCGAGACGAGCACGAATGGGAACACGGCCCCTGCCAATGGTGGTCCAGGGTCCGGCTCCGGTTGAACGGGATGCCGTTGGGAGTAGCGGCGGCGACTCCAAAAGGCGGACGGGTGATCCCCGCACCCGCATGCGACATGTTAACGGCGCACCTGAAAAAGGCGGATCGGTATTATATATCTCCACGATCCCGCCCTCACGCACAGTAGCACCTGCCGTTCGTTACCATGGGCAGGCCAGGTTGACGGGGCCGTCCGGACAACTGGCCGGACAGACCGACTGGAAAGTTCTC
>CAZVUZ010000229.1:1277-3637 GCA_964630485.1 uncultured Ignavibacteriales bacterium
GGATCGGTTTAATATATCTCCACGATTCCGCCCTCACGCAAAAAGCGCCTGCCGTTCGTTACCATGGGCAGGCAAGGTTGACGGGTCTGTCCGGACAACGGGCCGGACAGACCCAATGGAATGTTCTCACGGTGGCGAAGCGGGCCCCACCCGAGGCAGGAGGAACCGACCATGAAAGCCGCAATCATCTTTACCGGCACCGGCCCGATTCTCATTCTTACCACCTATGAGACCCTCAACGACGCCAATTTCATCGAGAAACTGGCCATCAAGGGCATCAGGAAATTCATCGCCCGGGAATTGCCGGTCGAAAACGTCCGCGAAAAATACGGCTCGCTCTTCGACACGGTCATGAATGATGTCAAGCAGGAGGACGACCTGCGCGTACTCGACTACAACGGCCATAACGTGTTCTACAACTTTCCGTTCTCGATCATGGGCGAGCCGTTTCGCTACGAGCCGGCCCCGGCCGAGCCGCTAATGCACTGAATCCGGCGCAAAAAAACTGCACCGCATTTCCCCCGACTACTTGCGTCACGGAACGTTCTGCGTTAATTTATGGGTAAGCACTAACCGAAACAGAGGGGGACTGCAGGGTGAAGGCGGAATTCACCGACGACCGCGAGCTTCTACAGCGCCATTTTCAAAAGGACCCGGTTCTCTTTGCCTACCACCTGGGCGATCTCGACGATTTTTTCTTCGACCACTGCCGCTTTGCCGTTCTCCGCGACGCCGGTGGCGAGGTCGAGGAGGCCCTGCTCATCTACGAAGCCCTCACCAATCCCACCGTGCTGGCTCTCGGCCTCAGCGACCGCTGTCGTGAACTCATCGAGGACGTGGCCGATGTCCTCCCGGACAGGTTCTATTGCCATTTCGGCCGCGGCGCCTCAGAGATATTTGAAGAGCAATTCCGGATTCAGCCGCTGGGTCAACACTTTAAGATGAAACTCACCACCCCGACCCTTCCGGACGGCCTCGACACCAATCCGAATATCAAACGCCTGTCCGGCCTTTACATCTCGGAGTTACTGCACCTCTACGAGGCGGCCTATCCCGACAACTACTTCGATGAGCGCATGCTGGAGACTAATAAGTACTTCGGTTACTTCAACGGGCACCGCCTTCTCGCCGCCGCGGGGGTGCATGTTTACTCGGATGCATATAACATCGCCGTACTGGGCAATATTGCCACCCTGCCGGAGCAATGCGGCAACGGCCTGGGGACCATGGTGACCGGACGCCTGGTGCAGGAGCTTGCCGGCGAGGGCAGACTTGTCTGTCTGAATGTCAATGCTTCCAATGTCGCCGCCCGGCGGTGTTACGAGAAGCTCGGGTTTGTCAGGACGCATGAGTATTCCGAAGCTGTAGTCGAGCGCCTCGCGGTCGAAGAAACGAAGTAGTAGACATACACCCCTTTCCCGACCTTTCCTCTCCTCTTTATCGCAACCCCCTTTACAAAACGCGATTTATTCCTTGACAGGCGGGAGGACATTTGGCCTTAATGAGGTCAGCATAGCACACATTTGGATTTTGTGGGAGGATGTATGCACAGACGCATCTCTATCGTCGTTTTGGCCCTGATACTAGCCCTTGGAATGTCTCTGATTTATCTCGGTTGCAAGGACAAGGGAGTCACATTGTGGGAAAGCGGGTTCAGTGTCTCCGGTACCATCCTGGATTCCCTGACAGACATCCCCGTTGACTCTGTCAGAATTGCCACAACCGACTCGATCAACACTCTATTCTACACTGATAGCACGGGGTTTTATCAAGTAGCCAGATTGGGAATAGGTGACGTTTCCTTTGCCGTCATGAAGGCCGGGTATGAAACACAATTGAAAACGTTCTATCTGGAGCAAGACCTCGACAGCGTCGACATCCGGCTGGTGCCATCGCAACCGCAATAGGGTGCAAATGGAGGTGGACACATGAGACAGGAAATCTGCAGCCGGGCACTTCTGTGCTTGGTTGGGTTCGGCTTGACACTCACATTGACTTTCTGCGATAAGTCGGACGGCCTTGTGGATACCGCTTCCAGCGCCACAGGCATCGTCTCGGACTCCATAACCGGGTTACCCATCGACTCCGCCATAATCGCTTCCGCTGATTCTACGTATATCCGATCATACACCGACAGCACGGGATTCTATAGCGTAGTACGGTGGGGAGCCGGTGAAGAGTCATTTGCGGTCATAAAAACCGGTTATGAGACGAAACTGAAGACAATCTACCTCAGTGGTGATATGAGGGACGTCGACATTCAGCTCGTGCCATCGCAGCAAGAGTAGCCGCGCCCCGAGCCATCACTTACTTACGGCACAAAAAAACGGGTCGAAGCCAAACGGCTCCGACCCGATAGT
>CAZVUZ010000230.1:0-3476 GCA_964630485.1 uncultured Ignavibacteriales bacterium
TGGAATTCGTCAGCCAGGGTTGTCAGGCGCTGACCGGTTACGCCGCCGAGGACCTGATCGGCAATAAGAGATTGGCGTATGCGGAACTTATACATCCGGAAGATCGCCAGCGGGTCTGGGATAGAATCCAGGAACAGCTGGAATCGAAAGAGGCCTTTCAAATCGAATACCGGATCACAGCGGCCGGCGGCGAAAATCGGTGGGTCTGGGAGCAGGGTCGGGGCGTCTTCTCGGAGAGTGGTGAATTAGAGGCCCTGGAGGGGCTTATTACGGATACGACCAAGCGCAAGAACGCCGAGGAGGCGTTGCTGCAGGCGGAACTTGAAAAAGAGACCATTCTCGACAGCCTGGTAGAGCATGTTGTTTACGAAGACCCGGAAATGAAGATTCTCTGGGCAAACAAAGCGGCCTGCCAATCGCTGGGAATGAACCGTGAAGATTTGATCGGGCGTTACTGCTATGAGGTATGGGCGGACCGCGATGAACGCTGTGAGGATTGTTCCGTCTTTAAGGCCATGCAAACCGGTAGTCCCCAGGAAATCGAAAAAACCACGCCCGACGATCGTACCTGGTATATCCGCGGCTATCCGGTGAAAAACAGCAAAGGCGATATCATCGGCGGGATTGAATTGACCCTTGAGGTAACCGCCCGCATTCGTGCCGAGCAGGCCCTCCGCCAGAGTGAGGCGACTCTCCGATCGCTACTGCACGCGGCGCCGATCGGGATCGGCCGCACCTCCAATCGCGTCATCGGCTGGACCAATGACCGGCTCTCGGAAATAATCGGATACGAACCGGGCGAGATGCTCGGCATGAGCGCCCGCGCCCTTTACGAGAGCGACGACGAGTACGAGCGCGTCGGGCGGGTCAAACACGGCGCCGCGCGAAAGTACGGCGTCGGCTCGGTGGAAACACGCATGGTCCGCAAGAACGGCAAGGTTATTGACGTGCTGTTGTCCTCATCACCCCTTGATCCCGAGAACTTCGACGCCGGCATGGTCTTTACCGTTACCGATATTACTCAGCGCCGGCTGGCCGAGAAGGCCCTGCGCCTGACGCAGACCTCGGTGGACAATCTCGCCGATGCCGTGTACTGGATTACCTCCGATGCCCGTCTTACATTTGTCAATGACGCCGCCTGCGACCTCCTCGGTTACACCCGGGAACAACTTCTCAACATGACCGTTCACGACATCGACCCGGAATTCCCGGCCGAGATGTGGCCCGACCACTGGGAGCAGTTGAAGCAAGCGGGGTCGCTGTTCTTCGAGTCCACCCATCGGGCGGCGAACGGCCGTCAATTCCCGGTCGAGATAACGGCCAACTATGTGGAGTTTGAAGGGGAGGCATATAATTGCGCCATTGCCCGCGATATCTCGGAACGCAGGCAGGCCCAGGAAGCTCTGGCCAATGAGCGTGAACGGCTCTCGGTAACCCTGCGTTCAATCGGCGACGGCGTCATCGCCACCGATACCGAGGGGCGGGTGACGGTCATGAACAAGATTGCTGAGCAGTTTACCGGCTGGTCCGAGGCTGACGCCCTCGGTCGTATTCTTTCCGAAGTTTTTCACATAATCGATGAGAATTCCGGCGAGGTGGTGGAGAATCCGGTCGATTCGGTTCTCCAGACGGGCGTTGTCGTCGGCCTGGCCAATCACACGGCGCTGATTGCGCGTGACGGTACCCGGAGGATCATTGCCGACAGCGGTGCTCCGATCAAGAATCGCCAGGGCAATATAATCGGCGTCGTCCTGGTGTTCCGCGACATTACCGAAACCCAACGCCTGCAGGAACTCGCCGAGCGCGCCGAACGACTCGAGACGGCCGGGCGGGTGGCCGGGCAGGTCGCACATGATTTCAATAATCTGCTGGCGCCGTTGATGGCTTATCCCACTTTCATCCGGGATGTTATTCCCGAGAATGACCCCGCCGCCGACTATCTCGAGAAGATCGAACGCGCCGCCGAGCAGATGGCGGAAATAAACCAGCAACTGCTGACCCTGGGGCGCCGCGGCCATTACGCCGTCAAACCGGTTATACTTAATGACATCGTGCACCAGGTCATGAAACAATTCACGCCTCTGCCGCGGACGCTGGCCGTGGAGACAAATCTGGAGGACGACCTGATGCCGATCAAGGCCGGCGTCTCCCAGATCTTCCGCGTCATATCCAACCTCCTGTCCAATGCCGTGGAGTCCATGGAAAACATCGGCCGGCTGACTATCTCTACGGAGAACTACTACACCGACAAGCCCTCGGGGAAATACGGACGCGTGCCCAAAGGCGAATATGCCAAACTGACCGTCGGCGATACGGGCAGCGGTATTACTCACGAGCATACCAGCCGCGTTTTCGAGCCGTTTTTCAGCACCAAGACCACCGACCGCCGCCGGGGCTCCGGACTCGGTCTTAGCGTTGTCCACGCTGTGGTTAAAGACCACCACGGTTACATCGACTTCGAAACCGAGCCGGGCCGGGGCACGACATTCTATTTGTATTTTCCGGTCACGCGCGAACCTCTCGATAAAACTGACGAAGGGCATCAGGAGATTCGGGGCGGCACCGAAAGAATCATGGTGGTTGACGACGATCCGGGGCAACGCGATGTCACGGTTACAATGCTCAGGCGTCTCGGCTACAAGGCCAGCGCTCTTGAGAGCGGCGAAGAAGCCATTGAATTTGTCAGGGAAAATCCTCAGGATCTGCTGATCCTCGACATGATCATGCCCGGCGGCCTGGATGGAACCGAAACCTACCGGCGCATTGTCGAGATGTATCCCGGTCAGAAGGCCATCGTCGTAAGTGGCTATGCCGAAACCGATCGCGTCAACGAGGCCATGCGTCTGGGGACCGGGCAGTTCCTGCGCAAGCCGCTCGCGGTAAAAACTCTGGCCCGGGCTATACGCGCTGAACTGGATGAGACGGGGCCGAAAAGTTAGGCCGATACCTGGAACGCCAATGCAAAACGGCAGCCCCTTCTCAGGAACTGCCGTTTTCATATTCTGGATATCCGGTTGTCCAATTCCGGATCAGGGGCAGGTCGGCGGCGGACCGCCGGTGAACATATAATCCACAAGCAGAACCAGATCGGAGATATCGATGGTTCCGGCACCATCAAGGTTGGCAGCGTCAAAGACGGGTGGCGGCGGGCCGCTGGTGAACATATAGTCAACCAGGTATACGAGATCACCAATGTCAATCAGGGGGTTGCCGTCGTTGTTTATATCGCCGCAGAAGAACTCTATTTCCGCAACCGACAGCGACGAAACCTGCGTGCTGTCATTGCCGGGATTGTTGTCGGCCGCGAGAACCGTATAAGCCTTGAAATCATAAGTCACGCCGACTGTTGCCGGAACCGTCCAGGGACCGAATATGGCCAGGGAGTTGCCCGAGCCCGCCGCCCCGTTGACCGGCTTCGTCTCGGAAAATACCGGCACCCCGCCGTCCTCAATGACCAGCGTCACTGCCAGGTTCTG
>CAZVUZ010000231.1:0-3406 GCA_964630485.1 uncultured Ignavibacteriales bacterium
CGTTCCTGCCGGTACGGCGGAACAACTCGACGCCTCATGCAGGAGATGCCGTTGCATCTGTTCACAGAACAGCTCTGGCTCTATGGCTGATCATACCGGCGGTGGTGTTTGTCTTCTTCTTTGCTCCTCAGCTCGGCGGGCCGCGCGACTGGGATTTGTTTTCCCTGCCGATGTTTCTGCTCCTGACGGCCGGTCTGATAATCTGGTATGCCAAAAAACAGCGCCGTCTGCCCGGCGCGGTTCTGGCAGTCATTTTTCTTTCGCTGGCCTCAACTGCCGGCTTTGTTGGAGCCAACGCCAGTGTCGCTCGGTCGGTGAATCGATTTGCCGAGGTGATCGAGGTTTCCCGCTTCAAAAACCACTTCCTGGAGTATTTCAACCTTTGCGACCACGCCGACCGCTACCCGGAGCTGGCCGATCGCCGTCTTGAGTTCGCCGTCAAAGCCTGGAAGGAGCCACCCTACCGGCGCAATGACTCCCTGCGGGTACTCTATTTCCTGCACCGGGCTTTGCACTACCAGGGTAGCCCCGAACAGTCCATTGAGCGGCTCAATCTGGCCCTCGAGGTCGACAGCACCGATCTGGGAACGCATCTTCTGCTGGCCTCCTACTATCTCAATCACGGTTCCCCACAACAGCAACTGGCTATGGCCGGGGAACTTGAACGCCTCTTTCCGAATGAGGGCAAAGCCATGATGTATGCCGGGGTGGTGTCTTTGCGATTGGGCGATGTCCCCCGAAGCGGCGCTTTGCTGGGCCGGGCCTATCAGCTGGATGATGGCGATGTCGATATCATGATCAATTACTCGTCATACCTTTACGAATCGGGTGAATACGACCGCGCCGTGGCGCTTCTGGCGAAGGCTCTGGCGAAAAATCCCGACAGTTTTCTGGCCAATCACAATATCGCCCTGGCCTTCGAACGGCTGGGGCAAATCGGCGAGGCGCGGCGTTACCTCGACCGGGCCGACTCTTTGGCGGCGAGCGATTCCCAGAGACAGATGATCCGGCGCTTTCGCAATCGGCTGACGCGAAACGCTCGGCCGTCGCCGTAAACCGGGTAATACCCATTTTAACATTGACTCCGGGCCAACCACACTGTTATATCGGCGTGAATATCCGGACATGAATTTCAGGTGGTAGGAGCAGACGGTGAAAATTTCCCGAACGATGCGCGAAGTCATAAACACGGTGATCTTCCTGCTGGCGGTAGCCCTGGTGGTAACGGTCTATATCGTCTATCCGCTCACCCGCTCGAGAGTGCAGATGGTGCGGACCGATATTGAGGAATACAGCGAGGACTCGACGGCGGTGAACGACCCGGACGCCTGGGTCGAGGCCGGTTTCATGCCGGATACGTTTCGCGTTGAATCCGACGGCCTGACCACCCTGGCCGGTCTCTATGCTTCCCCTGATACGGCGGTTATCGATTCTATAAGGGGAACCGTGTTCCTGCTTCACGGCTTCGATGACACCCGTGACAATATGATACCGCTGGCGAAGATGTTTTCCGATTTCGGCTACCGGATAGTCGCCTATGATCAGCGCGCCGCCGGCCGCTCCACCGGCAAGTACCACGGCGAGGGCTGGTACGAGGGGCAGGATCTCGGGGCGGTGATCAGTCACCTGGAAATACGTTCGATGATTGTTCATCCGCTCATTGTGGTCGGGCGCGACCTCGGCGGCGATGCCGGTATCCTCGCGGCGCTGGACGAGGAGCGGATCAACATGGTGGCCGCCGTCGATCCCTATCTCAGCACCATACGCCTTCAGGACCGTCTCAAAGAGAAACACGACGCCTACTGGTTTCCGTTCTACCGCACTATAATGTGGTGGTGGTACAATATGCGTTCCAGCTACGCCGCTCCGTATCGCGAGACGGAGCAGTTGGAGGCGGTGCCGTGCCCGACGGTTCTTTTCCTGTCCGAGGACGCCAACGAATCGCCTGAGGTCAAGCGACTGATGGAGCTTTCCGAAGAGGGGATGCTTTCGATTGAGCCGCTGCCTGCTAATGACGAGGCTCTCTTCGAGCAATTGATGGGGTTTGTGAAAGGCCGGTAGAGTCATTGGCGGCGACCGACCGCCAACATTCGGTGGCCCACCTTCAAGTGGGATTCTTCTACTGCGATCTAAGGAGTAAGCCACCCGAGGGGTGGCCCAGAGCCCACACCGGGCTTGTGATCGGCCCGATTTTCATTATATTGGCCTCAATTCAAAGAGGAGCAAACACATATGAATGCTGTAAAAATATCCGACGACGTTTACTGGGTGGGGGTCAAGGACCCGGACCTCAAAGTCTTTGACATTATAATGGAAACCCGGCAGGGGACGACCTACAACTCCTACCTGATCAAGGGCACCGACAAAACGGCCCTGATCGACTGCGTGAAAAAGCCCTTCGCGGCCGAGCACTTCGCCAAAATCGAGGAAAACGTACCGCTCGACAAAATCGACTACCTCGTAGTCAACCACACCGAACCCGATCACTCCGGCGCCATTGCCGAGCTTCTGGCCAAAGCGCCTAATCTCGAAATCATCTGCTCGGCGGGAGCGGTGCCGTTCGTCAAAAACACCCTCAATGTCGAGACGAAAATCACCGGCGTGAAGGACAACCACGAAATCGACCTCGGTGGCAAGAAACTGACCTTCAAAATCACCCCCTACATGCACTGGCCCGACACCATGATGGAATACCTCAATGAGGACAAGATCCTGTTCTCGTGCGACGGGTTCGCGGCGCATATTTCTTCGGAGTCGATTTTTGCCGATGAAATCGAGGCCGACCTCGATTTCGAATTGAAGTATTACTACGACGCCATCATGCGGCCGTTCTCGACGTATATCCGCAAGAACCTGACCAAGCTGGCCGACTTCGAGATCGACACCATCGCCCCCTCGCATGGCCCGATTTTCCGTGACAAGCCACGGAAGTACATCGACAATTACGCCGAGTGGGCAGCCGACAAAACCGAGGGCAAAAAGCAGGTTACGATTTTCTATGTCAGTGCCTACGGCAACACCGCCCGCCTCGCGGAGGGCCTCGGTGAGACTCTCAAGGCGGAAGGTCTCGAGCCGGTGCTGATCAATATCGAGGGTATGGATGAAGCCTACGCCCGCGACCAGATTGAGGCCAGCCTGGCAGTGGTTTTTGGCACCCCGACTTTCAACGGCGACGCCGTCCGTCCCACCTGGGACGCCGTCAGTCTGCTTTCGACGGTCAGCAGTCTCGGCAAGAAGGCGGCCGTGTTCGGCTCCTATGGCTGGAGCGGCGAGGGCCCCAAGCTCGTGGCTGAGCGCCTGACCGGCATGCGCCTGAAAGTCTTCGAGGAAAACTACCGCGCTCGCCTGGTGCCTTCGGAGGAAGACATGGCCGAGTTGAAGCAGTACGGCAAGAAGCTGGCCGATT
>CAZVUZ010000232.1:0-3312 GCA_964630485.1 uncultured Ignavibacteriales bacterium
TTTAACATCGCCGCCAAGAAGAGGCAGGGTGAGACTTATTTCAAGCCGACTATCTATCACACCTACGACAACTATTTTCAGCTTTTGAGGTCCGTCAACGAGCGCGGCGCCGACGGCTACTTCTGGGTCGATTTTAATCGTTACATATTTACATTTGATCCGAACCGCCCGGAACAGGTTTGCCTGGGGTACGAGTTTCAGGCGGCCGATGCTGAGGCTACCGAGGGGGCCCTGTTCCAGCGCCGCGAGAACGATGTCTATGCCGACTCAAGCCTGTCGCAGATAGATTTCCCGACGACGATGCTTGACCGTCGGGCTACAATCGAGATGGGCGGAATCGACGGCAAGCTCGTTGATGCCGCCGAGACAACAGTCAAAGTCCGGATCGATGCCGACAGCCTGCGTTTCGTATCTCTGTTTCTCGACTTAAATATGAAAGTCGACTCGATCTATTATGACGGCAACCCGGTTGACTACATTCGCCGTAAGGATTTCAATTTTTCGGGTATCGTGCTGCCCGCCTATGCACACGAAGGTGACACCCTGACCTTCACCCTTTGGTATCACGGTAAGCAGTTTGACTATGCCCTGCCGTGGGTCGAGAACCCGGCGCCGACGCCCCATCACCTGACCATGACGACGCAGAAAGGCTTCAACTATTTTATGCCCGGCATGGGGCCGATCGAGGAAATAGACGGGGGCAAGCAGAGATTTACGGTAGCGCCGACTGAACCCTATAATGCCTTCTATTGGGCTCCCTATTCCGGCGGACTGGATACGCTGGTCCTGACCTCAAAGTCGGGGATGAGCATGGGATTCCTCGTCTGGGACCTGATGTCCAAGAAGTACTCGAACTGCTTTATTCCTCACGATATGTACCAGGAAACGACTGTGGAGGCCTTTGACTTCCTGTCGGGTATCCTCGGTAATCCGCCGAATGCGTTTGCTTTTTATGTAAGCCCCGCGGGGACCTTCACCATGCCCGGTATCATGTGTGTACCGCAAATAGCCTGTGTGCGCGAAGAGCCCATGCTATCGTACGGCGGTTTCCATGCCGTGGCCGGCCGCGAGGCAGCTCGCCAGTGGTTTGGCGCTACCATGAAACCGGCCACCGAGCGAGAGCAGTGGATCGTCGAGGCCGCGCCCGAGTATGTCAATCTTCTCTGGTTACAGGGTTCCCTGGGGACAGCCGCCTATGCCAACCTTATAAATCGGCGTGACACGGTGTATACCATTGTTGAGAACAAGCGTGACCGCCCGCTGGCCACAGGCCGGAGGGCCAGTGTTTCCCTGCGGTCCAACAAGGGACTCTGGGTCATGCATATGCTGCGTTTTATGATGTATGACATCGACAGCGGCTCCGAAGATGTCTTTTTCCGATTCCTCAGGGAATTGTCGCTGCTGTGCAATATCAAGACCTTCACGAACTACGATATCATTAAACTGGCCGAGAAGCACTACGGTCAGACGCTCGACTGGTTTTTCAATTACTGGCTTTACGGTGCTAACTATCCCGAATTCGAGGTAAAATACTCGGTGATGAATGAAGGTGGCAAATTCTATATCGATGCCGCCGTCAAGACGGACAAGGTGCCGGCGGAATTCAAGATGCCGGTGATGCTGCGGGTGGTGAGTGACGACGGCCGCTCGCTGTTCATGCGCCAGACGGTCAACGGTACCGAAGACAATTTCAGGCTTGGACCGTACGATGTCGAGCCGAAAGAACTCGTCTTCAACGAGTTCTACAGCGTACTCTGCAAGAGCAAGGTGGACAAGAAGTAAGTATTGCAATTCTTCCGGGTGGGTTCGCCCCGGAGAGGACAGGTTCAATGAAAAACGCGCCCGGTGGGTTGTCCACGCGGGCGCGTTGCTTTTCTATAGATTCCGCCGATAGCGGGGAGAGGCTACTTTCTCAGATTATAGAAAGTATCCATCCCGGGGTAAACAGCATGAGTGCCGATAGTCTCCTCAATGCGCAGAAGCTGGTTGTACTTGGCGATGCGGTCGGTGCGGCACATCGAGCCGGTTTTGATCTGGCCGGCGCCGGCGGCGACGACGACATCGGCTATGGTGGCATCTTCCGTTTCACCCGAGCGGTGCGATACGACCGCCGTCCAACCGGCTTTCTGGGCCATGTCGATAGCGTCCAGGGTTTCGGTCAGGGTGCCGATCTGGTTGAGCTTGATCAAAATCGAGTTGGCCGACTTTTCGGCGATACCCCGGGCAAGGCGGACGGGATTGGTGACGAAGAGGTCGTCGCCGACGATCTGGATCAGCCCCCCGAGCTTCTCGGTCATTTTCTTCCAGCCTTCCCAGTCGTCTTCGGCGAGGCCATCCTCGATGGAGATAATCGGGTATTTCTTGATGAGGTCATGGTAAAAATCGATCATTTCGTCGGACGAGAGTTTTAATCCCTCGGCGTCGAGATTGTACGTCTTCTTCTCGGCGTCGTAAAATTCCGTGGAGGCCGGGTCGAGAGCCAGCATGATATCCTCACCGGCCTTGTAGCCGGACCGCTCGATACCTTCCATGATCACCTGGAGGGCCTCTTCGTTGGACTTCAAATCGGGGGCAAAACCACCCTCGTCGCCGACGGCGGTGTTGTAGCCTTTTTCGGAAAGCACCTTCTTTAGATGCCCGAAAACTTCGGCGCCCATCTGGAGAGCCTTGCGGATATTGGCGGCGCCGACCGGCATAATCATGAACTCCTGCAAATCGACATTATTGTCGGCGTGCTTGCCGCCGTTGAGGATGTTCATCATGGGCACCGGCAGGATCTTGCAGTTACAGCCGCCGATGTATTCGTAGAAGAAGCGCCCCCGCGACTCGGCCGCCGCCTTGGCCGTTGCCAGCGAAACGCCCAGCATGGCGTTGGCGCCGAGCTTTGACTTATTCTCGGTGCCGTCCAGCTTGATCAGGAAGTTGTCGAGAGCAACCTGATCGTAAGGATCGATTTGTTCCTCGATAAGTTTCGGGCCGATTTTCAGGTTAACGTTCTCAACCGCCTTCAAAACGCCCTTGCCGAAAAACATCTTCTTGTCACCGTCGCGCAGTTCGACCGCCTCATGGGCCCCGGTCGAGGCTCCCGACGGAATCGCGGCGCGGCCGAGGGTGCCGTCGGACAGGCACACATCAACCTCGACAGTGGGCGTACCGCGGCTGTCGAGGATCTGTCGGGCATGGATATAATCAAGATCTGACATACATTTACCTTTCTTTTGTTCACTTTTAGTGTCGGCAACTTATTTGGCAGTGATACGCAGATCAACCAATTTCTTTTTGAGGGTCGTTTCCCGACAGGTTATTGGATTA
>CAZVUZ010000233.1:0-3289 GCA_964630485.1 uncultured Ignavibacteriales bacterium
GCTTCCGGCGTACCGGGCACACCCACGCTGTCCGGCAGATCCACGAAATCAACCATTATAACGGGCACCCAGACCGTATCGACGGTATTGGTACCGAGGGCCATATTGTCGCCGTGGCGATCCTTGCGAAGCAAATACTCCTCGGCGGCACAGCCACCGGCAGCCTTAAAGGCCTTCCATGCGGCCACGCGTGCATCCCAGGTACCGTCGGCCTTCCACTGTTCGATGGCTTCTTTGGTCGGCGGTGCAGCAAACACCGTCGAGGCCGTAACCGTGAAGACCAGCGCCGCCGCAGTCAATATTAAGAGTCGTTTCCTGATGTTCATCTCATAATCCTTTTGACATTACTTTCGCTTTTTTAACCGCGTAGTCATGCGATAAGTTCTGCCAATTATAACGCATTTGGACCTATTTCAAAAGCAGCATTTTCTTCGAGTGCGATCCATGGTCAGTGGCCAGCCTGTAGAAATAGACGCCACTGGCAACAGCAGAACCGCCATCGGCGGTACCGTTCCAGTCGATACTGTGCCGACCGGCAGACATACGCCCGTCCGCCAGCATAGCGACCTTCTGGCCCAGGCTGTTGTACACCACCAGAGAGACGTCCGAAGCCGCCGGAAGATCAAAAGCAATCGTGGTGGTGGGATTGAACGGGTTGGGATAGTTCTGGTGGAGAGTTACACCGTCAGGGAGAAGGGTGACCGCATCGTCATCCACGGCTGTCGCCAGCCCGAACCGTTCGCGAGCGATGGTCGCGTTTGCATAAAGATTATTCCGGTTGTAGGCCGCTACCAGGGCAAAGGCCACCACCACCGAATCACCCGGTTCAATGGTGAAATCGCGGGAGCCGGTGACGAAGTAGAGGTCGCCTGACTCGAGGCCGGGATTGAAACTGTCACTCGAAATCAGGTTGTGCTGCATCGCGCGACTCATGCCCGACTTGGCCGAACCGTTGGCAAGACCGGTGACTCCGCTGATGTTGTGCAGGGGTACGAGGCCGACCATGGCTCCCTCGGTAGTCTCCTGGCACAATACATCCATAGCGGCATCATAGGTCAGGGATTCACTGCCGGGGCCTTCCAGATCGAAGTCCGCCATAAACCCGAAGTGAAGATCCGTGAGGCGTTCGAGGGACTTATTGACCAGGTAGAATTTCATCATGACAATGCCGTCGCTCTCGTAGGTGGTCACTTCCTGAGTCAGCGTAATCGGAATCGGCACCGGGGAATATATGTCAACGAGGGCCGCCGAACTGCGAATGCAATCGGGCCCGCCCAGGGCCGTCGATGAGAGCCGATCAACCGGGGCGAAGTCGGAGGCCCGGAAACGGCCGGCGCTGTCGCGTATGGAACTTGAAAGCTGCACCTCACTGCGCCCCAGGATAACACCCGATTCGTAGAGAAGATTGCCGCCGCCTTCGAAGGCGAACCCGGCGCCACCGAGATTGTATATCGAGCCCGGGGCGAAACCGAACTGGCCGAAATCGGAGACGGAGAAATTTATGCCGTCGGTATAGTGAGTGGCGATGTCACCCGCCGGAGCAACACCTACGGTCAATTCGAACTCGACCGTATCGATGACCGGACCGTCCGCCATCTTGATTATCATCCTGAAAGGTACCTCACGGCCGTGGGTGACCTCGCTGTCGATGGTTATGCTGAAGGGATTGAAATTCGTGGTGGAGGTAACCCCCATTCCGAAGTAAAAATCGGCGGAGTCGCCGGTTACCGAAGCCGCCTCACCGTCGAGAGACTCCAGGCGTCCGACCACGCCATAAATGTTGTTCGAAGTGACGTTGAGAGCCACCTGCAGGCCGACGGTCTCCCCCGGCCAGGCGATGCCGTCATCGGAAATCTGCTCACCGACGGCGTCAAACTCGGCGACGAACGGAGCCGGCAGGAAGTCCAGCAGGCGGGAAGCATCGGGAAGGCCGTAACCGTAGGCGTTGTCCTCACCGGCATCGCCGAGGTCTTCGGCGGACAGGATGAGGGCATTCTTGATTTCCTCGACGGTGGCGTCGGGATTGTACTGGCGCATGAGGGCGACCATACCGGCGACGAACGGAGCGGCCATTGACGTACCGGTCATATAGGCATATCCGCCACCCTTCTGGGACGAGTAGACGCCCACACCCGGAGCCACTACTTCGGGCTTCTTGTGGGTAGCGTCACAGGACGAGGGACCGCGGCTGGAGAACGCCGCCACGAGTTTGCTATCGTCAACGGCGCCGACGGCAAAGGTGGTCAGCGGGCTGGTAGCCATGTCGGCGGGGTTGCGCAAAGTCATCGGGGTCGGACCTTCGTTGCCGGCGGCAAAGATAGTTACGATGCCGGCGGCCTCGACAACATCAATCACGTCGGCAAAGGTGTCGTCACAGGGAGCAAACAGACCTTTGGGCACACCCCAGCTATTGAGGATAACATCGGGAACATCGTCGGTGGTCGAAGTGTCGCCATCGGGATTCAGAGCCCACTGGAAAGCCTCTATGATATCGCTCAGGGTTGTCGCCAGGGGGCGCCCCTGATCGATGACGCCGGCGGTGATCCATTCGGCCTCGGGTGCGACGCCAAAGGTATCGGCGGCCGTGCCACCGACCATGATGCCCATGGTATGGGTACCGTGATTGGCGGCATCATACGGGAGGGTGTCGGGAGCGACTTTGGAAAACCAGCACGATTCGAGGGAGGCGTGATTGCCGCGCCATTTGTCGCTCAGGGCGGGGTGGCTCTGCTCGACACCGGTATCGAAGCTGCAGATGAGACGGCCGGCTCCCTTGAGACCGCGCTGCCAGAGATACGGTATGTTGAGCATACTCTTTTCGGGTGACACCGAAGTAGCCAGCGGCGAGGCCTCGACCGACTCTATCGGGGGATCGTAATTCAGGGCAACGTTTTCCACCACCAGGCGAACGCCGTTCATCGAAGCCACCCGGTCGATCCCGGATATCGGAATGGTGGCCGAAAAAGCCGGGACAATCCAGTGCCTGACGACTTCCGTCGATGAAAGGACGGCCAGCACGTCAGCCACGGCATCGGCCTCGGACGAGCGGAACGAACGAGCCTTATTCAGAACCTGCTTGATTCTCGCGGCGCGGGGAGTAGAGGAGTTCCCGGGCATCCGACCGGGTTGGCTGAGGACGTTGTCTCCCATAAAGATAACAACACTCACCTGATCGTCGGAAGCACCGGACTGGTAGGCCTCCACCTTGTTCTCAAGGCCGGGGGCCAGACTTTGGGCATGACCGACCTCTGCGGAAAGAGCATTCAGCACGGCAAAGGCGGCTATTGCG
>CAZVUZ010000234.1:0-3176 GCA_964630485.1 uncultured Ignavibacteriales bacterium
TGCACCCAAGGGCCAGCGCCGAAAAATATCCGACGCCAAGAACAAGCTCATTACCGCCGAAGCCTTCGCCCAGAGTTCAAGCGGTTATTTCGAGGACGCCACCTCGAAGATTTACACCGAGTACAACCGGCGATTGCGCGAATGCAACGCCATGGACTTCGACGACCTGCTCCTCAACGCCGTTTTGCTGTTGAAGAACAACGAACCCGTCGGCGAGAATTACCGCCGGCGCTTCCGGTATCTCATGGTCGACGAATACCAGGACACCAACCACGTCCAGTACTTACTGCTGAAACTGCTTACCGGGGAGCACCGCAATATCTGTGTGGTGGGCGACGAGGACCAGAGCATCTACGGTTGGCGTGGGGCCGATATTCGCAACATTCTCGATTTCGAAAAGGATTTCCCCGGCGCACGGACAATCAAGCTCGAACAGAATTACCGTTCGACGGAGGTCATTCTCAATGCCGCCTCGTCCGTTATCGCCAACAACGAGGCCCGCAAAGGCAAAACCCTGCGCACCACCGTCGAGGGTGGCGACAAACTGCAGTTGCTCCTGGTTGATTCGGCCGATGACGAGGCCGTGGTTATTGTCGACCGTATTGACAAGGACCAGGTCTCGACGCCGCTCAAGGAAATGGCCATCCTCTATCGCACCAACGCCCAGTCGAGAACGTTTGAAGAACAGCTCCGCCGCCGCGGTCTGCCCTACCAGATCGTCGGGGGCATCTCCTTCTATCAGCGCAAAGAAATCAAGGATCTCCTGGCCTACCTGAAGTTGATTGCCAACCACCGCGATGATGTCTCCCTGCAACGGATAATCAACTATCCCAAGCGCGGGCTAGGTAAAAAGTCCATCGAGACCATTCATGGTCTTGCCCGCGAGCAGGGTACCTCCATGTACGACATCGTCGCCAATTGGGCCATTTACCCCGATCTGGGAAGGTCCTCGAAGAAGCTCGATTCATTCACGCAGTTGATCGACAAATATCGCGGCCGCAAAGATGAGGTCCCGGTGGACATTCTCACCCAGGACCTGGTGGTCGACCTCAAATTGCTCGAGGACCTGCAGGAGGAGGACAAGGTCATCGGCCGGACCAAGGTGGAAAACGTCGAGGCCTTCATTGAGGGCACCGCCGAATACGCCCGAGGCAACGGCGAGGCGACCCTCGACAACTACCTGGCCGAGATCTCTCTCTTCACCGACCTCGACACCTACCGCGAAGTCGAAAACAAAATCACCATGATGAGCCTGCACTCGGCCAAGGGACTCGAATACGACGTCGTTTACCTGGTCGGCCTTGAGGAAGGCCTCTTCCCGCTCCAGCGGGCCATATTGGAGCCGATGGAACTCGAGGAGGAACGGCGGCTGTTTTATGTCGGGGCGACCCGCGCCCGTAAACAGCTTATTCTCTCGTCGGCAACCTCCCGTTTCCGCTTCGGCGAGGTGGTATCGATACCATCACGTTTCATCAAAGAAATCCCCGTCGAGCTTATCGAAAAGGTCGATGCCCGGAAACGGGTCCACTACGATCACCAGCGCGCACCCGGCCAGGCCTCATTGTTCGGCGGCTCGCCCCGGCGCAAGCCCGAGCACGACGAAGGGGTTCACTACGAATACGAAGGCCAGGAAGGGTTCAGGGTGGGCCGTATCGTAGCGCACCCGACCTTCGGGCGGGGTACGATCGTCAAGTCTGAGGGGTTCGGCGAATCGCTCAGGCTCGAGATCATGTTCAGCGGCATCGGCCTCAAAAAAGTCATGGCGCGCTACGCCAAACTCAAACCGATCGGTTAGCCGTCCTCAATCACCGGTGGTCAGCATCCTCGGTGTGGCTACCGTCCTCGGGAATAGATTTGCCCTCAAGCCAGCCAACCCGAATCTTTTCCTTGTCGTCAAACTCTCGCACATAAGGCTTGATATCCAGCACCGGGGTTCCCTCAAGCATATCCAGATCGATTATGTGAAGGATATTCCCTTCGATTCGCTCCAGGCGAACGATCGATAGCCCGATCGGGTTCGGACGTCGCGGCGCACGGGTGGCGAACAGCCCTCGCGGCAGGGGATCCCAGTGAGGCGTGACTTTCAATCTGAAACCCTCCGAACGGTGGAAGTGACAGAGCATTATGATGTGCGAAAACCCGTCGAGATCACTCAGGCCTTCCACGAATTCGGGGTAAATCTCAACCTGTCCCCGCGTGCCTCTCGCCCGGCGGGGCTGCGTCGGCGCTCCCCCGGGCTCTTTAAACGGGGAATGCACGACACCTATCGCATGGTAACATATCTTATCCATAACTGTATGGTATATACGCGCCGTCGATGACGCCAGCAAAAGCTGGAGAAAATCACCGATTTTGAGCGCTTGCGATGAGGTGACCTATCCCCTATCTTTTCGATCAGCATTCTCAGGGAACAGAGCCGCATTACCGACCGTTAGATATTGAAAATAAACGGCGAAAGGAAGACGACTTTGACCGCAGACATCGAGAGCCTTCAGACGATAAAAAGCCAGCGCCGGCGTAAGGCGAAAGTGCGGGAGCTTCTCGCCGCCGGCAACCTGGAAACCGTAATCGAATGGTGCCGGGAGGACCGGGGTTTAGTCAGGTCCCTGTCGGCCCTGCTTTTTGACCGCGAACCGCTGATGTGCTGGAAGGCGATCGAGGCCCTTGGCCGCGCCTCGGCCATTGTTTTCACCGATGATCCCGAACGGGTGCGCGAGGTCATCAGGCGCCAGCTCTGGCAGATGAACGACGAGTCCGGCAATGTCGGCTGGTACGCCGCCGAGGCAGTCGGCGAGATCCTGTACAATGTCCCCGACCTGATTGGAGCATTCGCCGAAATACTACCGGCCTTCTTCGTCGAGGAACCCTTCGAACGCGGCGCTCACTGGTCGGTGGCGCGGGTTGCCTCGCTAAAGCCCGAAACCTACCGCCTCCTGGCCGATAAAATCGCCATGTCGCTCGGCAGTCCCGACGCGACGATACGCCTGTACACGCTGTGGATACTCAAACACCTGAAGGCGTCATCAACCGCCGGACCGGTGCGCCGGTTGCTCGAGGACGACGCCAGGGTCTCCTACTACGATATGGAAAAGGGTGAGTTCGTCGAAACTACCGTCGGCCGTGCCGCCGAAGAAACACTCGATGCCCTGAAGTAAATTCAACCGAGACAGATCATA
>CAZVUZ010000235.1:0-3124 GCA_964630485.1 uncultured Ignavibacteriales bacterium
TCGGAGTCGCGATGATGCTCTGGTGCCGGATCTGGTGCCGGCCTACACGTCGTTCGGTGTCATCGATCCGCGGTATGAACGAGATGTCTGTGTCCTCGATTTCACTAAGGTAGTGCCAAGCACTCTTAACTATGTCCTTAAATTAGACACGGCGAAAGCCTACTGGAAGACCGTTATCGATGCCTGGGGACAAAATAGCGGTTTTGACATCGACTTCGATACCACCCTGGTGACGCAGGGAGTCCTGGCGGGGAATAGTTGCGGCCAAGACTACATTTGGATGGCTAGGTCGGCATTCAATGAGGGAGCGCCGCTGTCGGAATTGCTGAAACATAAGGTTCTCATTCTCTACAACGATCGTATTGATGCGCCTGGATCTGACCAGTGGACTACCATCTATAAGGCCATTGATGCCGGCATCAATGTTTGGCTGACTATGCGTTGTCCTCTCGGAGAAGCCCTCACGAATGGTCCCCGAAGTCTGCCTGCGTTTAGCGTGGTTCCGAGTGAGATAAGCTATACCAGGTATTTCGGTGTCGAAGCGGTCGACTTCTCCGGTTGGGCCTGCTATGCCTATATGCTCCAGGGGTCCGAGGGGACCGACTGCACTGTTAAGGGCCTTTTCCAGGACTTCATTGGTACCTACTCCAAGGATACCGTCGTCTGGCCGGAGTTGACAATCGACACGACCCTGTTGCACCAGCGCTATCAGTGGCAACTCCTTTGGCAAGATTACTGGGACTCGCTTCACCCGGCGCTTCCGGAAGTCAGTTGGTGCCAGCGTTCCTTCGGTACCGAGATCATTTATAAGTACAAATCTCTGTACGGTCAGTCGCATCCCCTGGGCTCATCCTTCAGTTTCCAGGGCCGGCCGGTGGCGCATCGCTACCCGACCAATCTGTACCGTACGGCTCACTTCATGTTCACGCCGCTGGCGATCGGTCCCGAGCCGATGCAGCAGGTTGTCGACAGCCTGTTGAACTGGCTCTACGATCCGACTGTCGGCCAGGAGCCGATCACGGCCGCTCGTTACCGCGACGGCAATGTCCGTATCTCTCTGTCCGAGGCCCGCGAAGCCTACCGGGAAATGTGCCGACGCTTCGACGAGAAGCTCGAGAAGTACCAGACGGAGCCGGGCATAATGAGCCGTTAGGGTTTGTATAGCAATCTTTGAAAGCTGATTCAATCTCAAGGGACCGAGTAAACTCGGTCCCTTTTTTATTTGTGGCGGTATTCCTGAAGTTGCTGAAGGTTGGCGTAGTCGGGGAAACGCTCGCGCCCGGCGGCGAGGACGGAGTCCGCCTCGGCGGTGCGGCCGACCGACCAGAGGCCGCTGATGAGGTTTACATAGGCGTCGGCAAGGCCGGGGTCGAGGCGGATAGCCTTGCCACTTTCCTCGACCGCCAGGTAAAAACGTCCGGTCAAACCGGCCAGATAACCAAGCTGATAATGTGAACGGGCTATTTCCATGCGGCGTTGCGCCGCGGCGTGACGGGGGGCAAGGTTGAACATTTCATCATCGGTTTCGACAGCGGGCGGCTGGGAGTCCATGGCATCGCCCAGAATTTTCTCAGCCACTTCAAGCTGGCCGCGATTGGACAGGAGGATGGCGGCTTCGTTGAGAAGGTACAAATCTCCGCTGGTCCGGTCGCCGGCGCTCTCCACGGCGGCCGTGAAGGCGGCATCACCGACATCGCCGGTCTTTGACAGGGCTCTCAGGTACAGGGTGTTTGCGGTGATATCCCAGGGGGCCAGGTTGATAGCCTCTTGGGCGAAGGCCGCAGCCTTATTCGCATCACCTGCCAGGAGGGCCATGGAGCCCAGGTTTATGTATGCCTTGGGGCGCATCGGGTGGAGCTTCACCTCCCTGTTGAAGTAGTAGGCGGCGGAATCAAGCCTTCCCGTCCTCATGTGGCAGGCACCGAGGTTGAGATTGACCTCGGGGAAGCTGGCGTCACTGCGGGCGGCGGCCGTGAATTGCACCAGGGCGCGATCGATTTCTCCGGTATTGTAGTAATGCAGGCCCTCGGAGAGATATCCCGTGACCGGCGTTCCCGAGGGTAATTTCATCAGGTGAAAGAAGGACCCTGCCCAGACCAGAATCGCCACGATGATAAGAATGAAGCCTGACCTGGTTCTCTCGCGGAAGAGGATTTGAATGGCCCGGTGAACGCCTGCAACCGCCAGGATTATGAAATAGGGCAGGAGGGGAAGACGGAATCGGCTCGTGAAGAAAAAGAGCGACATGACGGCGAGGTAGACTCCCAGGGAGGCCAGGACGAAACGCACCTCGACGGAGGCCTGTCTTAATCCCGAAACGACGGCGAGTACCGCGAACCCGAGCAGGAGCGCGAACGAAAGTGGGTTGAAACCAAGTATCCAGACCCGGGCAAAGAAACTTTCCAGTTCGCGGTTGTTTGAAATCTCCCGATCCGAAAGGGAGAAATACAGCTTTTTCAAATACAAACCGGCGAACTCAAGAGGGTGATCCGCTATCCAGTCAAATGCTTTTGCCGTCCAATAATCGGAAACTTCGCCTGGTTTGAGCGATGTCCCCAGCGCCTGTTCCGCTCGATACGTCACCTGTTTTATGCGCCAATTGTAGCCCATCGGTTCGGGAAGGCGGGCTGACAGGCCGTCGGCGACTTCATTGTTCCCGATGTACAGGTTGATTCCGCCCTGGGATGAAATAATGACGTGGTCCTGGGCAACGGCGATATTGCGGATAAAAATCGGGGCCACGACGATGGCGATACCACCTATCAAAGCCGCGGCGGACGCCAAATTACGATTGCGGGGCAGGACCATAAACAGCACTGCCAGCGCCCCGATTGGCAGGGCTGTGGGGCGGGTAATTGCGGCCAGGCCGAATAGCAGACCGGTCGCAAGGGCCGCACCGGTTCGGGGACTTTCCCTCCAGCGGAGCCACTGCAAAACAGCAAGCTGGAGAAGCAGGGTAAAGAGCGGGTCCAGGAGCAACTCGGCCTCAAAGAAAATGGCTATGGGGTAGAGACCATGGATCGCGGCCGCCCAAATTCCAACGCCACGGGAGTAAAGTCTCCGGCCGATAATGCCGGTCGCGGTTACGGACGCCAGCCCGATAACGACTCCGAATATCCGGGCC
>CAZVUZ010000236.1:0-3115 GCA_964630485.1 uncultured Ignavibacteriales bacterium
GTCGCCGGGTGCAGCAGATGACGGAATCGTATCCCGCGACGAGGTGAAGGTGATCATCTCCGATGAAGTCGACAGCAGGTTCAAAGTCCCTGCGACCACGAGACGCAGTTTGTCCTTAACATCGCTCTTGTAATCAAACAGCACCACCGTCCCGGGATCGATGGTGAGGGTCAGGCCGGCCGGGACGGCCACATTTCCCGTCACCTGCACCGAATCCGACCAGGTAGTATCACTGCCAATCGTGCCCGATACCGGGGTCATGGTAGCCCCGACGTCAAGCGGCATCAATCCGGCAACGAGCACCATTGCCAGAATCGCACCAATAGTACGCATGCTCATGGTAAATCCTCCCATTAAGCTGATTCGACTGTAATTTCGCCCTACGTTTGAAATTCGCGAAGTATGATTTAAATATAGACAATCTCGCCCTGTTGTCAACCCTCTCGAGTCGCTTTCCCTGTTGTGTGCACCGACTGTGATCATCTCTGTTCTCCTTGCGGTTGTGTTGCCCTGTTTAACCTACAGGCGAACGCGGGAACAAATCGTTTGCGGGAAATTGGCCCCTCACCCAAACGCCGTGGCCGAAGCCGTCCAAAAACCATGTTGACGATTGCCCCACCGCCGGGAGTATTCTATATTTGGCTTGAGCTAAGAACCAAAGATAGTAACAAACGAAACCCAAGTTGATTGTGATTGTATTGCATGCGACGATTCGAGTTAAAACACCCGCCCGCCGAATTACAGCAACCTGCAATTTCGCAATCGATTGCCTGTCGAGTGCTCATCATATGCCTGACGCTTGGTATCGTGTACCTGCTCGGCGCCTGTTCGCAAACCGACGCCCCCGCCGAGGCCCCGCGCATCGGTGACTTCTACCTCGCTCAATCTGATTCGGCCTACTCGGAGTTCATCGCAAACCACCACCGTGCAGCAAGGTCACAACTGAAGGACGAACTGGATAGCTATCTCGATATCCTCGGCGGTGAGACAGTTGGCGCCGCCGACAGCGTTGCGGAGAGGCTCGCATGGCTGATAAACGGATACACCACCGCTACGGATGTGGCCGACATCGGGCGACGCTTTGACCTGTACCAATCATGGGATACTACGATCGTTGCCGAGAAACTGATACTGGACTCGATATTCGCGGCTTCTGACTCGGTCTACCGTTCTCATTCAGGCCGCGATTCGGACAGTATCAGCCGGCATTATCGCCGTCAACTCGTCGATCTTGCCCGCGGCTACGGGGCCATCCGCGATTCCTTCCATCTGGCCGCCGCCGAATCCTACCTGGCCAATTTCTGTTACGACCGGGGTGAAGTCGACTCGGCCATGCACCATGCCGACCGTTGCCGCGCCATCTGCCGCGAACTCGACGCCTGTGAACTGCTCGGGGACTGCGAATTACTGCGCTACAATATCTTCACCACCCATTACGCCGACTATGTCAATGCCGAGGTGGCCGCGATGGAGGCTCTGCGCAGTTTCCGGCGCGCCGATGCTGCCGGGCGCATTCCGTATGCCCTGATCCGGCGCGCCTTCAGCCTTCACCAATTGGCCCAGCCCGACGGCGCTATCGATATGTTTCGGCAGGCGCTGGACGGCAGCCGCGAGTTGGGTAATGTCGATCTTGAATCCTACTGCCTCAATATGCTTGCCGAAGCCTTCTATGATCTTGAGGAATATGACTCCGCCTATTACTATGCCGATAATGCCCGCAATATCAGGCGGCGGCTGGCCGATTCTCGCCCCGGTAAACGTCAGCTGGTAAACCTGGCTCACTCCGAAAGCACCCTGGGGCTAATCCTCGGCGCCGAGGGCAATGGTCGTTCGGCCACCCACATGTTCACCGCCGCCGAAGACAATTTCATATCGGCCGGTGACACCATCGGTATGTGCCTTAACCTCGGGCGACGCGCCTGGCTCGCGGTCGACGGCGGCGAATACGACCGGGCCGGGGACCTCTTCAAGAAGGTCGTGGAAATCTCGGAGAAATACGAAACCCGTATCGAGGCGGTTTTCGGATTGGCCGTGTGCAAATACTACCAGCGCCGCATACACCAATCCCTCGATCTCCTCCATAGTTGCATTCGCCAGCTCGAGACCGCACGTGGTCGCCTGCCATCGGCCGAAATGCGGGCCGGCATGCTCGCCGACAAAGTCGGCTTTTTCGATATGCTGGCAACGATTTTCCTGGAGCAATACCTCGATCGTCGGCAGGCCGGTTTCATTGATTCGACATTGTATTACCTGGAACGACGCAATGCCCGGACGCTTTCGGAACAACTGGACGGACAGGACAACCGTCAAAACGAACTTGACGACAGCCTGGTGGACGCCATATCGCGCCTTCACAGCCGCCTCGTGCTCAAGACCGGCGACTCATCGACCACCCTTAGTCATTTACAGGCCCTCGAGGACTCGCTCCACGCCCACCGCATGCGTGATCCCTCAGCGGCACCGACGTATCCCGGGCCGACGACGGGCTCGGCCCCGACAATCGCCGCAATCCGAAAATACCTGGGCGAGACCACCGCCCTGGTGCAATACGTGGTAACCGGCTTCGGTTCGTTTGCAATAACGGTAACGCCTGACACGGCCCGGGTGGTGGAATTCGAATCGGCCTACGATTCTCTGAAGACACTGGTAGCCAGGCACATGGCGGCCATCAGCTCGAGCCCGACCTCGTCGGAAGGCATGCACACCTATCGATCTACCGGTGCGGAACTCAATCGCATCCTGCTAACCGGCATCCTTGCCGATGCAGACTCCATCCAGAACCTGCTTATCATCCCCTCGGGACCCCTTCACCGCTTGCCTTTCGGCTCACTGGTAGACTCCGAAGGGGTCTTCGCCGCCGAGCGATATGAAATATCGTATATCCCGTCGCTGACCGTTCTTCAGCGCGTCCTTAATCGCAAAACCAGCGCCGATAACCAAAACATAGCCGCCTTCGGTGATCCGCGGCTACCGGCAACCTCGGGATTTGTGCCCCTGAACCACTCGGCCGAAGAAGTCGAGGCCCTCTGCAGAGTTTTCCCGACCGGCCAGGTTCAGCCGTCCCCTGAAAACGATATCCTTTCCTGCAAGCTCGACAAAACCGTCATAGTTCTTT
>CAZVUZ010000237.1:0-3111 GCA_964630485.1 uncultured Ignavibacteriales bacterium
GGAGTTGGGGTGGAGGCCAGGATATATGACACAGAGGTTAACTCGGCATGGACTGCAGAGAAAGCCGCCGGCCGCGGGAGGTGTCTCCCACAGTCGGCGGTTAGGTTTTGCCGGTAAGTCCGGTCTATACGGCGCCAGGACTACTTACTGATAGTGAAGCACTGCTGACCACTCCAGGCGGGAATGGTCGAGACCTTGGTGCCGGTCTCGCGCGCCAGACCGGTGGGTGCCCATTTCCATACCCCGGAAGGTGGATAGTAGGCCGAGTCAATGCAAATCGTCTTGCCCGCGGAAGCAGCATCGATCGGACCAATGGTGATCGTATAGGTGACCGAGTCAAACCCCGCGGCGATGCCCGGTCCCTGCATCCTGAAACCGGCGAAGCCGACAGTGTCGGCCCCGGCGCCGCTCACGCCCACATGGGAGAGGAACATGCCGCCGTCAAAAGTGGCCTTGCCCAGGGTACCGGTGGTATCCCCGACGGTCGTCGCCCAATTGGCGCCATCCTCGGAGAAAATGCGAAAACCGTTAGCGGTGCCGCCGAGGACGTTTTCGGTGCTGTTGGTCATCCTGATATAAAAGGTGACACTGGCCCCGGCGGGGATTTTGTCATTGACCAGGCCATCCACGTGATCCAGCGATACCTGGCCGCCATAAATAATGTTCTGTTTCGGGGCCTGGGTCTCGGTGGTATCCGTCTTCTCAGCGGTGTCGTCGTTACCGCAACCGACCACGGCCAGGGTCAGAACCAACATGATGCACAAAAGCAGTTTTTTCATCCTTGAGTAACTCCTATGTTGAAAATTGATTAATTGCGTATAGGTCCAAGATAATCCGGCGTTCCGGCTGTGTCAATTGCTGATATGACAATGCGGCTTTGCCGTCCCAAAGGCGAAAAGACCCCGGTGTTTTGAAAGCGGACACAGCGATACCTGCGCCTCAGATGAAATTATCCAGGTGGGGAGAGAAATTAAAGCAGGCTGTTGAGCAGTTTCTCGATATCCGACATGAGAAACGGCTTGGCAAGAAAACCGTCCGGCTTCGGGCCGGAATTTTCCTTTTCCATCTCGCCTACGGAATAACCGGAAATTATCACCACCGGCATCTTCGGAAACTTGTTCTTCACCCTCTCGAGAAGTTCAAGCCCGGTCATGTTGGGCATGCGCATGTCGGTAATGACCATGGAAAACTGGTTGTCCTCGAGGATTTCCAGAGCTTCCGAGCCGTCGGCGGCGCGGACCGATTCGAAATCAAAGACCTCAAGCATCTCCGAGAGAAGCGAGGACATATTCTGGTTGTCGTCAACGATAAGTATAGATTTCGCCATGAATGCTTTCCTTTTGCTCTACGATATTTTTATCGGCAGTCATCGGCCTTGACCTTTGCCTTATTTGCCCTTTTCCCAGGCGAATTGTTCTGGGAACGGGCGATAAGTTCCGCCCGAAGAGCGTCCAGCCCCCGTCGCTTGAGGGCGGAAATGGCAAAGAATTTGCCGTCCGAGCCCGGTGGCGGGATAAAGTCGGGGACGGCGTCTATCTTGTTGTAGAGTAAAAGGTAAGGTATGTTGTCGGCGCCGATTTCGGCGAGGACTTTGCGGGTCTGTTCAATACGGTCCTGGAACTTGGGATCGGAGCAATCCACGACATGCAAAAGCACATTAGCCAGGCAGACTTCCTCCAGGGTAGATTTGAATGATTCTACCAGCTGATGGGGCAGTTTTTTGATAAAACCGACTGTATCCGAAATGACTATCGGGCAGGGATGCCCCGATGACATGACCCGGGTAGTGGAATCGAGGGTGGTGAAAAGCATGTCGGCGGTGCGAACCTCGGCCTTGGTAAGCAGGTTGAAAAGCGTGGATTTGCCGGCATTGGTGTAGCCGACGAGGGCCACTTTAAAAAGGTTCTGGCGGCTCTTTCGTTGCGTGGCCCGCTGTCGGTCGAGTTTCTCCAGCCCGGCCTTGAGGCTCGAGATCTTCTTACGTATCTGGCGACGGTCGATTTCCAGCTGGGTTTCACCGGGGCCCTTGGCGCCGATGCCGCCGTATTGGCGGGAGAAATGCACCCAGGCACCGGTGAGGCGGGGCAGGGTATATTCGAGCTGGGCCAACTCCACCTGCAGGCGGGCGGCACGAGAGCGGGCCCGGGTGGCGAAAATGTCGAGGATCAGGATCGGCCGGTCGATGACCTTGGCTTCGAGGGCTTTCTCCAAATTACGCTGTTGGGCGGGGGAAAGGATGTCATCGAAAATGACGCAATTGCCTTCCAGTTCGGTAAGTCTCTCAAGTATCTGTTTCACGAAGCCGCGGCCGACGAAATGAGCCGGGTCGGGTCTGGGGCGAACCTGTATGCTCCGGTCAAGCACCTCGGCGCCCGCCGACAGGGTCAATTGGGCCAATTCCTCCAGGGAGGCGGCCACCTCTTCACGATGCCGAGAGTCTTTGGCCAGACCGACCAGAATGGCCTTTTCGGCGTTATTTTTGTCATGTTCTATCACCGTGATATTATACGTATATCCTGCGGCTTTGCAAATGCCTTTGTTGGCAAAGGTATGCAGTGAGCGAAACGTAGAGCGACAGGGTGTAAAATCCCGTTGCGTTTTCCGGAAAATGTGTTACAATAGCTGCCTATGTATAACGATACTGTATTACAGCACTTCGAAAACCCGCGCAACACGGGTGAGATAGCCGATGCCGACGGCGTCGGGACCGTGGGTAACCCCCACTGCGGCGATATGATGAAGATGTATATCAAAGTCGCCGATGAACACATCGTCGATGTCAAATACAAGACCTACGGCTGTGCGGCGGCGATAGCCACCAGTTCCATGGCCTCCGAGCTGCTCATCGGCCGCACGCTCGATGAAGCCCTCAAGTTGACACCGCAGGAAATCGTGGACGCTCTCGGGGCGTTGCCGGACCGGAAAATGCATTGTTCGATGCTGGCCCCGGATGCGGTGAAGGCCGCGATCGAGGATTACCGGGAGCATCAAAAGTAGACATCGTGGTACAGGCTATGAATCAGACTATCGGGTCGGAGCCGTTTGGCTTCGACCCGTTTTCTGTGCTCTGAGTGATGGCCACGGGGCCGATCTACTCCTGCTCCAACGGAA
>CAZVUZ010000238.1:0-3009 GCA_964630485.1 uncultured Ignavibacteriales bacterium
AGTCGGTACCGCGATTTTATCGAGCACGCCGGCTTCCTTCAGCCCTTTCGCCACACGCTGGGGCGACAGTTCACCGAGATACCCGAAGAATTTCTTCCCCTCCACCGGCATACCGGCCGCCCGGATCTGATCCTCGTAGAACGGTTCCAGTTCCTCGACCACAATCACCTGGTCATGGGCCTTCACGAAGTCGGCAATCTTTTTCATCGGAAGCGGGTAACTCATACCCAGTTTCAGATAATCCAGGTCGGGAGCAACCTCTTTGGCGTATTGGTAGGCAACGCCACCGGAAATGATACCGATCTTAGAACCATTATTCTCAATCGTATTGTACAGTGTCTCCTCGGAGAACTTCTTCAGCTTCTCCATGCGCTCGCGCACAATCACGTGCCTTTCGCGGGCGTTCGAGGGCACCATAACATACTTGGCAGGATTCTTTACGAATTTCTTATCCGGCCCGGCCACGGGATCAGCCTTTTCCACGATTCCCTTGGAATGAGAAATGCGCGTGGTCATGCGAAACAGGACCGGGGTATCGAAGATCTCGGACATTTCGAAGGCCGTCACCACCATATCTTTGGATTCCTGCGAATCCGAAGGCTCCAGCATGGGGATTTGGGCAAAACGCGCAAAAAAGCGATTGTCCTGCTCATTCTGAGAGGAGTGCATCGCGGGATCATCGGCCGAAACCAGCACAAAACCGCCGTTAACGCCGGTATAGGCGAAGGTCATGAGGGGATCGGCGGCCACATTGACGCCCACGTGTTTCATCGTCACGAGGGCTCGGGCGCCGCCAATCGAGGCTCCCGCGCCAACCTCAAACGCGACCTTTTCGTTCGGTGACCACTGGGAATAGATGGAGCGGTATCTCGCGGCCAGCGTCTCCAGGATCTCGGTGGACGGTGTCCCGGGGTAGGCCGAGGCCAGTCTGACACCGGCTTCAAACGCTCCGCGGGCAACCGCTTCGTTTCCTGACATCAACTCTTTCATTGTCTACTCTCTATGTTGTGTATCGTATAAATCACTCACGTATAGCTACTTTCACCGTGTGAAAAGTTTCACGAAACATAGGAAATGTGGCCGCATCGGGCAACCGCTTTTTTGCCGCCGGCGGTCACCCTGCGGGGCGGGATTTCCCCGATCAGCATGACAAAGCCTTTGTTTCCGGGCCGCCATCCTCTATATTCCGTCCTCGAAAGGATAGCGTAAATGAGATTGATTGTCCAGCGCAGTAGTGGCACCACGGTACATATTGACGGCCGCCCGCACAGCCAATGCGGAGCCGGGCTGATGGTGCTTTTTGGCACCCGTCAGGGAGATACCGAAACCTCCTGCCGCTGGCTTGCCGACAAACTCGTCAACCTCCGTATTTTCGAGGATGAGAAGGGCTTGATGAACAAGTCGGCCCTTGATGTCGGCGCTGAGATTATGATCGTCTCGCAGTTTACGTTGTATGCCGATTGCCGGAAAGGTCGCCGCCCATCCTTCAATCAGGCGCTGGAACCCTCCGAGGCGGAAAAGTTGTATAATCATTTTGTAAATCAGGTCGTTGCGAGCGGACTTACCACGGTTACCGGCTCCTTCGGCGCACATATGGACATTGCCTTCACCAACCATGGACCGGTGACAATCATACTTGATCATGACGTATAGACATCTCGCCCGACTGGCCGCTTCCCACCCGCTGGTGCTTGGCTCCGCCTCGCCCCGGCGATTCGATCTCCTGACCGAACTGGGAGTTCCCTTCACTCGTCACAGCTCTGATCTCGAGGAGTCCCGTCTCCCCGGTGAGTCACCGTTTGAGTACGCTACGCGTCTGGCGGTAGACAAAGCGCTGGCGGTAGCAGAAACGGTGAACTCCGCATCCGTGGTGATGGGCTGTGATACGATCGTGGTATTGGGAGAGCAAATCCTCGAAAAACCGGTAGATCGCCAGGCGGCCTTTGATTGTCTCAGCTTGCTGGCGGGAAAACAGCATGTTGTCTGTTCTGCCATTGCACTGGTAAAACAAACGGCGGTACTGGCTTCGGGGTACGAGACAACAAAGGTGTTCTTTAATCCGGTAGCCCCCGAACAGATTGAAAACTATATAGATTCGGGCGAACCGATGGACAAAGCCGGAGCCTATGGGATACAGGGAATGGGGGCCTTTTTGGTTGACAGAATAGAGGGAAATCTCGATACTGTCATAGGTCTCCCCCGTAACTTATTGGACACCTTGGCGCGAGACGCAGCCTCTATTTTAAAGGATTCATAACCTCTTGTCTGAACAGGAAATACAGCAGAAGATCGGCGACCTGCTCAAGATTGAGCGCGAACGCCAAAATATCAAGCTGGAGAATCTGGCCGAGACCCTGAAGATCTCCGAGGAACATCTCTCGGCCATTGAAGCCGGTCGCGCCTCGGATCTCCCCTCGGACCTCTATTTCAGCCTGTTCGCCAAGTCGTATGCCGAGGCGCTGGGTATTGATTATGCGGCCACGGTGCAGGCCATCAAAGAGGATATCGACGAGCGCGAGCAGAAGGCCGAGGCTGAGGCGCGCAAAGCACGCGGCGATGTTGATCGGTCTGAGGGTGTCGCGCAGGACGGTGAGATCAAGTACGGTTTCCGCAAAAAGCTCATTTACATGTTCGTGGGCATAATAGTCGCCTGCGTGGTGTTTGCCTTCGGGTATAACTGGCTGGTGGGTGAGTCAACCGATTCCACCGTCGCCGGTGATGACCAGGAGAATAGTGCCGGGCCGGTGGAGGATGCCTGGCCACCGGCCAATATGGTATCGTATGATTACGGCACGCCGCCGGAGAGTCCGCCGGAGAAGATTCGACTGACCTTGCAAGCCCGCGAAGAGAGCTGGGCTACGGTCTACGCCGATGGTGACACGGCTTTATTCCGATCCCTGAATCCGGGCCGTTTGTATCGAGTTGATGCTGACTACCGACTGGTTGTTTCGGTGGCGCATCCCTCGAAAGTAGACATTACGCTAAACGACAAACCGGTGGATCTTCGTG
>CAZVUZ010000239.1:0-3007 GCA_964630485.1 uncultured Ignavibacteriales bacterium
ACCTCGGCCTCGGTTATTTTCTGGCCGGCGAAAGCCGCCATCTGGTCGAGCAGTGACAGCGAATCGCGCACCGAACCGTCGGCCTTTCGCGCCAGCAACGCCAGCGCCGCATCATCGATTTCGAGTTTTTCCCGATCGGCGATCTTTTTCAGATGCGCGGCCAAATCCGATGCGGAAACACGGCGCAAATCAAATCGCTGAGTACGGGATAGAATCGTCTCCGGAACTTTCATCGGCTCGGTCGTGGCAAACATGAATACGACATGGGGCGGTGGTTCTTCGAGAGTCTTCAGCAGGGCGTCAAATGCGGCCCCGGACAGCCGGTGAACCTCATCGATGATGTAAATGCGCTTATTGCCACTGGCCGGAAGGTAGCGGACGTTCTCCCGCAGGGTGCGGACGTCGTCGACACCGGTATTGGAGGCGGCGTCAATTTCGAGAACGTCGAGCGAGGTCCCGTTGGCAATTTCGATACAGGCCGAACACTCACCGCACGGGTCAGGAGTAGGACCCTTTTCACAGTTGAGGGCCTTGGCAAGAATGCGAGCCGTCGTGGTTTTGCCGGTGCCACGCGGACCACAGAACAGATAGCCGGAACCAATGCGACCGTTTTTTACAGCGTTCTGCAGTGTGCGCGTCACATGTTCCTGTGCCACAACGTCTTCAAACTTCTGTGGCCGGTGTTTTCGGGCGAGGACCAGATAGCTCATAGGCTGTCAATATAAGGCATTACGCCTGAGTGCGGAATCATATTTTTGCCTCTTTTAGTGAGTCATCGCCAAAAAGTGCCCCCCTCAACTTGCGCCCATACGCCCCAATACGCTTATTGATCGAAACCGCACAAGGAGACTCGCTATGACACGTTCCGGCACCCGCTTGCTGTTGATTGTTTTCACCCTCTTAATTATGCACAGCACCTCATTTTCGGATGAAGGCATGTGGCCTCTTTACGATCTGGAGCGTCTGCCGCTGGCCCAGCTGCAGCAAAGGGGACTGGAACTTACCCTGGACCAGATTCATAACGATGACGGCAGTGGCATCGCCAATGCCGTGGTCAGTCTCGGCGGTGGCACGGGCTCGTTCGTCTCGCCCGAGGGGCTCATAGTCACCAATCACCATGTCGCCTTCGGCGCCCTGCAAAAAGCGAGTACCCTGGAAAAAAACTACATACGGGACGGTTTCTATGCCCCGATAAAGGAAGCCGAGATCCGCGCCATCGGCAGTAATGCCTATGTCACGCTGGCCGTTGAAGATGTTACCGACCGCGTCTTGCAGGCCGTATCGGACGACATGACGGCCATTGAAAGACACCTCGCTCTTGATCGGATAAAGAAGGTAATCGTGGCTGAGGCCGAAGAAAGCGGTGAAATTCACGCCAGCCTGAGGGACATGCACGGCGGCCTGGTGTACGTCCTCTACATCTCTCTCAAGATCCAGGATATTCGCATCGTCTATGCCCCGCCGGAATCTATAGGCGCTTACGGGGGGGATATCGACAACTGGATGTGGCCCCGCCACTGCGGCGATTTCTCGTTTCTGCGCGCCTATGTCGCCCCCGACGGTTCACCCGCGGCCTATTCGCCGGAAAACGTCCCCTACCGGCCGAAATCCTGGCTGAAGGTATCCAAAACCGGCGTCTACGAAAACGACCTGGCGCTAATGATCGGTTTTCCCGGGCGCACCGATCGCTATGCTTCGTCGCAATACCTCGATTACCTGATGAATTTCTACTATCCCCGTTCGGCCGAAATCAGCGAAGAGATATTGCGCATATTCGCCGCGGCGGGGGCGGCCGATTCCTCGGCGGCAATCCGCCTGGCCTCGTGGGTTTCGGGCATCAACAACGGTCTCAAGAAATCCTACGGTCTCCGGGAAGGATTCCTCCGGGCCAACGCGGTTGAACTAAAGAGGACAACCGAAAAAGAGCTGGCGGCGTTTATCGCCGCCGATCCCGCCCTGGATAAAAAGTACGGCCGTGTCCTGGGAGAGCTGGATAGCCTGTTCCAGGCCCGTGCGGCCACCCGCGAGCACGATATGGTCCTCGGGCGCCTCGGCCAGGCCGACTACCTGCAACTGGCGATCGAGGTCTACCGCTGGACCCTCGAGCGTGAGAAGGAAGATATCGATCGCGAGCCCGGTTTCCAGCATCGCGACACCGCCCGCACCCGGCGCTGGCTCGAAAACGCCCAGATCAACCTCGTCCCGAAGGCTGACAGAGATCTGCTGAGATACTTCTTCCACCTCGCTTTCGACCTGCCCGAGGGACAGCGTATCAAAGCCGTCGACAGCATCTTTGCCGGCATGGCCGCCGCTGAGCGGGAAGCCCGCCTCGACGAGTGGCTTTACAACGCCTACGGCCAGTCGAGTGTCGGCGATCTGGACGAGCGGATGAAGATGTTCTCCACGAACCGCAAGAAAATCGAGAGCCTCGACGATCCCTTCGTCAACCTGGCGAAGGCCCTCATGCCGGAACTGGACGATGTGCGTCAGCGAGAGAAAGCCCGGGCCGGGGCCACCTCCCGGTTACACCCGCTCCTGATTGCAGCCTATTCCGAATGGAAGAACGGTTCCATGTACCCCGACGCCAACGGCACCAAACGCCTGAATTACGGCTCGGTGAGAGGCTATTCCCCCCGAGACGGTGTCTATTACACGATCAAGACCTCGCTTTCGGGTATTATGGACAAGGAAACCGGCATTGATCCTTTTATTGTCGAACCGGTTCTGAAGCAGGCCTGGCAAAAGGGAAACTTCGGGGAGTACGCGGACCGGGACCTGAACGATGTTGCGATCAACTTCCTCACCGACAACGACGGCACCGGCGGTAATTCGGGAAGCCCCGTATTGAACGGCCGCGGCGAGTTAATCGGACTTGACTTCGACAGCAACTACGAGGGCGTGGCCGCTGATTACATCTATGACGAGGACCTGGCACGCTCAATCGTTGTCGATATTCGCTATGTGCTTTTCCTGATGGAAAGGGTCTATCACACCGACAACCTCCTTC
>CAZVUZ010000240.1:0-2994 GCA_964630485.1 uncultured Ignavibacteriales bacterium
ACGAACCCATTTCAGATCGTAGCCGCCGTAGGGCAGGTTTGTCCGCAAACCTGCCACCGCAAATACGCAACTCCAGGTGGAAAACACTCTTCGTGTGTGTCGGGTTGACAAGCAACCAGACCTACGGGTTCTGCCTCTGAGATTCCGGGGTCACCGGCGCTTTGAGACTGTCACCCTCGGGCATCCCGCCGCCCATGTCCATGCGGAACTCGACGCCGCCGTTGTGGCATTCGATCTGCCGCAACGGACGGTTGAGCGATTTGGGATTGATGCACTGCTGGGGGGCCCCCAACCGCGTCGGGAAAAGATCGTCACCCTCAAAGTCCCCGGTGGGGAAATAATCGTAAACGCGATCGGTGAGCCGCAGGGTATCCCCCGTCAGATTCGACAGGGTGTTGTCGGTGCAATCCTCCCAGTAAAAGAAAATGGCCACGGCGGTATCCTCAATAGGGCCTGCATGCTCCGACGAGACCACCATCCGCAACAACGAGGCCTCCCGCTCGAATCCGAAACATACCGGGCGCGTGGTATCCGGGACACCGTCGGCCAATGCCACCGCCTGCCACATCACCCGGGGGACACCCTCGCGATTGCCGGGTTGCATGCGGCGGGCGCTGAAGAAATCCCAGGCGCAGGAATCATAGATCTCACCCGGAAAAATCTCCAGGATATCGATCAGCGGGTTATCAACGGCGATTTTTATATCGAAACCGGCCACACTGATTCCCTGTCCCTTAAGCGACACATCAAGGGTGTCATAGATGGCCATGGTATGGGAGGTCACGCGCTCGATGGAAAGCGCCAGCCGCCGGGGAGTGTCAATGACACTTTCGATGCCCGAAGTGTCGGGTCGCAGAGAGTCCGCAACCGTGTCTTCGGCCCTGACAGACGCCGACGCACAGGCGACCGCAAACAAAGCACACAGGAACATGGCCATCAGCTTCCGCCAACAGACAAGACCTATGGTTGTAACGGGTTCGGGTTTGACGTGCGTAGTACTCATGGGCAAAAAAAAGCCCGCCGTCGGCGGCGGGCTGATAACTTGCGAGTTTACTTAATCACCTTGAATTTATAGGGGCCTTTCCATACCGGGGCCGTCGACTCACCATAGCGGGCCGGGGCCGAAAAGAGCCACTTGCCGCCCGGGGGAAAGAAACTGGAATCGATCACCAGCGTCCCGGCGGTGGGCACGACCATATCGAAGGAAAGTTTCTTCTCGGATTCATGCGCTGTATACTGGTGCTTCACGCAAAGGCCGCCAAAACCCAGGGTGTCGGGCAGGACGCCGTCAAAGGCGGTATCGACGACATAGACGCCGCCAAGATCCCAGACCTCTTTACCCTGCCAGCCGTTGTGGCCCTTGATGTTGCCGCGCTTGTTGATCCCTTTGGCGGAATCGGCGAGGTGCTCGATAGATTTTATGTCCGGCGAGGTGACTTTGAAGCCCATGGTGAAACCGGTGTAAATTGTATCATTTTCAATGAAGATATCCACCGAAACCGGTTGGCCGACCCTGATCGTACTTTCATCGACAGCACCGGGACCGGACAGCTTGACCATCACCGTGGCTCCCATTACCGAGGACACCAGGAAAACACCCAAACCAACAGCTAAAATCAATGCCTGCATCTTCCGCATATATTTCTCCTGAAGATTAAATCGTAAACACCGTCGTATTCGTAATTATCGGCCTGAACACCGAAGGATTATACACCGCCCCTCCAAAAATGTCAAACGAATTGTCCATCGGCTCAAAGCCGGTCCAGTGGCGCCGATTTCGGCACCGGTGGTTGTACACGTGACCGGGCGCAGAGTTTCCGCAAATACCGACAGCGACGGTCCCGATTCGCGATCAAAGAGAAACTTCCCATTGTCGGCGCCAGGAGTAACGTATCATCTTCTGGAACTTGAAACAAAAACCGGTATTCAGGGCAGGTGGGACTCAAATTGAAACGATTCTCAGCTTTCATCATCCTCAAATATGATTTCCGCCATTTTTCATTGACAATTACAAAATCCAGACCTTGTTTCTCCCAGAAGAAAAGGAGAGTATATGGATAGTACTAAAACCATAGCCAGTCCGATTAACGTCGCCGATGACTCTTCTTATACCTCAATTTCCAAGAAGGTACTGATGTCCGTAACCGGATTCGTTTTTATCGGATTCGTCACCGGACACATGATTGGTAACCTTCAGTTATTCCTCGGTCAGGAACAATTGAACAAGTACGCCGAGACACTTCAACACCTTGGGGGCCTCCTCTGGATTATCCGCTCGTTTTTGGCCCTGTTTTTCATCGTACATATCTTCTTTGGAATAAAGTTGTGGTTTGAGAACCGTTCCGCCCGACCTATTTCCTACGCACGTACAAAGCGCCTGCAGGCCACGGTGTCATCGCGAACGATGATCTACTCCGGCCTGGCGGTACTGCTGTATGTCGTCTATCACATTTTACATTTCACATTGATTGTGACCAATCCCGAATATGCCGGGCTTACCGACGTGGCCGGCCGGCACGATGTCTATTCGATGGTCATCCTGGGATTCCAGAACTACATGATATCGGCCGTCTACATTGTAGCCATGTTCGCGGTCGCCTTTCATGTCAACCACGCCCTGCCGAGTCTTTTTCAGACGATAGGCTGGAACAACCCCCGTTACAAGGTTATCCTCGAACGGCTCGGCACCATCGTGGCGATCGTGCTCTTTGTCGGTTACGCGTCGATGCCGGTGGCGGTCTTGCTCAAATGTGTCACATTGCCGACAGGAGGATTTTAATATGAAACTGGATTCAAAAATCCCCTCGGGTCCCCTGGCGGAGAAATGGGACAATCATCGTTTTTCGATGAAGCTGGTCAACCCGGCCAACAAACGCAAATATACGGCCATTGTCGTCGGCACCGGCCTCGCCGGAGGTTCGGCGGCGGCCTCCATGGCCGACTGAAGACTGAAGACTGAAGACTGCCTCTCAGAGAGCATCTGCCACCACGAAG
>CAZVUZ010000241.1:0-2675 GCA_964630485.1 uncultured Ignavibacteriales bacterium
GCCATCGGGGCGGGTTTGTGCCTGGCATATCTATATGCCAAATCCCGAAGCCTTCTGGCTCCGATCATCGCCCACAACATCGCCAACGGCATCGAGATCACCGCCGTTTTCATACTCAAGTCACAGGGTTTCTGAGAGCATCCACATCAATCCCGTTTGAGTTGCAACCCACTTTTCAGGTGGGATCAAACGACCGCGCCATCAGGAATATCCCACTCAGAGGGTGGGGCACCGGCGAAATATCCTTCTGTAAGATATAGCTTGAATATGCACCTTATCAGGTAGTATATCCGATATACACAAAGACAAGGGAGACGCCGATGGACGTAGTCGCAATGCGGGATGTCACTAAAACGTTCGGCAAGAATATCGCCGTGGACAATCTCAGCCTGTCGGTTCCGACGGGTAGTATCTACGGTTTCATAGGACCCAACGGTTCCGGTAAAACCACCACCATGCGCATGATCACGGGCATCTTTTACCCCGATCATGGCGATATTGATGTTTTCGGTGAGCGGCTGACACAGGCCCGGAATGCCCGGGTCGGCTATCTCCCCGAGGAGCGCGGGCTGTACCGGAAAATGACCGTGCGCGATGTCCTCTGTTTCTACGGCGGGCTCAAAGCCGGACACTCGGTGGCGAAGGACGTCGATGTCTGGCTCGAGAAACTCGACGTGGTCAAATGGGCCGACAAAAAGGTTGAAGCCCTCAGCAAGGGCATGAGCCAGAAGGTGCAGTTCATCGCTACCGTGCTGGCCCGCCCGGAACTGGTGATTCTCGACGAACCCTTCAGCGGCCTCGACCCGGTGAATCTCGATGTCATCCGCCAGGCCGTGCTGGAGCTGAGAGACGCCGGAGCAACGATCATTTTCAGCACCCATGACATGGGTGTGGCCGAAACCATGTGCGACTTCATCTTCATGATTTATCGGGGCAAAAAGGTCCTCGACGGCACCCTGACATCAATCCAGGAAAGCTACGGCCATGACACTGTTCGCATCAACTGCGAGAACGGCCGCGATGTGATGCAGGACCTTCCCGGTGTCGACCGCGTCCGCGATTTCGGTCAGCAACAGGAATTGCACCTCGTCGACGGCGCCGACCCGCAGGAGATCGTAAGCGCCATCATGAAACGCACCCGGGTGCGGAGCTTTGAGGTCACCCGGCCGTCATTGCACGATATCTTCGTCCGCATCGCCAACCCCGAAAGCGAGGAGGCCAACCATGAATAGAGTCCTGCGCCTCATCGCCCGCGAATACAAAATGATGGTTCGCACCAAGGGCTTCATCATCGGGCTGGTCATCATGCCAGTCGTCATGACCGGAAGTCTCATCGCCATGAAACTCGTCGGTGACCGTACCGACACCACCGACCGCCGGGTGGCTATTGTCGATCACTCCGGCATTGCCGCCGAGAAAATCATCGAGCTGGCCGAAGAACGTAACCTCAAATTCGTTCACGACTCCGTCAGCGGCGACAAGATTCGACCGGCCTATCTCTTTGAAATCGTCCCGCCCGATTCGCTCGACCGTTCCGGCCAGCAGGTGTTCCTGTCGAATCAGGTTCGCGACGGCAAGTACCAAGGTTACATCGAAATCGGGGCCGATGTCCTGAAACCATTCGAGGATTCGGTCGACTCGCGAATCACCTATCCCGCCCGCAACGCGGCCATGGATCGCATCCCCGGCTGGCTAAATTCACCCTTAAACAATCACTTGAGGTCGCTACGCTTAAGAGAATATGGGGTAAGTGACTCAGTCGCCAACGCCGCCCTGTCATGGATTGACGTCGAGAGGTTGGGGCTGACCGATGTCAACGACGAGACAGGCGAGATTATCGAAGCCCGTCAGAGCAAGGAACTCGAAGCCATCGGGATTCCGGCGGCCTTCATGGTGCTGATATTCGCCATGGTCATTTTCGGCGTGGCGCCGCTATTGACGGCTGTCATGGAGGAGAAAACTCAGCGTATCGCGGAGGTGCTTCTGGGGTCGGTGACGCCGTTCGAGCTTATGATGGGCAAGGTGCTCGGCGGGGTCGCGGTAGCTTTGACGGTCTCGACGGTGTATGTGGTCGGGATTGTGGCCACCGCCGGTTATACCGGGTACCTGGAGCATTTGCCGTTGCATGTTTTGCCGTGGTTCTATGTTTACATGGTCCTGGCGGTGTTTATGTTCGGGGCTTATTCAGCGACGCTGGGGGCGCTTTGTTCGGATCCGAAGGATGCTTCGAATCTGAGTTTCCCGATGATGTTCCCGGCCCTCTTCCCCATGTTCGTGCTGGTGCCGGTGGCGAGCGCGCCGCTGGCGAGTTTTGCCACCTGGCTGTCGTTCATACCGCCTTTCACGCCGGCAATCATGATCGTGCGCATGGCGACCCCGATGGAGATCCCCGCCTGGCAGCCCTGGGTGGGACTTGTCCTCGTACTCGTCTTTGCCACTGGAGTTGTGTGGGTTGGCGGTCGGATATTCCGGGTGGGGATATTGACGCAAGGACGACCGCCGCGTCTGGCCGACCTCATCCGCTGGGCCGTGAAGGGGTAGCGGCGCGCTACCATTACGGATTGACCGACCTGTATACTTCTGGTAAGGGCGACCGGCAGGTCGCCCGTGCGTTCGCCTCAGAAGCATCGGCCTGCTGTGGGAAATGGGTTCGTTTTGTTACTTTTTATGTTCGG
>CAZVUZ010000242.1:0-2622 GCA_964630485.1 uncultured Ignavibacteriales bacterium
GGTTCCTTTTGTGGTCGCTCTATATCCCCCAGACGGTGGGGCTCAAATACACCACTGCCGCCCACTCCGGGTTCATCACCGGTCTCTTCGTGGCTTTCGTGCCCCTGTTTCTGCGGTTGATATTCAAGCGCAAACCGTCGCTTATGGAAGTCGCGGCCTCCATCGTTGCTTTGATCGGACTGTGGACCCTGACGGGGGGACTTCATGATGTCAACCTCGGCGATATCCTGACCCTGTTGGCAGCCATGACCTATGCCCTGCATTTGCTCTATGTCGATAAATTCCTGAAGGCCGACCTCGACCCGCTGGTCCTGAGCTGCCAGCAATTCTTCATCGTGGGTGTGCTGAGTCTCCTCACCTCGGCGATTCTCGGGTTGCCGTTTGAAATAACGACCTCATCGGCGGGCCGGACAATTGTGTTCCTGGCGATCTTCCCCACGTTGCTGGCTTTTGTCGTGCAGATGCTGGCCCAGAAAGTGACCTCTCCCCTGCGGGTGTCGCTGGTGTTTGCCCTTGAGCCGGTCTTCGCCGGAATTTTTGCCTGGACCCTGGGCGGGGAACCGTTCGTCACCCACCGGGCTATCGGCGGTTTGCTGATTTTCGTCGCCCTCGTCCTCTCCGGTCTGCCGGTCCCGGGCCGACAAAGGCCGGCCCGGTCAACAAGCTGATTTCAAATTACAGTTCTTCGAGCAGGGTCTCAACGGCTTTCACCAATTGAGGGTCGCGGCCGTTGATGAAATCATCCGGCAGGTTTTCCACAAAGATATCCGGCTGGCGCGGGACCAGGTCGGTGTCGACCATGTCAATCGTATAGGCCCCGGTGGAGGGACGCCTTATTCGGGTGCCGTCGATGAGCCGATACGATCCGGTGCCGATCACCGCCCCCGAGGTGGGCACGCCGATGATTTTACCCAGACCGAGTTTGCGAAATCCCTCGGCGAAGATCTCGGAGTTGGAGGCCGCGTAATTGTTGATCAGGAGAGCCATCGGCTTCTCCACCGCCTCCGAACGCAATTTGTTCTCGCTCGTGGCCGGGAATTGCCGGAAGGCGCGGAGGAAGTAGGGACTTTTAACGAGAATGCCGAGCAGGTGCACGGCAATACTGCCGCCGCCGTTGTTGCGGACATCAATCAGGAGACCCTCTTTATTTTCGGCAATAGAGACCAGTTGTTCCTTGAATACATTGAGGCGATCGTTATACATCCGCGGGATGTGCAGATAGGCCAAACGCCCGTTGGAAAGCGAATCGACCAGGTCGCGCCGTTGTTGCACCCAGTCATTGTATACCTGATCATTGATCGACGAGACGGGCTTGACCGTAAAAGGCTCGCCTTTTCCAGTCGGTTGATTGGTTACTGTCAGACTAACGCGGTTCCCCTCGGTGCCAGCCAGAATGCGGAACAGATTGGAACCCGTCCCCAGGGGCTTGCCATTGACGGCGGTGATATATCCCCCGGCCGTGATACCGGCCCGATCGGCGGGTGACCCTGTCACTACCGACGCGATCCGGTAATTGCCGGTTCTCTCAAGTTCACGATAGTCCAGATTGATCCCGGTGGCGCCGGTGCGCATGGCGGGCGGCGTGGCGGGAAGGTTCGGGTAGACACTGAGGTGCGAGGCACGCAATTCGCCCATCAGCTCTTTGAGCAGATTGGCCAGTTCCTCTTCGGTGCGGACGTGTTCGACCACTGGCTCGTACTTATTGCGCATCGCCGTCCAGTCGGTGCCGTGGAAAGTAGTATCGTAAAAATAGCTGTTAAGCAACTGCCATGACTCATGCAGTTTTTGGCGGCTCAAATCGGCCCGATCAATGTCGAGGGAAGTCTTGAACGCCAACGTCTCGGCATCCTTGCCCGTAACGGCAATCGATTTCACCTTGCCGCCGTCGAGATAGTACACGGTCTTGGAATCTCCGGTGATAACCGGGAAACTGATATTGCCGGCCGACTTTGTGACCTGTCTCAGGTCCGGCTCGTCCTCGGTATTGACCGCCCATAGCTGGGTCTTACCCAGAAGCGAGGCGGCGAAAAGATATGCCGAACCGTCGGGTGTCAGGACCGGGTTGAAGCTCGAGGCAGCCAGCCGGTAGGCACGGTGACGGCGCCGTTCGATATTCTCGAAATCGATCTTTACCTCGGGGATGCTGTCCTTCACGGCCTCGGCATCTTTGTCATCCTTCTTCCTGGAGTCATCCTCCGCGGCAAAGAGGCTGTCGAAGGCGGTTTCATAAAACTCCACCGGTTCCGGCACGAGGTCGATTTCGTAGGTATCGTCGCGGTCGTGTATCCATGAGGTGAAGTAGACCTTCGTACCGTCATGTGAGAAACGGGGACGATGGGTCCATCCGGAAAATTGGGACAGGTTGTGTACGTTGCCGTCGAGATCGACGACGTAAATATCGGTCTGATAGGTCGGCCCGGCCATGGTGAAGGCCAGCCAGCGCGAATCGGGCGACCAGTCATACTCTATTGTCGGCTCAATGGCGAGGTCGATGAACTGCCCCTCGACCCAGACGGTCTCCTCGTTCTTCTCCAGATCAAGGCGAATGATCCGATCGAGGTCTCGATAGTAAACGAGATACCTGCCGTCGGGCGACACCAGCGGCCGCCGTTCGTTCTCTTC
>CAZVUZ010000243.1:0-2596 GCA_964630485.1 uncultured Ignavibacteriales bacterium
GGCAATAGAAAGGCATGATTCGCCCGCGGGGCCTTGTGGCCGGTTTCCTCTTCGATACGGGATACCTCCTCGCGGCTCAACTCGTGCCCGAAACGGATCTTCCCGGTGATATCGACGACGAAGAAATACTCGCCGGCCTGCAGGGTGTCGAAACCCGCCGCCGTCAGGGTTTGAAGGGACCTCATATCGCCGCCGCTTTCGAAAAATTCACCCAGCTCCTTCGACATCATGGCTATCTCTTTGTTGGGGAAAGCTTCCTGGGGGGCACGGGCGATCAGGGTATCGATCAGGTCGCCCTCAAGTAACAGCGAATCGACTCCATCCGCGAAGGACGTCCTTATGGTCGCATGTGAGGTCAGTTCGTCCTTGTAGTTCTGGTAACCCTCAATGACATAGGGCGGCGGCGGAGCGAAAATCCCGACGTTTTCGGGCAGGCCGTAGTCGGTCGCCTCGGGAGGCGCGTCGTACTGGCCGGCATCAACCCGGCGCAGCCATCTTGACAGATCCGCGGCGAATTTCTGCCGCGCCGGCTGATTGAGGTCTCTCCAACCCCGGTCGAGGACCTGCCTGAGCCATATCAGATACCATGTCTGCCCGATGGTATTGAATTGCACTGTCTTGCGCCCGCCCTGCCAATTGAGGACCATCAGCTTGCCGCTGTAACCCTCGGGCTGAAACGATTGCCCAGGTTCGGCGTTGCTGACGCCGTATACACTCAGTTGCCCGCCCAGGCGGATGCGGCGGACGGCGTTCTCGTAGGCTTTGAGGTCGGGACAAATCACCCGCACTGAAGAATAAATCTGGCGGGTGCCGGCGTCGGCCACCATGAGCGGATCCAGCGGCCCCGTGATAAGATAGCCCTGCGATTCCGGGAAGATTTCCTCCAGGCGCTCCTGCAGTTCAAACTCCTGTGAGAAGAGGAGAGAGTCAAAGGCCTCGCCGCTGATCGGATCAAGCGAACCGGCGGTTGCGGCCGCGGCCAGGGCAAAGACCAAAAACGGCACCAGAAGTGATTTCCAGCTAAAGCATCTCATATCTTCTCCGGGTTCAGTGAATCTGTTCATCTCGAATAAACTCGTAACAGAGCTTCAAGTCATTATACGCGCCGATGCCTTCATAAGAGGCGTTCGTTCGGGCGATTAGTCCGTCTTCCGGATCATTTCGTAACCGCAACATGAAAATGTGCAGGGGCCGCCTTCCGGGTGACAATTGCATTCTGTGGCGGGTTTGCCGGCGTCGCGGCACTCCTTGATCACCTTTAATTCGAGGCCGCATTCCTTGCAGGTATAAACCTCACCCATTTTCATTTCATGACAATTAGCCATCATCGGCCTCCTCTCACCGGTATAGTTTAGATATCTGCGATAAGGCAAAATACAAATTGCGTCCCGAAACTCAAGTGTTATGTATGTGAGCGAGCGGGGCCGGGCGTGTGCACGATTAATGCTGGTTTCGGACCCGAGTGGTCGTTATAATTGGTTCTATAATTTGCGGCAGTGGATGAGGAATGAACTCACAGAGTATACTCGTCATTGAAGATGAGAAAGATATCAGCGACCTGATCAGGTACAATCTTGAACAGGCCGGTTACAACACAATGTGTGCGTACACCGGCGAGGATGGCTTGGCGATGGCGAGTTCGAAACTGCCGGATCTGATCCTTTTGGACCTGATGCTTCCCGGACTGGATGGCCTGGAGGTGTGCCGCGCTCTCAAGGCTGACCCGCGGACCCGTTCGGTGCCGGTAGTAATGTTGACCGCCAGGGGGGAGGAAGTGGATATCGTGACCGGCCTTGAAATGGGGGCCGAGGACTACATCGTTAAGCCTTTCAGCCCCCGGGTGCTGGTGGCCCGCCTGCGAGCTGTCCTGCGGCGTAAAAGGACGGCTGTCGAGAGTGAGGATGCCCCGGTTAAGATTGGGGAGATGATCGTTGATCCGGGGCGCCACGAGGTTGTTATTGACGGTAAACCGCTTACTGTCACGACCACCGAATTCCGGCTGTTGCATTTCCTGGCCCGCCGGCCGGGCTGGGTTTTCACGCGCGACCAGATCGTCGATTCCACGCACAGCGAAGATGCTATCGTAACCGATCGTTCAGTTGACGTTCACATTGCCAGTTTGAGAAAGAAGCTCGGCGAATATGGTCAGTATATCGAGACCGTGCGCGGTGTCGGCTACCGTTTCCGGGAGCACGAGTAATGGGGCGACGTCGGATTCTCTGGCAGCTCTATCCGTCCTACCTTCTGATCACCCTGGTGGCGGTCGTGGCCATTGCCTGGTACGGCGTTCGTTCACAGCGAGAGATTTTTTTGAGTTCGACCGCCGCCGATCTCGAATCCCGGGCAAACCTGGTTCTGCCCCACATCCAGACCCTGCTCGATTCCGGGGACACGACGGCTGTGGACGCACTTTGCAAGCAGCTCAGCCGGAGCGCCGACACCAGGATGACCGTCGTCCTGGCCTCGGGCGTGGTCCTGGCCGATTCGGATGAAGCCCCGCAGGACATGGAAAATCACGGCTCCCGGCCGGAAATCGTCGAGGCCATGCGCGATGGCGTAGGCTCGTCGATGAGGTACTCAGCCACCCTTCAGAATA
>CAZVUZ010000244.1:0-1300 GCA_964630485.1 uncultured Ignavibacteriales bacterium
TGTGGCGGCTTCGATTCAGGCGGTTACAGAGAAGATCGTTGTCCGCATGGCCCGTAACGCCCGCGACGTCACCGATTGTCCCAATCTGTGCATGTCCGGCGGGGTGGCGCTCAACTGCAAGGCCAACGGCTTATTGTTGAAGGAAAAAGTTTTCGACGACATTTATGTCCAGCCGGCGGCGGGCGATTCCGGCGGTGCGGTCGGGGCGGCGCTCTATGTCCACCACCGTTTGACGGGCGAAGACAAACGACCCCAGCCGTTTTTCGGCATCGGTCCCGAGTTCTCCGACAGCGACATTGAGATCTTTCTCAAGGATAACGCTATTCCCTTTGAAGACGACCCCTTGGAGAGCCACCTCGATCGCCTGGCAAATGCCATGGCCTCCGGGAAAATCGTCGCCGTTTACCAGGGCGCCATGGAGTTTGGTCCGCGGGCACTGGGGTTTCGGTCAATCCTTGCCGACCCGCGCACTGCGTCGATGAAAGAGAAAATCAATGCCGCCGTCAAATACCGGGAGCCGTTTCGGCCCTTCGCACCGGCCGTGTTGGCCGAGCAAGCCGCAGAATTCTTTGAAGGAGTCAACGACTCACCTTATATGCTTTTTAACTTCACCGTCCGTGAGGACAAGCGCGATGTCATCCCGGCCGTGACGCATTTCGACAATTCCTCCCGCATTCAAACTGTCAACCGCGCGGACAATCCCCTGCTCTACGACCTCATCGACCGCTTCCGCTCCGTGACGGGCATTCCGGTGGTGCTGAACACGTCGTTTAACCTGCGCGGCCATCCCATCGTCAACACCCCCAAAGAGGCCTTCGCAACTTTCTGCTCCGGCGGTATTGACCTTTTGCTGCTGGGTAGATATTTAATAGACAAAGGCAGTTGTCCAGCCGGACTTATCGAACGCTTCCGGTTCGAGAAAGGCATCGACTGAGCGCGGACAACAAGCCGGAACGAACAGATGTTATGAGCAAATACAGACGATTGAAAATTTTCTCGGAACTGGTGTATTTCCTGAGGACTTCCAAGAAGTGGTGGCTGGGTCCTATCCTCGTTTTTCTGCTGTTGCTTTCCTTGCTGATCGTTTTCACAGAGAGTTCTGCCCTGGCGCCCTTTATCTACTCCCTGTTCTAACAGGCTTCCCTGTCTCTGATCAACTTTAGTTGCCACTCGGAAGCACCGGGCCGTATATTCCACTGATGTCACAGCCTCGTCTGACAACCCGTTTCCGCCTCACGGCGGCCCTGGCGACCCTGATCGCGTTCGTCCTCATAGTCGAACTGCTTATTCGCGTGGTCGG
>CAZVUZ010000244.1:1400-2596 GCA_964630485.1 uncultured Ignavibacteriales bacterium
TGGCGACCCTGATCGCGTTCGTCCTCATAGTCGAACTGCTTATTCGCGTGGTCGGTATCGACAGCTACATGCAAAACCGCTTTTTCGTCCTCAACCGGGCCCTCGACTACCCTGATGTTTTTATGAAGGACCGTGATCTTTTCTGGCGTTTTCGGCCCGACCGCGAGATCACCTCGGACTTTTTCGAGGGCCGCACCTACCACATTAACTCGCTGGGCTTGCGGGGCGATGAGGTCCCGCAAGAGAAAACGCGGACGCGCATTATCACACTCGGTAATTCCTGCACTTTCGGCTGGGGCGTGGCCGACGGCGCGACGTATGCCGAGAAGCTCGGCGAGGTGCTCGGAGAGAACTACGAGCTCATCAACGGCGGCATCCCGGGTTACAGCACCTTCCAGGGCCGCCGCTTTTTCGAACAGGAATTGATCCGGCTGGAACCCGACGTGATCACCATCATGTACGGCTGGAATGACCAGTGGGCCTCTTCTGAGCAGATTCCCGACCGGGACCAGGAATTCCCCCCGAAGTTCGTGCTCGGAATTCAGAACACGTTTTCGCGATTACATTCTTATCGATTGCTTAAGAAGATCGTCCTCTCGGTCGTTGAGAAGGACCCGGACTCCCTTTTTGATCGGCGTGCGCCGGTGTATCGCGTCGGGATCGACGAGTACTATGACAATATCAGGGCGATCTGCGCCCTCGCCCGCGAGCGCGGCATACAACCGATCCTCCTAACCCAGCCCGACCCGGCCCTGCACCGCGTGGCCGATACCCCCTGGGAGTCGGCGGTGCGTTTTCACGAGCGCTACAACCTTAAGATGCGACAGTTAGCCGCGGACGAGTCCGTCCCACTCGTGGATATTGCGGAGAAATTCGATATTTATGGCGACCTGTTCGACGATCCCCGCCGCGATTTCATTCACTTCAACGCCGCCGGCCAGGAGCTGGTCGGACGGGTCATAGCACTGGAGATCCTCGGAACCTTCTGAGATTGCCTACCCTCTTTTCTTTGCGAAATCGTCCAGTACCGCGATCAGGTAATCGATGTCGGCCCGGTTGTTGAAGAGGTGGGCGGCGACCCGCAGGGATCCCTCGCGATGCGCCATCATGATATGTTTTTCAAAAATCTGTGACCAGAGTTTCTTGTAGTCCGGACAGGTGAAGGTGAATATCGATGAGCGGTGTTTCGGTTCCAT
>CAZVUZ010000245.1:0-987 GCA_964630485.1 uncultured Ignavibacteriales bacterium
TTGCTGTCGGCCAGGAATTGGTGAACGTGCTGTCCCGAACCGGGCTCGTTGAATAGCGGCTTGGGCATAAAAGTCGCCGACTTGCCCTCGCGGAAGCACTGGTTCTTGACGAAATACTTGATCACCATCGACATGTCGGCCATTTCCAGCAAAGTCGCGAATTTGGTTTCGATTTCATGCTGGCCGCCGCCGCCGACCTCGTGGTGGTGATATTTGATCGGCACTCCGACCGCGGCGAGCATGGAGCATATCTCCGAGCGAAGGTTGTAGGTGCGGTCCATCGGTGGCGCAACATGGTAACCCTTCTTGTAAGGGATCTTGTAACCGAGGTTCTCATCATCCTCGGAGGCATTCCATTCTGCTTCGCTGGAATCAAGGAAATAGAAGGCCTGGTCGGGACCCTGGTAGAAGTTGACCTTATCGAAAACATAGAATTCGAATTCGGGACCCAGGATTGACTTGAGTCCGGGCCTGATCTTTGCCAGGTATTTCTGAGCATCCACGGCGACCCGACGGGGGTTACGGGAATAGGGAGTTACTTTTTTACCCACGTCCATGATGTCACAAAGCATGGATAGCGTTGGCCGCGTATAGAACGGATCAATGAAGGCTGTCTCGGCCACCGGTATCTGTATCATGTCGCCACGTTCAATGGACGCGAATCCGGGCATGGATGAGCCGTCAACACCAACACCCGATTTGAAAATCTCGGGGTTTAAAGAGGCAATGGGCAGAGTAATATGATGCCACAGGCCGAGCAGGTCGCTAACCTTGAGATCAAGGAACTCAACTTTATTGTCCTTGGCCATTTTCTGCAGCGTACTCAGGGTCATGAAGCATTCCTTTCCTAAAACCGTTATCAATTAGCGCGATCTAAGGTAATACTTTTTGGTGTTTAGGCAAGCAGTTCATTGCGGATTTAGTCGTCCACCAGTCCCCATAAAAAACGGCCGGCGGGAAAACTGCCGGAGGCCGTTAATAATTATA
>CAZVUZ010000245.1:997-2493 GCA_964630485.1 uncultured Ignavibacteriales bacterium
GGTTCAACGTTTATGTCAGCAGGGTTCGGGGTCGGGACCGAAGTCGAACATGTAAGCCACGAGGTAAACCAGATCGGAAATATCAATATCGCCGCTGGCATCGACATCGGCCTCGTCCATGCAGGGGGGAGGCGGGCCGTCGAGGAACATGTAGTCGACGAGATAGACGAGATCGGCGATGTCAATGGCGTCTCCCACGATACCGTCGATATTGCCACGCATGCCGATGCAGGTAGTCACGATCTCACACAGATCGCCCACGCCGTCGAAATCCGAGTCGAGCTGGTCGGGGTTGGCCACTGTCGGACAATTATCAATATCACCGCAAATTCCGTCGCTGTCGTTGTATGGGTCACAGGGGCAGGCATCGCATACATCGCCCAGTCCGTCACCGTCGCCGTCAAGTTGGCTGGTGTTGAAATCCCCGGGGCAATTGTCGCAGGCGTCACCAAAGCCATCTGTATCCGTGTCCTCCTGGCCGGGATCGTGGTGGTTGGGGCAGATGTCACACAGGTCACCCAGGCCGTCGCTGTCGGCATCCAGCTGATCCGGATTGTGAACCGACGGGCAATTGTCGCTTTGGTCGCTGACGCCGTCACCGTCCGAGTCCTCGATACATTGGGTGGAATTGGTTTCACCGTAAACCCAGTAAAAGGGATACCCCGGCGGTTCCGGCCAGAAGGCATACCAGCCCCACCATTCATCACAGTACCAGGTGAAGATGTGGCAAAGGTTCGGGTCGGAATCTGTGTCGTAGACAATCGAGGGAAGAGGCTGCGAAGCCGTGTCCTGGTACTCAACGCCCATGAAAAATGGTCCGTTTACGCAGCAGGACGCCGGGAAATCCACGGTTCCTACATTCGGGTAGGCCCAGGTAGCAGAGTCACAGACAACGGAAATCCGGCATAACTCATCACCCGGACCGGAGCAAGTATCGAGCCAGAAGTATGGTGCGTAAACCACGACATCGACCGTCACCGGCCATTTGTAAGGGCGCGGATCGATGTAATCGGGAGGATCGAGCAACGTGAAAGAGAAACCGGTTATCTGGAACGGAAAGGCCGGACTGCCGCAATCGGTGGGGGTGAAGTAGGTGACAGTTTTGTGCTCGAAGTCATAGGCCGAGTTGAAGCCCAGGATAGTGTCATTGGCCCAGTGTTTTGACATCTCGCAGGCGTCGCGTGTGATCGGCGTGAACTGCAATTCGACAGCGGGATCAACGGTCATAAGCCCTGAGGTCAGTTTTTTGCAATCGTCACCAATAATGACGGCGGCAAAGAGCAAAACGCCGAGGGTTGCCATGAGGATTGCCTTGGTTCGCATATCTTGAGGACTCCTTCCCGAGGCTCTTCTCTGTGCTGATATTTGAGATGCCCTGTCTTTCGATGTTACAACCAAAAGATATCCTATTAGCTGAATTCTGTCAAGAAATCTTCGTTGCGGGTAGTGCAAGGATTATTGTGTAAATTGGTAATAGAGGTTTTGACTGAGTCTCA
>CAZVUZ010000246.1:0-2455 GCA_964630485.1 uncultured Ignavibacteriales bacterium
CGCAGGCATGCTCTTCGAATGCGCTGTTGACCTGCCCCCCAACACTCTCGGGAGACGTATGTCGGCCCTGATCGAATCGGGACACGAAAATATCGCCGCTTCTTCGGTAATCGCCACTGGGACCGGAGGCATACACGTTGCCGTTGGCCGCCATTGACCGGTAAGAACGATCACCAATTTCGTTGAGTTCGGCTGAGGCAAGATGGGCCTCGGACCAGCGGTCACTTGTTCGATCCACCATCCAGAGATGGAAACCCGAGCCTTCCCCACCTTCTTCCACCGGTCGCATCGATACGAAGTACAATCTGGAACCATCGGCGACGTAAAACGGAGCATCGTCGCCAAGTTTAACACCTGAGAACGAAGCCATCGCCGGCTTGGTCCAGCGTCCGTCCTCAATGTGACTGGTCAGCATGCGCGACCAGGTGTAACCGGAGTCATCAAGATGATACGATGAGCTCCAGAAGGCCTCGGTGCCATCGGGCGAGAACGCCACATTGCTGTGTTCGAACCGGGGGGACGAGACAATGTCCGGTGCGAACCAGACCGGTGTGTTGCCGGGGGGTGTTTGCCCGAAATAGGGTTCTTCCAGTTCAACGAAACCACCCCGATTCTCATCCGCTCCCTTCCCAATCAGCATTTCGACCAATTGAACTCGTTCACGATCATGGGCGAGACTCAACGGCGTGTTACCGGCGGTGGTGGCGGCGTTGATATCGGCACCTTCGCCAAGGAGCAGTCGGGTAACTTCCAAACGACCGCGCGTGACGGCACAATGAAGCGGCGTCCAGCCGTATTTGTCGCGTTCGTTTATCGGCAGGCCCTTTTGCAGAAGCCCCCGGACAATCTGCTCATTGCCACCGGTGGCCGCGGAATGAAGGTAGGATCCGTTATTCGGATTTCTCTCGGAAATATCGGCGCCCCTGGTTACGACCTCCGCGAAGAGTCCGGGCAGACTCTTCTCCGTTGCGTCGGTGAGCAAACGGTTCAGCCGTCCCTGATCCGACGGAAATTCCGCCCCCCGCTCCATCAACAAATCCACGATGCCCGCAAAGCCGCGCCAGGCGGCAAGTCCCAGGGGGGTACCGCCGAATCTGTCTCTGGCGTTCATGTTTGCGCCGGCATCGATCAGGAGCGCGGCGACCTCCGTGTTGCCGCTCTCCCGGGCTGTCAGCAGCAGAGCGGTGCGTCTGTAAGAGTCGACGGCTTCAAGATCCGGATTCTTCGAGAGTATCAGTCTTGTCAGTTCGATGTTACCTGCCTGCGCCGCAACCATCAAAGCCGTTTGACCGCCGTCGGTGGTGACGTTGGGATCGGCACCATTAGTGATCAGAACCTGCGCGATTTCGATGTATCCTCCTGCCATAGCCGACAGGAGCGGTGTATACCCACCGCTGTTCACAACATTAACGTCCGCACCGGCGTCGATCAGACTTTCCGTCGCTTCCATATGGCCGTAGAAGGCGGCACCGTGCAGAGGCCTGCTTCCACTGTTGGAAGGCGCATTAAGGTCGGCCCCAAGACCGCAAAGGTAAGTCACGAGATCCGCGTGACCGGCATACGCGGCTTTATGCAGCGGTGTGTAGCCGCCCTCGTCGGTCGATCGGATACGGGCAGGATCCTGCGCCAACAGAATCTTGACGCTGTCGATATTACCCGCCTCCGCCGCTAAGTGAATCTCTTCGGAAGTGGCTCGGCTGGCACCGGAAAGTAACAGAATTACAACTGACAGAAGAACCCACATCATTTTCATTACCCACTCCATCCTGGTATCTGAGGTGACAACGGTGCCGATGCCCTCTTTCGAGGGGTCTACGCCGAAATCGACGGCAGGCTGTCCGTATTTAATCTTTGACGCATCAATTATCCAATACGTGTATATTTGCCAAAGGTTTTGGAAATCTGTACAGGGGAATCCGCATTGGAACCTGCCTTATGGATAAGTGGACACAATCTTGTCCAGGTGGCGCACCGTCATGCCAGGCGGATGGCCTCGATGCGTTCGGCCTTTGTTGCCCGACCCTCGGTCAGAGTCCCCAGAAACCGACCCGAGCAACAGCAACCTCGGGTGCAGATCATCGTATAGGAATGAAGACATTGTAAGCATTAATCGTGTGGAGGAGGTTTAGTTGTGCCGCAGGATAACATGACAACCGAGAAAGCAATGATTGAACAGACCATCCGGGACTGTATCGAATGGCCCTTTCCGGAGAAGAACATCGACAGGCTTTACAGCAGTGTAGCCGAGGACCCGAACTTCTTCATTTTTCATCCTGACTCAAAATCGACGGTCACCTGTTTCGATGATTTCGACCGGACCATCAAAACGGTCTTCATGGATGACAAACTTCGTCCAGCCTCGACCGTGATCAAGGACCTGAGAATCAACCTGAGCCTATCGGGCGATGTGGCCTGGTTTTCCTGCCTGCTGGATGACCTGGGGGAATATGACGGT
>CAZVUZ010000247.1:0-2350 GCA_964630485.1 uncultured Ignavibacteriales bacterium
TCCCCGACCATGTCTGAGAACACCGCCGAGTCGCCATCGATGCGTCCCCAGTGAATGGCACGCCAGTGGCCCGAATTGAACACACACAGATAGGCAATATCGATCGAATCCGGTATCGGTTGTTCAAAGTGTACGGCAACATCATGAACATCGTAATAGTCGGCCGTGACATCGACATAGCTCTTGCCGGCCAGCCAGCCGGGCACTTTCTCCTGCCTGCGCTCCTGGAAAATCAAATTCTGCTTCTGTTGCGCAAACGTCTTCCGGTAAACCTTGGCGGCGCGATAATAGAGACCGTAATCGCCGGGGTTAGCCTCGCCCCCCATGAAGGGGACAACCTCGCCGCCGGAAGTCAGGATAGCGTTCCAGGCGTGGTTGTTGCCGTGGTCGGCCCAGGCGGGGGTGTAGTCGCTGGTGACGGCCAGGCCGTTGGCTCGCATGGCGAATATGCTGAGATTGGTCATATCCTCACAGCGGCCCATCTTCGAATCCATCATTTCCGACAGACCCTGGTCGGTGGGGTGAAAGTAGTAACGCTCGTCGAATCGGAACCAGTCGCGAAGTTCGTTATTTATGAGGGTCGCGGCCTCGACCGGGTCGGTGATCAGCGAATCTATGCTTTCATAGCGCTCCCAGAGGGGGCGGCGCCATGATTCGAGGGGCTCATTTGATCCGCGATAGGGCAGGACATAGGCACAGAAATCGTCGAATGACAGCTGTCGCGCCCAGGGCTTCTCGCGCCAGGCCCGAAAGGCGTAGTCGATGTGCTCGATGAGAAAATCGGCGGTAATTGTCTCAACATCGTCAAAACGTTCGTCGCGGGCATAGTCCAGTTCGCCCCGCACCCGCTCGATGGAATCAACCGATGACAGGAGGGCATCAAAATCGATGAATTCCGTGGCGTTGAGGTCGACCACCGAGTCGGCACTGTCCTTAAAGACATAGGTGACATAGCAATGCCCCGGCATGTTGCCGATCAAATGAAAGGCGGCGGCAAGCTTGAGGGTATCGTCATCGAGCCGGTAATGCTCGATCACCGCCTCGAGTTCGGCGCGATTGTCTCCGGCTGCATCCAGGGCGGCAGAGACGTCGGTGGAATACGACGGCCCCATTGAACAGCCGGTCACCAGAAATGTTATCACAAGGCAAAGCAGGACAGCGTTCTGAAATCGATTCATGCTCGAGACTCCTGGTTATTAGGTCTGACCGAAAATAAGCCGCCGGCGGCCCGCCGTCAACGATTAGCGCCGACCTGGAGTGCGAATGACTGAAAAACGATCTCTTGTTTTTGTTGCCTGGCGCCGTCTGGCCCGCTATTTACAGGGTATGGCAAGAATTGAGGAACCTACCCCCGGACGAGTAATAGTCTCGATAATCTACTCTTCGATGGATGCCGTGGCGGAATCGCTGGGTGATCTGGAACGGCGTTTTGGTCGTGTGGAATTCGAAACATCGGGCATCCCCTGCTCCAATGCCAAGCGGTACCGGGAAGAGATGGGTGATAACCTCCATCGACGTTTCTTCTCCTTCGAGAGAACGGTAAACCGGGCGGCCCTGGCCGAACTCAAATCCGCCTGCATGAAAATCGAGCCGAGATACGCCGATCAGGTTCACGACTTCCTTTTCAGAACCGTCAATATCGACCCCGGCATACTGACGCCGGAGAACCTGGTAATGGCCTCACACGTCCAGTACAATCATCGGGTTTACATGGGCAATAAGGTTTTCGCCGAACTGGCGCTGGTCTGGGCGAAGGGCAAGTTTATGCGCCTGCCGTGGACCAACCGCGACTTCTGCCACGACGAAGCGGTGGATTTTTTCGAGCGTATAAGAAACGGCTTCGAGGTTGTAAGCGAACCGGTTTAGAAATGTGAATTATCCAAAACGATATACTCGTTGAGAAAAAGGGCAGTACCGTAAAGGTACTGCCCTTTCAGTTACTCCTGATAGCTGTCGGCAGGTGCTATCGTTTATCTCGTCAACCTCGGTCCAGGCTGTATCGCTCAATACGAGAGCGCACGGTGCTATCCGATACACCGAGCAACCGCGCCGTCTCACGACGATTCCAATCAGTAAGTCGCAAAACGTCGTTCAATATCTCCCGTGGCGAGCGCCGATCCGACTCCAGGAGCATCTCGGGTAATCTCGTCATGTCGTTGCCGGACAATTGCCACAGGCGTTCCACATCACTACGAAGTTCACGGACATTGCCGGGCCATGCGCGTGCGGTCAGGATTCTGCATATCCTATCCGCGTTTTCGGATGTTAACGTATCCTCTGCGGCTCCCTTTAGTCTCAGGAAATGTCCCACGAGTCCGGGGATGTCTTCCAACCGTTCACTCAACGGCGG
>CAZVUZ010000248.1:0-2334 GCA_964630485.1 uncultured Ignavibacteriales bacterium
CTCCGGAGTAATGCCGGTGTAAACCGGTTTCTTGAACATCTGTCCGAGCTTGCCGTTCTTGATTTCCCGGGCACATTCGCCGCCGAACTGGAAATTAAGGCGTTTGTCGTCGATCGACCAGCTCTTGTTGATATCGAGCCAGATGCCGTTTTTGGTGTCTTTGATCAGATCGTCGAGTTCCCATTCGCCCGGTTCGAGGTTGATGTTGGTCATCCTGATGAGGGGCAGGCGATTCCAGCCGTCGGCCCGCATGGTCCCGTTGGAACGTTTCTTGATGATCGGGGCCGTCTCGCGACTGCTGAGGTATCCAACGTGTTTACCTTTTTTGATAAGGTACGAACGCTGGGCCTTGACGCCCTCGTCGTCATATCCGAACGTTCCCAGTCCGCCGCGCAGGGTGGCATCGGCGGTGATGTTCACGATATCCGAACCGTACTTGAGCTTATTGAGGCCGTCGGGCTGCATGAAGGAACCCCCGGCAAGGGAAATCTCGGTGCCGAGAACGCGGTCCAGCTCGGTCGGGTGCCCGCAGGATTCGTGAATCTGGAGCGCCATTTGCGAGGCGCAGATGATTACGGTGGTCTCACCCTGCGGACAGGGTTTGGCCTTCAACAGCTCGATAGCTTCCTCGCGGACGCGTTCGGCGTTGCCGGTGAGGTCCATGGCTTCCACGAATTCGTAGCCGGCGCAACCGTAGTCGCCACCGAAGGAATTGGGGAAGGATCTCGTAAAGGCCTCTTTGCCGTCGAAGGAGATCACCTTGATGCCACCGCCGGATTCGAGCAGGTCCTGCTCGATGTCGGCGCCCTCGGTGGAAACGAAGAGCTTCTTCGTGCGGAAGAATCTCATTTTACCTTCGGCCGTCTTGATCTTCTTGGAAGCTCGGAGGATTTTACAGGCACCCAGAAGGAGATTTATCTTGTCATCGCTGGAGACTTCGAACGGATCTTTCCGGAAGGGAGTCCGGTAGTGATCGACGAATGCCTCCTGCTCTGCGAGGATGGCCTTGGGCGGGTTGCTCATGGCCGAGGCTCGGGCGATCTGAAGGGCCTTACTGGCTGTCTTCTTTAATTCGGCGGCAGTGAGAAAGGCCGTGGCCGCGAACCCCCACGCGCCCTTGTGAAGCACGCGGATACCGACCCCGACGTCGAGGTTGCGCGACAGTGCATCGACATTCTCGTCCGAGACCTGCAACGATTCCGACTCGGTTCGCACGAATCGGCAATCGGCATAATCGACGCCCTTGCTTTGCAGCCAGTTGATACAATCCTTGAGTCTATCTTTCATTGCACCTCCGTATTGTTGGTACCCGGGTTACGAGTCATGACCTGCAATTTACGTTCTCTATACATGACGGTCAAGTGTTCCGAAGGTTGCAAACAGCCAAACGTGAAACCGAAGAAATCGGTGCGATTGGCGAGGCGTGGAAAATTGCGTTGACTTCTGGCGACATCGGTGTAGTATTAGGTGATTTTTTACCGGGTAAGACCCAGGGTTGGCGGCAGGACGCCGCATTGATGACAGACAGGTAGAAGACATGGCGACAACTCACATTCCACCCGTTTTCGATGGTCACAACGACGTTCTGATGGATATCGTCTACAAGCGGGACGGCGGCCGGTCCTTTTTGGAGCGTTCCGACTCCGGACACATCGACCTCCCTCGGGCCGTCGAAGGCGGTTTCGGCGGCGGTATGTTCGCGATTTTTATTCCCAATCTCGGAGAAGAAAAGGGGCCCAACAAGGCCGACCTTATGGTTACTGAGGACGGTTATGAGATGAAAATGGCCGCCCCAATGGATACTCTCTACGCCCAGAATCAAACCCTGAGAGTAATGGCCGAGCTGTATCGATGGGAGGCCGAGTCCGACAACCGTTTCAAAGTAGTGCGAAACACGGAAGACCTGCTCGACTGCCTCCATAACGAAATCATTGCCGCAGTGCTGCATTTCGAAGGGGCCGAGGCCATCGACCCCGAACTCGAAGCCTTGCACCTGTTCTATCGCGCCGGACTGCGGTCCCTGGGATTAACCTGGAGTCGGCCGAATGTTTTCGGCTTCGGCGTTCCCTTCCGATACCCGCATTCCCCCGACACCGGCCCCGGCCTGACCGACCGCGGCGTGGAGTTGATCCGCGAGTGTAACCGGGGCGGAATAATGGTCGACCTGGCCCATCTGAACGAGCGGGGTTTTTGGGACGTTGCCCGCATTACCGACAAGCCACTGGTGGTGACCCATGCGGCCGCCCATGCCATCTGTCCCTCGGCTCGCAATCTCACCGACAGACAGCTCGACGCCATCGGCGAGTCCGGCGGTGTGGTCGGGGTGACGTTTTG
>CAZVUZ010000249.1:0-2217 GCA_964630485.1 uncultured Ignavibacteriales bacterium
CCATAGGTGCAGTCGCGCCGCCGTCCGCATGCTAAAAAGTGTTTGCGTTCCCCATTTACTCGAACCCTGGCTGCTAATTCTTCTGCTGATCCCCGACCTTCGCCAGCGCGGGCACCTTTCCGGCGGACCGGAAACTCATCAGACGCTTAAGGGTATCGAACCAGAATTGGGCCCCCAGCGAGACGGCGAACGCGGTCAGGAACCATCCGCTGACGTGCATCAGCCACCAAAAGAAACACGCACCGTCGGCGCTTTCGCCACACTTACGCGCCTTATCCATGGCCATTCCCGGCGTGTCATCGGACCACCCAATCGGCAGGCCCATGGGTTCGAGAGCACCGCGGATCTCGTTGACATCGGGCACATTTTCACCCCCGGAAGGGTCAAACCAGTCGGCGTTTTGTTCGACATAACTGACGACATTGGCCCGCACGGTCGGCTCGAGCCACAATGTCTTCGTAACCGAGATGGTATCGATGTTCAAAGCAACGGCCGCCGCCAGCCCGAGGAGCAGCGTAACGAACCGCGCTTTGCGGTTGAACCAACCCGACAGCCGGTCCATAGTGTCGTCGAACCAGGTCTCGATATTTGTTCTGAGTTTCTCGATATTGTCGGATCCGGATTTCACATAAGCCATTAGTACTTTCCGGATATTCTCGGGAAGCCCGGCCTCTTCAATGGTCCGGGCCAGATCCTTCCCGGTTTTCGCTTCGAGTTCACCCTCCGGGAAAAGAACGTCAAAGGCGGCCACGGCAAAAATGCGGGCGGGAATGTACGAGGGTTTCTTGGTGTTCTCGAATGGCACCGTTTCATCGCCCGGGCGCTCCTCACGGAGGGCTCTTATCACGGGATGACAGTAGAATTTCTGGAGAAGTGGTATCTCCCCTTCTTCCTTCGTCCCCCCCGCGGCGGCCGGCGGCGGACTCTTCAGGAAACTGCCGATAGCCTTCTCCAGGGCTTTCGCCCGCCATTTGAGCAACTGCGTCAACCATTCATTTATCACGCTGGCGAACAAACTCACCAACAGATAGATGAAGGCCAGGCCCAGAATTACATCGATAAATACGGACATGGAATTTCCCTCCCCCGAAGTCCCGTGCGGTCTCCGGTAATGGAATTGTCGCTCCGGTTCAGATCATATGACACTGATCGCCGTACGGTGGCGACGAATTATGATTAAGCCGACACGACGAGGTCGACCCCTGATATTTCTCTAAGTATGCTTTGTCCTTGATGATATATGCCAAAGAATAAAAGGCGGCCCGAATCGTGTCAATAGATTTGTTGCGGAGCTATATCAGCCTGCCGCCCGATTCGAGCCGTCCCCGTCACCGGCCCATGGCACGAACCCTTACTGAGTCTCGGAACACAGGCCGAGATAAATAACCCCCGAAACGCCGCCGCTGAACTCGAACGGCAAATGCTCGACCCGGTTGAGCTCGTCACGGATGCGGCGGAAATGAATGTCCTGCCAGCGCTCGTTGTCGTGAGTCGTCGGAAAAACCGCAAAGAGAATGGCCCTTTTGGAAAAGGCGGACGAACGGCCGGGATTGGTAAGTTTCCAGATATCCTTGACGAGTGTTTCGATGTTCTTCGCGATGGGTCGGGTTTTTGATTGCGCCTGGTCACAGGGAATATTGGTATTGATGCTTCTCACGGCCAGCCCCCAGGCGCCCAGGGCCACGTCGGCCTTGTCCTTATCCGGCTCCGGCTTGAGTCCCTTTTCCTGCAATACGCGCACCAGTTCCACCTGCAGCCAGCCGTCGAAACGCGATCGCTCCCGGGCATAAACGCCCAGACCCGGGTGGCTCTCGAGCACCGGTTTCAGCCCCTCGAATACTGTCGTGCAAAGTTTGTCAAAATCCATAGGCCGAATCCATCCCTTTCTCTATGGCGTGGGGTACAGCATATATACCGGGTCAAGTTCGTGGAACGGATACCTCACGCCCCTGCCGTGGGTGTCGTTGTTACCACAGCCGTTGTAATTCTCCCAGCCTGACAGATCCTCGCGGCGTTTGCCATAGGGATCGTGCGCCACCATCCAGCTGGTCTGGTCATGGTAGGTATAGCCGATGCCGACGATGACATGATGCATTTTTCTAGAATTAAGTATCACCGGACTGCCGCCGTCAATGGCCCGGCGGTATTCCGAAAGGGTGACGCTTGCCGTATACGAAACATCCAGATTCTTCCCGGCTTCTGCGGCGAATTGTCTCA
>CAZVUZ010000250.1:0-2199 GCA_964630485.1 uncultured Ignavibacteriales bacterium
GCCAAGAAGACCGGCTACTCGACCGACGTGCGCGTGCTTGAAGAACTGGCCCTGCTCGATCCGTTTCCAAACCTCATTCTCGATTACAGGTCGTTAACCAAGCTTAAGAATACCTATGTCGATGCCATCCCGCGCCTGATTAATCCGCTTACCGGTCGGGTTCATACCTCGTTCAACCAGACCATCGCCGCCACCGGCCGGCTGTCATCGACCGATCCGAATCTTCAGAATATCCCCGTGCGCACCGAGGAGGGTCGCCAGATCCGCCAGGCCTTTATCCCGCGCGATGATGACCATGTGCTTGTCGTGGCCGATTACTCCCAGGTGGAACTTCGTATCCTGGCCCATTACTCCAACGACAAAGGGCTAATCAAGGCCTTCAAAGCTGACGAGGACATCCACTCGCGGACGGCTGCCGAGGTATACGGCGTCGATATCGCCGATGTCACCCCGGAGATGCGGCGGGCCGCCAAGACGGCCAACTTTGCCGTCATTTACGGTGTTTCGGCCTATGGCCTGTCACAGCAAACGGAACTCGATTTGCAGGGGTCCAAGCAGTTTATCGACACTTATTTCGAGCGCTATCCCGGTATTAAGGAGTATATGGAAAGCTCCAAACAGATGGCCCGGGAGAAGGGATACGTGACAACGATGTACAACCGGCGGCGCTATTTGCCGGAGATCAAGGCGAAGAATTTCAATGTCCGGCAGTTTGCCGAGCGCATTGCGATCAATACGCCCATTCAGGGCACGGCGGCCGATATGATAAAGCGCGCCATGATCGTAGTCCACGAGAAGATGAGCTCGATGAAATCCCGGATGGTGCTTCAGGTGCACGACGAGTTAGTGATTGATACACATAAGGATGAGTTAGACGATATAAAGCATATTGTGAGGCAGGGGATGGAGAAGGCCCTGAAACTGAAAGTGCCGGTGGTGGTTGATCTTGGCGTGGGGGAGAACTGGCTCGACGCCAAGTAGGAGGCGGCGCCTCCTTCACCAGGGCTCCGATAAATCCTTTTTGTTAGATGTTCACAAGCTTGCCTTCGAGAGCGCGAAGGCTTTTATTGGTGGCTATGTATATAGGTATTACGGGTTTGATTGGATCGGGCAAATCCACGGCGGCTGACATTCTGGCGTCAATGGGGGCGAGAGTTGTCGATGCCGACCAGATTGGGCGTGAGGTTGTGGAAAAGCAACCCCGATTGCTTAAAAAACTGGCGCGCGAATTCGGATCGGAGATTATCGATTCTCACGGTCGCCTTCGCCGTAAGAAACTTGCTGCCCTCGCCTTCAAAAACGAGAGGTCGAAGAAAATACTCGACGCCATTGTCCATCCCTATTTGCTGCGGGAACTGAAGCAACGTATGCGCGAGGCATCTCACCATTCTTCCGTAGTGGTCGTCGATGCGGCCCTGCTCCTGGACTGGAATCTCGATCGCGAAATGGACTACGTACTGGTCGTTCATGCCGGGCAGGAACTACGCTTCCGGCGCCTGGTTATGAGGGGGTTTACCCGGGACGATGCCCTTCGTCGACAGCGCGCCCAGTTGCCGTTTTCGGAATATCGCCGACGGGCCGACCGCGTGATTATGAATAGTAAGCCGCAGGGCCATTTGAGGGAGAAACTGCTACAACTTCACCGCCGTTTCGACACGAAAGGGACTCGCTAACAGTTGACTTCCCGGGCGAAAACGCTTAATTGGGAAATTGATATCATGCTAAGTTTTTCACATAGGATGAGGTTGCAAACATGCCCATGACGGACTCCAAAACGAATTCCCATCTCAAGGACTACACTGTCGAGGAGCTGAAAGAGCGCGCCAATTACATGCGCGGTCTGAACCTGATTTCGTTATGCTCGGCCGGTTCCGGACACTCGGGCGGCACGCTCGGGGTGATGGATATTACCTGTGCGCTTTACCTTAAGGTGGCTCGGCACAACCCCAAAGATCCGTTTTGGAAAGACCGCGACCGCATCGTCTGGTCGGCGGGTCATAAGGCTCCGGCGCTGTATACGTCGCTGGCCGTCTCCGGATACTTCCCGGAGCGGGAACTGGTGAAACTCCGCATGCTCGGTTCGCCGTTCCAGGGGCACCCGCATCACCTCGATCTTCCCGGTGTTGAAATTTCATCGGGTTCACTGGGACAGGGACTTTCGGTAGGCGTCGGCATGGCCATGGCGGCCAAAGAGAACGG
>CAZVUZ010000251.1:0-2092 GCA_964630485.1 uncultured Ignavibacteriales bacterium
TTTAGATCGGCCAGCGTTACAGCCTCGATGTTGTCGGGATAGGTATCGACGAACTCGCGACCGATGAAGGAATTGTACTGGGCGTACTTGTCGGCTACATCAAGACCGCGCTCCAGCGAAGCGTAATGATCGGTTTTGAGTTTGTTCTTGGCTTTGCGCAATTCCTGCTCGGTGAACCCGTTCGCTTTTACGTCGGAGAAGATTTTCTTAATGGCATCCTCTACTTTGTCGATATTGGCCGGATCGAGGGTGGCGAATGCCAACATCGTGCCCTCGTATTTGCTGGTATAGAAACTGTAGTTGATTGAATATACCAGGCCTTGCTCATCCTTGATTTGTTTCCACAGGCGACTGGATTCGCCATCGCCGAGGAGTGTGGCCATTATATCGAGGGGGAATTGATCGGGACTTTCGGATTTGGGACCGATCGAGCACATCATCAGATATGCCTGGCCAATGTCCTTCTTGATGCTAATCTCGGTTACACGGTTGCGTTTCGGCGGCTTGCAGTAATTGTCTTTGGCCACCATGCCGCGCGGTATGTCCGCGAAATAATCGGTCACCAGCTTCATGGTGGCTTTGGTATCGACATCACCGACAATCACCATGGTCATATTGTTCGGCGCGTAGTAGCGCTTGTAGTAGGCATACACCGAGTCGCGCGGAACGTTGCGCACGCGCTCTTTGGTCCCCAGGACATTCTTGGAATAGGGATGGTTGCCGAAAAGCGTCTTGAGCGACGATCGGTAGGCCTTCTGGAAGGGGTTGTCCTCGGAGATGTTGATTTCCTCGATCACGGCCTGACGTTCCTGCGCCATCGCAGCCTCGGGGAAGTTCGACCGGAAGAGCATGTCGGAATGAATACTCAGGGCGAAATCGAGCTGGTCGCTGGGAAGGGATATGACGAAATCGGTCCAGTCGGAGGAGGTGTAACCGTTGAAATACGCGCCGTGCTTCTTCATGGCGTCGCCGAGTTCCTCGCCCGACATCTTCTCCGTGCCGCGGAACAGGATCAGGTGTTCCAGGAGGTGAGTGGCCCCGTCGAAGAAGTCCGTTTCATTCTTGGCGCCAACCTGCACGGTGGTGGAAATGTTCACCTGAGGTACCTGGTGATTCTCAAGAATCATAACCTGCAGGCCGTTGTCGAGTTCGGTTGTGAACCACTCGGCAGTAAGTCCGACTGCAGGCAAAACCAGTAGCAGACAGATCACAGTTAGTCGCAGACGCATAATATACTTTCCTGTCTTGGAGTTACATGCCAACTTATGGGCTGTTCCAGGGAGATAATACAAAAGATCAAGCCGCCAGTACAGTCACATTGCAAATATTCCATACTGTTAAAGGTTACGATATTGGTCGGGGATTGTTTCAGGTGACTTTGCCGGGTTTGGGCCCGGATTTGGCCTTAAATGGAAGCGTTTGCCAGGGCGCGGTTTAGGGCGGTTCTAAAACCTGTCGGCGCCGCACTTTCGACAGTGATTCCCAGGCATTCATTGAACCGGGCCATCTCCCGCAGTTTCGTCGCCAGCGGGCCAAGCCAGGTGCCATCGGCGTTGACATCGGGTTCCAGCTGAATACTCTTGATTGCCAGGGTTTTTGTCCTTCGATTGGCTTTCGGGTCGAGGCGGCCGATGAAGCGTTCGCCCCACAAAATCGGCAATACATAGTAGCCATGCTTACGTCTCGAAGGGGGCACGTAACACTCAAGGGTGTAGTCGAAACCGAACAGCCGCCGCAATCGGTCGCGCTGGATTATCAGGTTGTCAAACGGCGAGAGCAAGTGAATGCGGGGCGTGGTTTTGCGCAAACCGGCGGCCAGCTCGAGAGTAGCGGGCAGGGCATAATAGACGCCCTCGGCGTTCTTGCCCAACGACACTTTCACCACTGAGCTCTCGCTTGCCATCGCCGCCAGTGATTGCTTTAGTATCTCCGTGTCGGCGTTTCGGATATGGCTCCTGATTTCGCTTTCCAGGGCCACGCCGTAGGCGGTCAGGGCGCGCCGTATCTGGAACCGGCCCAATTCCTCATTGTCGGGCGGGGAGGTGTCAACAGATGCGGGTAACACCCGTTCGGTCAGGTCGTAGACGCGCTC
>CAZVUZ010000252.1:0-1858 GCA_964630485.1 uncultured Ignavibacteriales bacterium
ACGGTGGGCCGCCGGAGGAATGAATAGCGAAGCAAATTGCATGGTGGGTCTATCCCCAGACCCGCCAAGCATGCTTCTAAAGGTGCGGCTGTGGGACAATAGGCCGACCGCACCTGTGTCTCGCCCGTATATCCTCCGATTCTCCGGTCCCCCACCAAGAGCGTAGCGGTTGGTGGGCTTGAATCATTAACATGGCAAAACTCACAGAGGGCGCGTAAACCGCGTGTCTTACGACACTTTTCGGCCTAACAATGGGATGAATATGGTTTCCTGCCTTTGCAGGACAGATATACTTATTTGAGATCTAATTGCCAGCGGCGGGTTTGAAGACAAACACGCCCTACAACTGAGTTATTGTAATTCAGACCAGACCCCCTCACGGCCAGATGATGTTATACGCAACGGTCGACGGCAGGCAGACAAACAAGCCCGCAGTATACAGCCAGAACTGGAGTTTTGTGTTCTGCTTCGGCGAGGGCTCCCGGTAATGCCTGAGGCCAAAGAAAATCGCATAGAAGTTTACGAAGATTAGGATCAAAGCCCGACCGGGCTCCTGGTTGTGAACGGCCTTTACAATCGACCAGATCCAGCCGACAACACAACAGGCAAATGACAACTGGGATATTGACGCCATGATCAACCGCAGTGTCTCACCACTCATGTCCCCTGTCCCCATTCACGTCCAGCTGGAAGGTCAGCGGCCGGAGGTGCTGAAATAGACTATGAAAAACGCGACGATGATGAAGACCGCAAAGATCAGGGTCAGCAGAAACTTGTTACCACCGCCCGAGCTACCTTTCGAACCGTTCGGTGTCGGGTCCGGCGCCTCTTCTTTTTTTTCCGCCTCCGCAAAACGATCGAGCCAGGTATCCTCGACGCCCAAAAGAGAATCCGACTCGGCGGGAAGAGTAAACACTTCCATCTCGTTGTAGGACGACTCTCCCACCTCGGTAATCTCAAGCACTATCACCGTAACATTGTCATTGCCGCCCCGATCGTTGGCCATTTGCACCAGGTCATCGACCATTTTCGGAAGGTCGTCGCGCTGTTTCTCAGCGACGTTGAATATCTCATCGTCATCGGCAAAACCGCAAAGGCCGTCAGAACAGAGGATAAACTTCTCGCCCTTCCTGACCCTGACCAGCCGACAATCGACCTCGACATTGCCCCGCACCCCGAGGGCGCGGGTAATCACGTTCTTGCCGACCGAATGCAGAGCTTCTTCCTCCGACATGAGGTTCTTCTGCTGCATCTCGGACACCCAGGAATGGTCGGAGGTAAGCGGCATTAGTTGCCGCTCATCCAGGCGGTAGGCACGGCTGTCGCCGACATGCGCCACGGCCATGATATCGTCCTCGAGCGCCAGCGATACCACCGTGGTGCCCATACCGGTCATCGTCGAATCGCGAGAGGCCTTGTTGTGAATGACGCGATTGGCGAGACGGACGGACTTGACCAGCAGCTCCCCCGAAGGCGGCAGGGACTGCTCCAATGACAGATCCGGATCGGCCAGAAGCTCGGCACGGAAATGATTGAAGGCCGCCCAGACCGTTTTGGAGGCCGTCATGGAGGCTACCTCACCGGCCTGATGTCCACCCATGCCGTCAAAGACCGCAAACACGTGCGAGTCTTCGTCGATGTGGAGGTAGTCCTCGTTGCCGGAACGGACGAGGCCGACGTCGGTTTTGCCGTATACGTTGTATATCAGTGACACTGTACTACTCTTCAGCTGTGCGTAATCGCAGTTGCTCCAGTCCCGAGATACTCTGCGATCGGAGATCGATTCTCCAGAATATGCCACATAAACCTATTCGTGACAACAAAAAAACCCCGGTCACAGACCGGGGTTTTCGGAGTT
>CAZVUZ010000253.1:0-1846 GCA_964630485.1 uncultured Ignavibacteriales bacterium
GAACTTCTGCTTATGTCGGTCGGCCAGTTCCTTGAGTTGCTTCGCAATGTCGGGACAATGGTACATGCCGATGCCGCCTTTGACGGGACGGAAGTCATTCCGACCACCATTAGTATTTCTTCCGACTGCTGTGTAATGCGCGGCGACATCAACCACGATGGCCAGATCGACATTTCTGATATTATCGATCTGGTGCTTTACATGTTCAATTTCGGCCCCCTGCCGCCGTGCCCGGAGGAGGCCAATGTTAACGGAGACAATCTCGGCGTGGATATCTCCGACCTGGTACATCTCGTTTACTACATGTTTGGTGGTGGTCCCGCACCTGCGCCCTGTAATTAGGGGCCGGGTGCCACGCAGGATCGCCGTTTTTTGGCCTAAGGGCAGCAAGCCGGATCGCTTGCTGCCCTTTCTTATACCCAGTTGATTCGCCGCCCGGAATAGCTGTTCAACCCCTGCGCACACTGTTCACAGGATAGATTGTTCTCTCCATAAAATGGGATTCATCCCACACTTTTCCCTCACGGTACACCCGCCGAGACCTGACCGGGAATCCTATCTTGTTTCACAATAACTTCTTACGACTTTTTTCGAGATAGAATCAGTCCGGCACGCACCTTGCCATAGGAGTTATCATGAATAATTGTCCAGGAGATATAACTGTGCGCTTCAACTACAGCTTGAATAACAAGGGCATGAGCCTGCTGGAAGTACTTGTCGGGATGATTATCCTGGCCCTGGGCATATTGGGCCTGGCTCCGATGATGGTTACTTCCATCGAGGGCAATACTATCGCCCGCGACAACATCGAGGCCGCCAATCTGCTCAAACAGCGGATCGAGTTTTATGAAGGGCTCGATTCCATTCCGGGCGTGCCTTTCAGCCTTCGCGAGACGGGCCTGCGCGGCCAGTTCGCCCGCACCACGGCCGTTGCCGACAATGCCTCGGATACGACCATACCCGCGGGGGTTTACCAGGTCGATGTCCAGATCGACTGGACCGATCACCTGAATAAACCGCACACGCGGTCTTATTCAACATACGTACTGAAAGGCTGATCCAACAGGGGAACAAGATTATGAAGAAGTTGACGACATCCGCCGGATACACCCTGCTGGAACTGATAATTGCCCTGGTATTATCGGGGATAATGGCGACCGCGGGGTTTGAGTTTTACACGGCCATGCACAATCAAACCCTGGTTCAGGAAGAGATTTCTGACATGCAACAGAATGTCCGGGCCAGCCTCGACGAAATGGTCAGTACCGTCCGCATGGCCGGGTTCAAGGTCGGGGCGCACTCGGCCTACCAGATTACCGGCGACAGCCTGTGGGTTTTCTATAATGACACCCAGCCCATCGATACGGTGCTCTACTTTCTGGAGGCCTACGCCGGTGTTGACACGAACCGGGTGGCTATGCTGCCGACCAATCTCAGGCCCCGGAAACTCATGAAAAAAGTGAACAGCGGCAACCCGCAACTCTTTTCCGATATGGTCTCGAGCGTAACGTTCACGGCCCCGTCGACCGATGAGATTCTGATTCAGGTGGAAGTTCAGCCCTCCAAACCGGATGAGGATTACAATTTCAACCAGGGGGTTCGAACGCTGACATTTACCGAGCGCGTTGTAATAAGAAATTTATCGTGAGGGTTATAATATTATGAAATGTATTCTATCGGACAACCGCGGCAGCGCCCTTTTAATAGCAATTTGCCTTTTGGGGATGCTCAGCCTCATTGCCATAACGGCCGTGAGAACTTCGAATACCGATGTGGATCTGTCTTTCAACCAGGTGCGCAGCGTCGAAGCTGTCTATCTGGCAGAGGCGGTATCGAAAATGGCTTT
>CAZVUZ010000254.1:0-1845 GCA_964630485.1 uncultured Ignavibacteriales bacterium
TTGTTTTCTGTGATTCGCGGGATTTATGACACCTTTGCGGTCGCCGTTGGTCCGGCGGCCTTGACCTCATCGGAGGACTGGTCCTCGAACTGTTTGAAGTTCTCGACAAACAATCCGGCCAGTTGTTGCGCCTGGCGATCGAAGGCGGCCTTATCGGTCCAGGTATCGCGGGCATTGAGAATCTCCGAGGGCACCCCGGGGCACGAGGTCGGCACCTTGACGCCGAACACCGGATCGGTGGCGTATTCGACATTGTCCAGTTTGCCCTCAAGGGCGGCATTGAGAAGCGCCCGGGTATACTTAATCGACATCCGTTCACCCTCGCCGTAGGCTCCACCCGTCCAGCCGGTGTTAACCAACCAGCAGGCGGCATCCTGAGAGCGAATGCGCTCGGCTAGCAGTTCGGCGTAGCGCGACGGGTGCAGAACCATGAACGGCGCCCCGAAACAGGCCGAGAAAGTCGCCTGTGGCTCGGTTATCCCGGCCTCGGTCCCGGCCACCTTGGCGGTGTAACCGGAAACGAAATGGTACATCGCCTGCTCCGGGGTCAGCCTTGAGATAGGCGGCATAACACCGAAGGCATCGGCAGTGAGCATGATCACGCTTTTCGGGTGCCCGGCCATGCTCTCTTCCAGAGCATTGGGAATATGTGACAGCGGGTAGGCGGCGCGGGTGTTCTCGGTCAGGGAGTCATCATCAAGGTCCAGTCGCCGCGTCACCGGATCGAAGCCGACATTTTCCAGGATAGTACCGAAACGTCGGGTGGTAGCGTAGATCTCCGGCTCGGATTCCTCCGACAGGCGAATAATCTTGGCATAGCAACCACCCTCGAAATTGAACACGCCCTCGTCGCTCCAGCCATGCTCATCGTCACCTATCAGTTTGCGGTTGGGATCGGCCGAGAGGGTCGTCTTGCCCGTGCCCGAGAGACCGAAGAAGATGGCGACGTCGTCATCCGGCCCGACATTGGCACTGCAGTGCATACTCAGCACTTTCCTCTGTGGCAGAAGATAGTTCATGACGGTGAAAATCGATTTCTTGATTTCACCGGCATACTGGGTGCCGCCGATAAGCACCATCTTGCGGCGCAAGTTCAGGAGGATAAAAGCCTCGGAGTTGGTGCCGTCGACCTCCGGGATGGCCTGGAAATTGGGCACGTGCAGAACGGTGAACTCCGGGACATGTTTCTCCAGCTCGTGAGCCTCGGCCTGGATAAACATATTGCGCGCGAAGAGACTGTGCCATGCGGTTTCGGTGACAACGCGTACCGGCAGGCGATACTTGGGATCGTAACCGGAAAAACAGTCCTGGACCCAGAGGTCGCGCCCCTGCAAATAGGCCTGCAGGCGGCGGAACATCATCTCGAACTTCTCCGGGGTATAGGGCTTGTTAACCTTGCCCCACCACACCTGACTTCCGGTTTCCTCTTCCTGGACAATGAACTTGTCCTTAGCCGCGCGGCCGGTATGCAGTCCGGTTCGGACCGCGATGGGACCGAGATGGGCCATGCTTCCTTCCTGGCGACGGATGATATCTTCGTAAAGCATCGGTGTGTTGTGGTTCCAGTGCACTTTCCGGGGATTCACGATTCCGTGATTTTCCAGCCCGTAGCTGCTGAACAGCCTTTTGACCAACATATTGATTCTCCTTTTTAGAATTGTCGAGAAATCCCCCGGGCCATCCACGGCCCCTGCTTTATTAATACGGACGTTCGGGTGAATTTTTAAGCTTTTGCCTACATCAGCGGCCTCTAAGCCGGCGTTTCCATAACCTCCACGAACTCCGGCGGGATATGCCGCGAAAGGTAAACACTGGCCTCGGAGAAAAACTCCACCCCCGAGCACC
>CAZVUZ010000255.1:0-1814 GCA_964630485.1 uncultured Ignavibacteriales bacterium
AGCCGTTTGAGGTCGTGTTTACGTGCACGCCGCTTGAGGAGACCTTACCCAGTGGCCATGACCAGATTCTACTAGACATAGGCGGTGCGGGCGAGTGTCTTTCGGGAGACACGCTGTGGGAGGGCACTCTGGGATCCGACTCAGTTTACCTTCACATATCGTGCTCAGGCAAAACATGGGTAGTCATTTTGCGCCAGGCCCCGTGAATGCTGTCATTGTTCGGCGTCTATACTGTTACCAGGCTATGAGTCAGCAGAAGTCTTGCAGAAACCCACCTGAAAGATGGGTCACCGGGAAGCATGCCATGCGTTCATAATCCCGTGCTGAAAGGTGGGTCACCGGTCCAGGAGCGACAGCGTATGGTGGGCTTGCCGGTACCGAAGTTATAGCTTCGCCGATGTCAGGTTTGAGGACAAACCTGACCTACGGGAGAATTCCACAGTCTTGCAGAATCCCACCTGAAAGGTGGGGCACCGAAGATTTAAACACGCCGCATTCACCCCGCGTCATCCCTTCCTTGACATAACTTGCGCTTGCGGCTATCTTCCCGTGACACAAAGGAATAGATATGGAAATTAAATACCTCGACCTGCAAGCCCAATACCAGTCAATCAAAGACGAAATCGACACCGCTATCCAAAAAGTCCTCGACAGCTCGGCCTATGTCCTCGGCCCGGCCACGAATCAGTTCGAAACCGATTTCGCCGAATATTGCGAAACCAAACACTGCGCCGGCGTCAACTCCGGCACCAATGCCCTCCTGTTGGCCCTCAAGGCCCTCGGAGTCGGTCCCGGCGATGAAGTCATCACGGCAGCCAACACATTCATAGCAACCGCCGCGGCCATCGCCCACGCGGGAGCGAAAGTGGTGCTGGTGGATGTTGACCCCGTCAGCCGCAACCTCGATCCGAAACTCCTCTCCATGGCCATCTCGCGCAAAACCCGCGTGATTGTCCCGGTACACCTCACCGGACGCCCGGCCGATATGGATCCCATCATTGCAATCGCCGACAAACACGGTCTGCCGGTGCTCGAAGATTCCGCCCAGGCTCACGGCGCCCGCTACAAGGGCCGCCGCACGGGATCAATCGGCGCCATGGCGGCTTTCTCGTTCTACCCTGGCAAGAATCTCGGCGCCTACGGTGAGGGCGGGGCGGTGACCACCGATGATCCCGATCTCGATCACAAGGTTCGGATGCTTCGCGATCACGGCTCCGACAAGAAGTACTATCACGACATGCTCGGCTATAATGCCCGCATGGAAGGTATCCAGGGAGCGGTGCTGGGCGTGAAACTCAAACACCTCGATGACTGGAACGCCGAGCGCAACCGCGTTGCCCGCAAATATGACGAACTGCTCGAAGGCCTGCCGCTGACACGGCCGAACAGCGATCCCAATTACGAACAGGTCTACCACCTGTACATGATCGAGACCGAACGCCGCGACGAATTGCAGAAATACCTCGGCGAGCACAAGATCCCGACGATTATTCACTACCCGGTGCCGATTCATTTCCAGAAGGCATTCGACCATCTGGGTTATAAGGCCGGGGATTTCCCGATCACCGAGAAGCTCGTCGGCGAGATCCTATCTTTGCCGATTTATCCGGAAATGACCGACGATATGGTCGGCTGTGTTGCGGAAAGGATAAAATCCTTCTTTGGCTGAGGCTAAGAAAACAGCTAAGGCTATATCACGGGATACCGCGATAGTCCTGGCCCTGTTGGGCTTTCTATTTCTGGTGCGGGGGATGTTTCTGGGGGCGGACCCGCCGCTGCACCTTTCGGGGTCCTCGGATGTCTATACCGACCCG